>MGWS01000028.1:32481-60415 GCA_001801105.1 Gallionellales bacterium GWA2_60_18
GGTCAGGTTCCCGCCGATGCGGATGTTCCCGCCCTGGGAAAGCACCCTGCCATACACGTCGGCCATGAAGGTCATGTGCTTGCCTTCCACCGTGCGGCCTTCCTGTACCTCGCCATGCTCGATGAATTCGTCCACCGCCAGCAACAGATCGCCCGTGGTCCTGGCGCTGATCCCGCCCTTGTTCTCGATCTTCTCGACAACGGATATCTTGTTCGTGCGCTCGTCGATGATGAGAAAACCATCCATGGTCGCCACGACGTATTCGCCATCGGCCTCCCGTTCCACATTCGTGCCGAGCGAGACCAGCGCGTCCAGATCCAGATCATCCGGCTTTCTCGGCTCGATGGCTTCGCCGCTCACTTTGCGCCCCTGCTTGCCCAGCTCGCGCGGTATCTTCTTGATCAGGCGCTCGCCCTTGACCATTTGCGGGAAACGGTTCTTGAAAATGCGCAGGTCGGCCTTGCCGTTCGCCAGTATCTTTGGCGAATCGTCGCGATGCAGGTGGCTCGACATCTCCAGGATTTCGGCATCCCGGCCTTCGGTGGGTTCAAGATAATGGGCGATCTGCATGCGTGTCGTCTCGCCGCTCGCGATGACCTTGCGCACCCCCTTCTCGTCGATGCCGAACTTCACGCCTTTCAGCCACATATCGGCGACGAATTCGTCGAAGTCTAGCGTCGTCGGTTCCTGCCGGGTCTTGCTCGCGTATTCGATGATCGGCGCTACGCCCAGCTCGTCCGGCTCGCCATAGACCGGCTCTTCGTAAGCGACTTCGAGGCTGGCCGGTTCGAACAGATATTCCGCATGCAGCCCACCTTCCAGCAGCTTCACGGCGCGGTACAACGCGTGCCGTTCCGGCGCAAAGCGGACGATTTGCGCGGCAATCTTCAATTCGGGAGTTTGAGCCTTTTTCTTTGCGGCCAGCCAGTCGGCGTCGTACAGCAGTTTCAGGAAGACGTCATAATCCAGGCCGGAAAAGCGCGCGTCTTCGGCGAACAGACGGTTGATGAACAAGCCGAAATCACCGTTGTCGCGCAGTTGCGACAGATCGACGAATACCCCGTCGTCCCGGCGGGAAACGAATCCCGGGACGATCAGCTTGCCCAGCAGGACATCTTCCGGGTCGTCGGTCAGATCGGGTAATGCCACGTCACCTTCCTGTCTTGTTCATCCGGAAGACCTGCCTGTCCGGATTGTTCAGTCGTCTTCCACCCTGAACGTCAGCATCTGGTAAAGCCCGCCGAAGAAGCGGCGCTCGCCGATGAGGACGGCCTTGGTATCATGCGGCAGCCATGCCGTCACGTCCTCGCGCCAGAGGTCGCGCGCGAACGGCTCCAGCCAGGCGAGTATCGGCGTCATGATATAACGCATCGGGTTGAACCACCCCGGTTTGGCGTAATCGACGATGGTCAATGTACCGCCGGGACGGATTACGCGCAACGCCTCCGCCAGGGTTTTTTCGCGCACCTCCCGCGGTTGTTCGTGCAGCAGGAAGAACAGCAGCGCACGCTCGAACTGCGCATCCTCGTATTCGAGCGCGGAAGCATCCATGCAGTCCAGCCTGACGCGCCCATCCCGCGGCAGCTTGCGCTTCAGGTTGTCGAGCTGCACCGGCAGGATGTCGATGACGTCCAGCATGCCGTCCGGCGCCACGCACTCCACGAGGCGCGGCGTCAGCCGGCCGTAGGCGCATGCCACCTGCAGGCTGCGCCCTTCCAGGCGGTTGCCATAGTCGTGCAGCACGGCATCGCACAGCCGCCTGTAGTTGCCCCACAGGATCAGGTTGACCAGCCACTCGCGCTCGAACACGTGGACGGCGCGCGGATGCACATAGGCCCACCAGTAGACGGCTTGCAGATAGTGTGGGATCGGCGGAGGTGAGGTCTCTCTGGCGAGCGCCAGCGCGGCGGAGCCGTCGGGGTATTTTTTCATGTGTCAGCGTGCCCGGGGCACCTTGTTGAAGGTTCCGGATTATACCGCCCCCTTCCGGATTAACCCAAAAAGCATGTGGGTATTTCCGCATAAAAATGCTGGCCACAAAACAAAACTCCCGCACGGGGCGGGAGTTTGCAGTGAGCAAGAAGCGGTTAATGCAGCAGCAGGGATTGCTGCACCGAGACGGCGCAGATCGACATCAGCGCGCCGGGCAACAGCCCGAGGAACAGCACGCCGAGTCCGTTCACGCTGATCAGCAGGGCGCTGTCCTGGCCGACCGTGATCGGCGCATGGCTTTCCGGCGCGTCGAAATACATCAGTTTGACGATGCGCAGATAGTAGAACGCGCCAATCAGCGAGAACAGCACCGCAACCACTGCCAGCCAGATATGTCCAGCCTGCACCACGGCGTTCAGCACCGAGAACTTGGCATAGAAGCCCACCGTGGGCGGCACGCCGGCCATGGAGAACATCAGCAGCAGCATCATGAAGGCCAGCCACGGG
This sequence comes from Gallionellales bacterium GWA2_60_18, assembly GCA_001801105.1. Next base: position 34,921 of record MGWS01000028.1, read on the forward strand.
CTGCGCTGGTTGAGTCCCTTGAAGTCGTTGAGCGTGTCTGCCTCAAAACCGGCCCGGGACAGCAGCATGATCATGCCGAACGCGCCCAGCGACATCAACACATAGATCACGGCATAGAACATCGAGGCGCCGTAGCCCTCGATGCCGCCGCTCAGCAGGCCGAGCAGCAGGAAGCCCATGTGCGAGATGGTCGAGTAGGCGAACATGCGCTTGAGGTTGGTCTGCGCGATCGCGGTGATGTTGCCGATCGCCATCGAGGCGATGGCGAGGATGATCAGCATGCCGGACCAGTGCTGCACCAGCGGTTGCAGGCCATCCGCCAGGATGCGCACGATGAAGGCAAAGGCGGCGAGCTTGGGCGCGGAACCGATCAGCATGGTCATCGCGGTGGGGGCGCCGTGATACACGTCCGGCACCCACATGTGGAACGGCACCACGCCGAGCTTGAAGGCCAGGCCGGAGACCACGAACACCAGACCGAACACCAGCAGGGTCTTGTCGGCGTCACCCGACTGGATCGCGCTCGATACCGCGCCCAGTTCCAGCGAGCCGGTCGCGCCGTACAGCATGGACATGCCGTACAACAGCAGGCCGGAAGCCAGCGCGCCGAGGATGAAGTATTTCATCGCGGCTTCGGTGGCGATGGCGGAGTCACGCTGCAACGCGACCATCGCGTACAGCGAGAGCGACAGCAGCTCCAGGCCGAGATACAGCGTCAGGAAATGGCTGGCGGAGATCATCACCATCATGCCGAGCGTGGCGAACAGCGCCAGCACCATGAATTCGCCGCTGAACAGATTGCGCACGACTAGATACTGGCGCGAATACACCAGCATCATGGACACCGCCAGATAGGTGAGCAGCTTGAGCACGTCGGACATCAGGTCGTCCACGAACATGTTGTTGAAGGCGTACATCACGCCGTTCTCATGCGTGCCGACGGTGATCAGCGAACAACCCAGCAAGGTGAGCTGCACCAGCAGGTAAGTGACCAGCCTGCCGTTCTGCCGGATCAGCAGGTCCGCGATCAGGATCACGCTCGCCATCACCAGCATGAATATTTCCGCGCCGGCCGACGTCCAATTAGTTATCAAATCCATATTCACCTCAACATCAGTCGTTAGTCGTTAGTCATTAGTCGTTAGCAACGAGTTGTTTCAACTAGTAACTAACGTCTAGCGACTAACGTCTGTATTCGTTTACAACGGCAGCTTGGAACGCGCCACATGCACCAGCAGGTCGTTCACCGATACATGCATGATCTCGCTGAACGGCAGGGGATACAGCCCCATCCCCAGCACCGCGACCGCCAGGATCGCAAAGATGACCTTCTCGCGCAGGTTCATATCGGTCAGTTCGGCGACATGCGGGTTGGCCACCGCGCCGAAGATCACGCGCTTGTACATCCACAGCGTATAGGCCGCACCGAAGATCAGCGTGGTCGCGGCGGCGAAGGCATACCAGAAGTTCGCCTTGACCGCGCCCAGGATCACCATGAATTCGCCGACGAAGCCGCTGGTGCCGGGCAAGCCGCTGTTGGCCATGGAGAACAGCATGAAGAACGCCGCGAACACCGGCATGGTGTTGACCACGCCGCCATAGTCGGCGATGTTGCGCGAATGCATGCGGTCATACATCACGCCGATGCACAGGAACAGCGCGCCGGACACGAAACCGTGCGAGATCATCTGCAGCAGCGCGCCTTCCATGCCGTAAGCGTTAAAGATGAAAAGGCCGAGCGTGACGAAGCCCATGTGCGAGATCGATGAATACGCCACCAGCTTCTTCATGTCGCTCTGCATCAGCGCCACCAGGCCGATGTACACCACTGCGACCAGCGACAGCGCGATCATCATGCCGGCCAGCTCGTGGCTGGCGTCCGGCACGATCGGCAGCGAGAAGCGCAGGAAGCCGTAGGCACCCACCTTCAGCATGATCGCCGCCAGAATCACCGAGCCGCCGGTCGGCGCCTCGACGTGCGCATCTGGCAACCAGGTGTGCACCGGCACCATCGGCACCTTGACCGCGAAGGCGAAGAAGAAGGCGATGAAGATCAGTATCTGCGCGTTCAGCGGGATCTGGGTACGGTGGAAATCGAGGATGGAGAAGCTGCCGCCGGACTGGTTGTACAGGTAGATCAGCGCCACCAGCATCAGCAGCGACCCGAGCAGGGTGTAGAGGAAGAACTTGACCGCCGCATACACGCGGTTGGCACCGCCCCACACGCCGATGATGAGGAACATCGGGATCAGCATCGCCTCCCAGAACACATAGAACAGCACCGCGTCGAGCGCGGCGAACACGCCGATCATGATGCCGGACATGAACAGGAAGGCGGCCATGTATTGCGCGACGCGCTTCTCAATCACCTGCCAGCCGGCCAGCACCACGATAGGGGTGAAGAAAGCTGTGAGCATGATGAACAGCACCGAGATGCCGTCCACGCCAAGGAAGTAATGGATGTTGAAGCGCGTGATCCAGTCGTGCAGTTCGACGAACTGCATCTCGGAGGTGTTGTAGTCGAAGCCGGTGTACAGCGGGATCGTCACCAGGAAACCGAGCACTGAGCCGACCAGCGCCAGGATGCGCGCAAGCGGGGCGTTCTTGTCGTCGCCGGTGGCCAGCACCAGCACGCCGAAGATGATCGGCAACCAGACCGCAACGCTAATGATGGGTAAGCCAAAGATCATGCTGTCATTCCTTATTCAAACCAGTTGCGCACGCTCAGCAGCACGAACACGCCGATGATCATGGAAAACGCATAGTGGTAAATGTAGCCGGATTGCAGGCGGCGGACGACGCCGGAGAGCGTCCCGACCAGTTTCGCCGAACCGTTCACGATCCAGCCGTCGATGACCTTCACGTCGCCGTTCTTCCACAGGAAATCGCTGAGACGGCGCGCGCCGCCGGCAAAGAACCAGTCGTTGAAACGGTCGAAGTAATATTTGTTGTCCAGGATGGTGTAGATGACCTGGAAACGCTTGCGGATCGCGTCGGGGATATCGGGGCGCTTCAGGTAGAACCAGGCCGCGCTCGCCACGCCGGCGATCGCCAGCCACAGCGGAAGCGTGGTCAGCGCATGCAGCGTCATGGCCAGCGCCCCGTGGAATTCTTCCTGCATCTCGTGCAGCGCGTGGTGATGCTCGGCGACGTAGATCGCATCGCCGAAGTAGCCGCCGTACAGCATCGGCCCGATGGCCAGGTAACCGATGACCACCGACGGGATGGCCAGCAGCACCAGCGGCAGCGTCACCACCCATGGCGTCTCGTGCGGCTTGCCGCCGTGATGGCCGTGGTCGTCGTGCCCATGGTCATCATGCGCATGCTCGTCATGCGGCATCTGGTCATAGCGCTCCTTGCCGTGGAACACCAGGAAATACATGCGGAACGAATAGAACGCGGTGACGAACACGCCCGCCACCACGGCGAAATAGGCGAAGCCGGAACCGGGCAGGTGCGACAGCGCGACCGCCTCGATGATACTGTCCTTGGAATAGAAACCGGAGAAGAACGGCGTGCCGATCAGCGCCAGCGAGCCGATCAGCGAGGTGATCCAGGTGATCGGCATGTATTTCTTCAGGCCGCCCATGTAACGGATGTCCTGATTGTGGTGCATGGCGATGATCACCGAGCCAGCAGCGAGGAACAGCAACGCCTTGAAGAAGGCATGGGTCATCAGGTGGAAGATCGCCACCGAATAGGCGGAGGCGCCGAGCGCCACGGTCATGTAACCGAGCTGCGACAGGGTGGAATACGCCACCACGCGCTTGATGTCGTTCTGGATGACGCCGAGGAAACCCATGAACAGCGCGGTGATCGCGCCGATGACCATGACGAAGGACAGCGCGGTCTCGGATAGCTCGAACAGCGGCGACATGCGCGCCACCATGAAGATACCGGCGGTCACCATGGTCGCGGCGTGGATCAGCGCGGAGATCGGGGTCGGGCCTTCCATCGAATCGGGCAGCCAGACATGCAGCGGGAATTGCGCCGACTTGCCCATCGCGCCGATGAACAGCAGGATGCAAATCGCGCTCAGCAGGTTCACCGACATGCCGGGGATGGGCGCGATGTCGTCGGCATGGCCGGCGGCGTTGGCGAACACGGCCGCATAGTCCAGCGTGCCGAACACCATCAGCACCAGGCCGATGCCGAGCAGGAAGCCGAAGTCGCCGACGCGGTTGACCAGGAACGCCTTGAGGTTGGCGTAGATCGCGGTCGGACGGTCATGCCAGAAACCGATCAGCAGGTAGGACACCAACCCCACCGCTTCCCAGCCGAAGAACAGCTGCATGAAGTTGTTGGCCATCACCAGCATCAGCATGGAGAAGGTGAACAGCGAGATGTAGCTGAAGAAACGCTGGTAGCCGGGGTCTTCCTGCATGTAGCCGATGGTGTAGATATGCACCATCAGCGAGACGAAGGTCACCACCAGCATCATGGTGACGGTGAGCTTGTCGATCAGGAAGCCGACCTGGAAGCTGGTGTCGCCAGAGGTCATCCAGGTATAGACCGGGCCATTGAACACGTTGCCCGCCAGCACGTCGTTGAAGATCGCCAGCGAGGCGAAGAACGAGACCGCCACCAGCGCGATGGTGATGCGATGCGACCAAGCGCGTCCCAGGCATTTGCCGAACAGGCCGACGATGACCGCGCCGAGCAGCGGCGCCACGGGAACGAGCAAATAAAGGCTTTGCAAACTCATGCGGATCAACCTTTCAAACTGTCGAGATCGTCAACGTCGATGGTGTTCAGATTGCGGAACAGCACCACCAGTATCGCCAGGCCGATGGCGGCTTCCGCTGCGGCCACAGTCAGGATGAAGAACACGAAGACCTGCCCGGCGGCGTCGTTCAGGTAATGCGAGAACGCCACGAAATTGGTGTTCACCGCCAGCAGCATCATTTCGATCGCCATCAGCAGCACGATCAGGTTCTTGCGGTTCAGGAAGATGCCGACCACGCTGATGGCGAACAGCACGGCGCTCAATACCAGGTAATGCGAGAGTGTCAACACGCTTTTCGCTCCTTCATTCGGTCGGAGCCGTCGCCGGATCCGGGTTCTTGCGTTCAGCCTGCATCTTCACGATGCGCAAACGGTTCGCCTTGTTGGCCGCGAGCTGCTCGGAGATCACCTGCGACTTGGCATCCTTGCGCCGGCGCTGGGTCAGCGCGATTGCGGCGACCATCGCCACCAGTAGCAGCACTGCGGCGATCTCGAACGGATAGACGTAATCGGTATAAATCAGGCGCCCCAATTCCTTGGTGTTGCTGTAATCGGCCGCATGCTTGACCGGCTCCATCATGCCGCCCTGCCCTGGCACCGAGCCCAGCACCCAGATCATCTCGAATGCCATCAACGCGGCCAGCGCCGCGCCGAACGGCAACCAGCGCCAGAAGTTCTCGCGCAAGCGCACCAGATTGATATCCAGCATCATCACCACGAACAGGAACAGCACCATCACCGCGCCGACATACACCAGCACCAGCGCGATCGCCAGGAATTCCGCTTCCAGCAGCATCCAGATGCCGGCCGAGCTGATGAACGCCAGCACCAGGAACAGCACCGCATGCACCGGGTTGCGCGCGGTGATCACGCGCACTGCCGCAAATACGGTCAGCGCGGCGAACAGGTAAAACACTATAGTTTCGAAATTCATGGGCTTGCCCTCTTATCGGTACCTGGCATCGGCGGCGCGATCCTTGGCGATCTGCTCTTCATGTCTGTCGCCATTCGCCAGCAGCATCTGCTTGGTGTAATACAGGTCGCTGTTCTTTTCGCCGTGGTAATCGAACACGCGGGTCTCGACGATGGCGTCCACCGGACAGGACTCTTCGCAGAAACCGCAGAAGATGCACTTGTTCAGGTCGATGTCGTATTGCGTGGTGCGGCGGGTGCCGTCCTCGCGTTCGGCGATCTCGATCTTGATCGCCAGCGCCGGGCACACCGCCTCGCACAGCTTGCAGCCGATGCAACGCTCCTCACCGTTGGCGTAGCGGCGCTGCGCATGCAACCCGCGGAAGCGGACGCTCTGCGGCGTCTTCTCTTCCGGGTACTGCACGGTGATCTTGCGCGCGAAGAAATAGCGCCCGGTCAGCGCCATGCCCTTGAGCAGTTCATAGAGCAGGAACGTCTTGAGGAATTTTTCGATATTCATATTGGTTCTCCCCCGCCCCTTACCAGACCCAGAGCGGCGTCTGCATCCACGCAGCCACTACCACGACCCAGATGATGGTGAGCGGGATGAACACCTTCCAGCCCAGCCGCATCAACTGGTCGTAGCGGTAGCGCGGGAAGGTCGCGCGGAACCACAGGAACAGCAGCAGGATGAACGACACCTTGGCCAGGAGCCAGATGAAGCCGTCCGGCAGGAACGGCAGCGGCGACAGCCAGCCGCCCAGGAACATGATCGAGGTGAGGAACGCGATCAGGATCATGTTGGCGTATTCGGCCAGGAAGAACAGCGCGAAGGCCATACCGGAATATTCGACATGGAAGCCGGCGACGATCTCGGACTCGCCCTCGGCCATATCGAACGGCGCGCGGTTGGTCTCGGCCACGCCGGAGATCAGGTAGACGAGGAACATCGGGAACAACGGCAGCATGTACCAGTTGAGCAGCCCGAAAGCGCCCTGCTGGCCGCGCACGATGTCGCTCAGGTTCATGCTTTGCGATGCCATCAGCACGCACACCAGCGCGAAACCCATGGCGATCTCATACGACACGATCTGTGCCGTGGAGCGCACCGCGCCGAGGAAGGCATACTTGGAATTGGATGCCCAGCCGGCGATGATGATGCCGTACACCCCGAGCGAGGTCATCGCCAGGATATACAGCAGGCCGGCGTTGACATCGGCCAGCACGGTACCGTCGCCGAACGGCACCACCGCCCAGGCCGCCAGCGACGGCGCCAGCGCCATGATCGGTGCCAGCACGAACAGGAATTTGTCCGATCCGGTCGGGACGATGATTTCCTTGAACAGCAGTTTGAGGCCGTCGGCCAGCGGCTGTAGCAGGCCGTAATAGCCGACGCGGTTCGGGCCGATGCGGATCTGCATGTAGCCGATGACCTTGCGCTCGGCCAGCGTCAGGTAGGCGACCGCGCCCATCAGCGGCAGGATGATGACCATGATCTTCACCAGCGTCCAGAGCGGCAGCCAGGCCGGCCCGAGCAGGTCCTGCCCGAACTGTTGTAGGGTTTGCAGCAATTCCATCATGCGCGCTCCACTGTGATCGTTCCAAACATCGCGCCCAGTTCTGCCGTGGCCGGATGGCCTGCCGACACGCGCGCGCTGCGCAACGGCTGGCAGTCATCCGCACGCGCGGTCAGGCGCACGCTGGCATCGCCCTGAACGACCTTGACGGTATCGCCCGGCTGCACGCCCAGTTTTTGCAGTTCGCTGCCGTGCATCACCACGCACGGAGCCGCCGCATCGCGGGTCTGCTGCAGGGAGTGCGCGCGCCGCACCAGCGCATCGGCGGCATAGATCGGCACTTCGCTGACGCGTTGCAGGCCGGCAGTGCTGCCGCCGGACGCGACTTGCAGCGCAATGCCATCGATATGATTGTTCAGCCTGCCGGCAAGGTCCACGCCGGACAGGATCTCGTCGCGCACCGCCTCGCTGGAGTCGTAATCGAAACCCGGCAGACCGAGCAGGTTGCCCAGTACGCGCAGCACCTTCCAGGCCGGACGCGCCTCGCCGAGCGGTCTGACCGCGCCCTTGAAGCTCTGCACGCGGCCTTCGGTGCTGATGAAGGTTCCCGAAGTCTCGGTGAACGGCGCGATGGGCAGCAACACGTCGGCATAGTCGGTGGCATGATGCTTGAAGGCGGACAGGACCACCACCGTATCGGCGGCGCGCATCGCCTGCATCGCCTGTTGCGGATCGTGCATGTCCAGTTCCGGCTCGACATTCAGCAACACATAGGCCTTGCGCGGTGTAGCCAGCATCTGCGCGGCATTCATGCCCTGCACGCTGCCGCCGAACGGTACCGCACCGGCGAGATAACCGCCGACACTGTTCGCTGCTTCGCCGAGATAACCGAATCTTGCACCGCACAATGCGGCAATCTGTTCCGCCAGCAGCGCGATCTGCGCTGCCTGGGGATGCTGTTGCGCGAAGTTGCCCAGCAGCACCGCCGCGCGTTCGCCGCTCGCCAGGCTGGCAGCGATGGCTTTAGCCTCGTCACCGACTGCAACATCCTGCACAGCAGGTACGGCAACGTCCTTCGCCGCGCCGAGCGCCTTCAGTATCTGCGCCAGAAGGTTCGCCAGCTCGTCCGGTGCGACAATAGCCTTGTTGGCCAGCGGCATCAGCAGGTCGTCATCGCACGCATGCACGATGCTGACCTGCGCGCCCTTCTTCGCGGCTTGGCGCACGCGCTGCGCCAGCAGCGGATGATCCTTGCGCAGGAAACTGCCGACGATCAGGAAACGGTCGCGCGTATTGATGTCCGCCAGCGGCATACCCAGCCAGGGCGCGCCCGCCTGCTTGCCGTCGGTCGAAAAATCGGATTGGCGCAGGCGGAAATCAACATTGCCGCAGCCGATGCCGCGCAACAGCTTCTGCAACAGGTACAGTTCTTCCAGCGTGCTATGCGGGGTCGCCAGCGCGCCGATCTGGTCCTTGCCTTCGGTCGCTGCGATCTGGCGCAGGTTCTTCGCCACATATTCCAGCGCGACCTGCCATTCGACCTCGACCCATTTGCCGTCGTGCTTGATCATCGGCCTGGTCAGGCGCTCCGGCGCATTGACGCCTTCGTAGCTGAAGCGATCCTTGTCGGACAGCCAGCATTCGTTGACTTCCTCGTTGCTGGAAGGCGTGACGCGCATCACGCGGTTGTCTTTCACATGCACCGCCAGGTTGGAACCGAGGCCGTCATGCGGGCTCACCGAGCGGCGCCGCGACAACTCCCAGTTGCGCGCGGTGTAGCGGAACGGCTTGCTGGTCAGCGCGCCGACCGGGCACAGGTCGATCATGTTGCCGGACAGTTCGGAATCCACCGAACCGTTCACGAAACTCAGTATCTGGGCGTGCTCGCCGCGGAACGCCATGCCGAGTTCCATGATGCCGGCGATCTCTTGGCCGAAACGCACGCAGCGCGTGCACTGGATGCAACGCGCCATCTCTTCGGTGGAGATCAGCGCGCCGATCGCCTTGTGCGGCACGATGCGCTTCTCTTCGGTATAGCGCGAGGCGCTTCCGCCATAGCCCACCGCCAGATCCTGCAACAGGCATTCGCCGCCCTGGTCGCAGATCGGGCAATCCAGCGGGTGATTCAGCAGCAGGAACTCCATCACGCCCTTTTGCGCCTTCACCGCCATGGCCGAATGGGTGCAGACCTTCATGCCTTCGGCCACCGGGGTCGCGCAGGCAGGCAACGGTTTGGGCGCCTTCTCCACCTCGACCAGGCACATGCGGCAGCTGGCCGCGATGGAAAGTTTCTTGTGATAGCAGAAGTGCGGAATATGGATGCCCGCCCCGTGCGCCGCCTCGATCACCATTGATCCGCGTTCGGCTTTGACCGGCTTCCCGTCAATTTCGATATTGATCATTGCTTCACCCACTCTCAGCTTTGCACCAGACAGCGCTTGTGCTCGATGTGATACTCGAATTCGTCGCGGAAACTCTTCAGCATCCCCTGCACCGGCCACACCGCCGCCTCGCCCAGCGCGCAGATGGTGCGCCCGGCGATGTTCTCGCCCACGCTCAACAACAGATCGAGGTCTTCCTTGCGCCCCTCGCCGTGCTCGATGCGATGCACGATGCGATACAGCCAGCCGGTGCCTTCGCGGCAGGGCGTGCACTGGCCGCAGGATTCCTCATAGTAGAAATAGGACAGGCGCTCCAGCGCGCGCACCATGCAGGTGGTCTCGTCCATCACGATCACCGCGCCGCTGCCCAGCCCGGAACCAGCCTTCTGGATAGAGTCGTAATCCATGGTCAGGTCCATCATGACCTCGCCCTTCAGCACCGGCATCGACGAGCCGCCGGGGATCACTGCCTTGAGCTTGTGGCCGTGGCGCACGCCGCCCGCCATTTCCAGCAGTTTTCCGAACGGCGTCCCCATCGGGACTTCGAAGTTGCCGGGATTGTTCACGTGACCGGAGACCGAGAACAGCTTGGTGCCGCCGTTGTTGGGCTTGCCCAGCTCGAGGAACTTCTGCCCGCCCTCGCGAATGATGTAAGGGATGCTGGCAAAGGTCTCGGTGTTGTTGATGGTGGTCGGCTTGCCGTACAGGCCGAAGCTGGCCGGGAACGGTGGCTTGAAGCGCGGCTGCCCCTTCTTGCCCTCGATGGACTCGAGCAGGGCGGTTTCCTCGCCGCAGACATAGGCGCCGTAGCCGAGATGGTTATGCAGGTCGAAACTGTGGTCGCTACCGAGGATGTTGTCGCCCAGATAACCGGCGGCGCGGGCCACCTCGCAGGCTTCCTCCATGCGCTCGTAGGCTTCGAAGATCTCGCCGTGGATATAGTTGTAGCCGGTCTTCACGCCCATGGCATAGGCGGCGATCGCCATGCCTTCGATCAGCAGGTGCGGGTTGTAGAGCAGGATGTCCCAGTCCTTGCAGGTGCCCGGCTCGCCTTCGTCCGAATTGCAGACGATGTATTTGTCGCCCTCATAGTTCTTGGGCATGAAGCTCCATTTCAGCCCGGTCGGGAAACCCGCACCGCCGCGCCCGCGCAGGGCGGACAGCTTGACCTCGGCGATGATGGCGTCCGGAGACATCTTCTCCGCCAGCACCTTGCGCAAGGCCTGATAGCCGCCGACCTTGAGATAGTTCTCCAGCGTCCAGGGCTGGTCGAACTCCATCGTGGTAAGAATGACCGGGCCTCTCATGATTTATCCAACTCCGCCAAAATTTGATCGATCTTCTCCTTGCTCAGGCATCCGCACAACTTCCTGTTGTTGACGGTGAGCAGCGGCGCATCCTTGCAGGCGCCCATGCATTCGCCCTCGCGCAGGCCGTATTTGCCGTCCGCCGTCACTTCGCCCAGGCCGATGCCCAGCCTCGATTCCAGATGCGCCAGGGTATCGCCCGCGCCGCACAGGGTGCAGGACAGGTTAGTGCACACGGTAAGCGTGTGGCGGCCCATCGGCTTGAGGTTGTACATGTGGTAGAAAGTCGCCACCTCGTACACTGCGATCCTGGGCATACCGAGGTAGGACGCGACATCCGCCATGTCGTCGGTGGAGATCCAGCCCTTCTCGTCCTGCACGAAGCGCAGGGCAGCCATCACCGCAGACTGCTTCTGGTTCGCGGGATATTTTTTAAGCTCGCGGTCGATCTTCGCTTGTATTTGTTCGGATAACATTTTTTATGAATGCCTCAAAAAATTCAAAGTTCGCCCAAATGCAAGGCGCGAAGAAATTTTTGCCGCGCCGCATATGACGTATATGCAAGCAAGAAAATTTTTGAGCAACGCCGCAGTTGGGATGAAATTTGGATTTTGGGAGGTATTCATCAGCGGTCTACCTCACCAAAAACAATGTCCAGTGTGCCAATCACGGTCACCACGTCGGCGATCATGTGGCCGCGGCACAGCTCGTCCAGCGCGGACATATGCGCAAAACCGGAAGCGCGTATCTTCATGCGGTAGGGTTTGTTCGCCCCGTCCGAGATCAGGTAGATGCCGAATTCGCCCTTGGGCTGTTCCACCGCCGTATAGGTTTCGCCGGCCGGCACATGCATGCCCTCTGAGAACAGCTTGAAGTGATGGATCAGCTCCTCCATGTTCATCTTCATCGCCTCGCGTTTGGGCGGCGCAAATTTGAGATTGTCCGTCATCACCTGGCCGGGATTCTTGCGCAGCCAGTCTATGCACTGCCTGACGATGCGGTTTGATTGGCGCATCTCTTCGACACGCACCAGATAACGGTCGTAGGAGTCGCCGGTGACGCCGACCGGAATATCGAAATCGAGCCGGTCATAGACCTCATAGGGTTGCTTCTTGCGGATGTCCCATTCCACGCCGGAGCCGCGCAGCATCGGCCCGGTCAGCCCCAGCGCCAGCGCGCGTTCGGCGGTGACGACACCGATGCCGACGGTGCGCTGCTTCCAGATGCGGTTGTCGGTCAGCAGGGTTTCGTATTCATCTACGCACTTGGGAAAACGACTGGTGAAGTCTTCCAGGAAATCAAGCAACGAACCCTGACGGTTCTCGTTGAGGCGTTTGACCGCAGCGGCATTGTGTATCTTGGAAGCCTGGTACTGCGGCATGACCTCCGGCAGGTCGCGGTAGACGCCGCCGGGACGGTAATAGGCCGCATGCATGCGCGCGCCGGACACCGCCTCATAGGCATCCATTAAATCCTCGCGCTCGCGGAAGCAGTACAGGAACATGGTCATCGCACCGATGTCCAGCCCGTGCGCGCCGAGGAACAGCAGATGGTTCAGGATGCGGGTGATCTCGTCGAACATCACGCGGATATATTGCGCGCGCAACGGCACTTCGATCCCCGCCAGCTTCTCGATCGCCATCACGTAGGCATGCTCGTTGACCATCATCGAGGCGTAATCGAGCCGGTCCATGTAGGGGACGGACTGCAGGAAGGTCTTGTGTTCGGCGAGTTTTTCGGTGGCGCGATGCAGCAGCCCGATATGCGGATCGGCGCGCTCGACCACCTCGCCGTCCAGCTCCAGCACCAGGCGCAACACCCCGTGCGCCGCAGGGTGCTGCGGGCCAAAATTCAGTGTGTAATTTTTTATTTCCGCCATGAGCGCACCTTAATTGCAACCGTAGTTTTCTTCGCGCACGACACGCGGAGTCACTTCGCGCGGCTCGATCGACACCGGCTGGTACACCACGCGCTGCTGTTCCGGGTCGTAGCGCATCTCCACCTGGCCCGACAACGGGAAGTCCTTGCGGAACGGATTACCGACGAAACCGTAGTCGGTCAGGATGCGGCGCAGGTCGGGGTGGCCGGTGAACACGATGCCATACAGGTCGAAGGCCTCCCGCTCGCACCAGTTGGCGCTCGGCCAGATGCCGTCGACCGACTCCAGCACCGGGAAATCGTCATCCTCGGCAAAGACGCGTACCCGCAACCGCACGTTATGCGTCACCGAGAGCAGCTGATATACCACCGCAAAACGCTTGCCCTGCCATGCGCCATCGCCATAGGTGGAATAGTCCACCCCGCACAGGTCGGTCAGTTGCTCGAAACGGAACTCCGCCGCATCGCGCAAGCGTGTCAGTACCTCCGGCATGGCGGCAGGCTCGACCGTCACGGTCAACTCTCCCAGCCTTTCCTCGACACTGGCCAGCTTATCGCCGAACGCAACGGCCAGGTTGCTGCTCAACATACTCAAATCAGCCGTCATAGTTCACCCTGGCGCGCAATGGTATTGGTTCGTTTGATCTTGTTCTGCAACTGGATAAAACCGTAGAGCAGCGCTTCGGCTGTGGGCGGGCATCCCGGGACATACACGTCCACCGGCACGATGCGGTCGCAACCGCGTACCACAGAATAGGAATAATGGTAGTAGCCGCCGCCGTTCGCGCAGGTGCCCATGGAGATCACCCAGCGCGGCTCGGCCATCTGGTCGTACACCTTGCGCAACGCCGGCGCCATCTTGTTGCACAGCGTCCCGGCCACCACCATCACATCGGATTGGCGCGGGCTGGGGCGGAACACGATGCCGAAGCGATCCAGGTCATAGCGCGCCGCGCCGGCTTGCATCATTTCCACCGCGCAACAGGCCAGACCGAAAGTCATCGGCCACAGCGAGCCGGTGCGCGTGTAGTTGATGATGGTATCGAGCGTCGTGGTAACGAAGCCCTGCTCCAGCTTCCCTTCAATGCCCATGCATTACTCCCTTCTCTGCGCATTGCACCTCGATTGCACCCGGCAGCACTCGCGGACGGTCACATCCCCGCTGCGCGGGGCCCCTGCTCCCTGTTGGCTCCGGCATAACCTGAAGGTTAGCCTGCGCCGCAACAAGTCGCTGCGCGCCGTGTTGTCGCGCTGCTACTCCCATTCCAACGCCCCCTTCATCCATTCATAGACGAAGCCAACCACCAGGACGGCCAGAAAGATCATCATGGAGACGAAACCGAAGGTGCCGATCTCCTTGAGTACCACCGCCCATGGAAACATGAAGGCGATTTCAAGATCGAACAGGATGAACAGGATGGCAATGAGGTAATAGCGCACGTCGAATTTCATGCGCGCGTCTTCGAAGGCCTCGAAACCGCACTCGTAAGGAGAGTTTTTCTTGTTGTCCGGGCGGTTGAGCGACACCAGCTTGCCCAATACCACCGGAACCACGCCAAAGGCCAATCCGACGCAGATGAACAACAGCACCGGAAAATAGTTTTCCAACATTGAGCTTCCCCCTCTCTGCCAGTTGTGATCCGAAGTTTGCGGAATCACATTTCAACGTTTTATCTTGCCGGCACGCTTGCGTGCCCGCTTATTATCATCTGGTGCCGATGAGCAGACTCGAACTGCTACGGCTTGCGCCACTACCCCCTCAAGATAGCGTGTCTACCAATTTCACCACATCGGCAATACTGCTTGAAAATTACTTTGGAATCTCCCCGGACTTCGAAGCGTCGGCGGGATTAGCCGCAGGCGCGACCGGAGCCGCCTGACCGGCAGCCGGAACCACCTTGTCCATCACGCCCAGTTGTTGCGCGGGATGCGAATAGATATAGGTCAGCGACAAACTGGTGATGAAGAACACCGTCGCAACGACTGCCGTGCTGCGGCTGAGAAAATTCGCCGAACCGCTGGAACCGAACAGGCTGCCGGCCGAGCCGGAGCCGAAAGCCGCGCCCATATCGGCACCCTTGCCATGCTGCATCAGCACCAGGCCGATCAGCACTACCGCAGTCGCAACGTGCACCACCCAAACCAATGTTTCCACTCAACTACTCCAAAAATACAAAAGTCAAACCTGTCCGGGACAAAAAATCATGTCCGGGTACCCGCGCGACATATCGCCAGGAACTCATCAACCACCAGGGAGGCACCGCCGATCAAGCCACCATCGATATCCGGCATCGCAAACAACTCTGCTGCATTACTGCCCTTCACGCTGCCGCCGTAGAGTATACACAAGCTCTGTGCGATGTGGCTATCATGTTGCGCCACCTTCCCTCGAATAAATGCATGCACCTCTTGTGCCTGACCGGGAGATGCCGTTTTCCCGGTACCGATCGCCCAGACCGGCTCATAGGCGAGCACAGCATTTGCCAAGGCTCCTGCGCCGGGGCCGTCGAGCAATGCATCCAGCTGAACCGCCACCGCCTGCTCCATCTGCCCCGCCTCGCGCTCTTCCAGCGTCTCGCCGACACAAAAGATCGGCTTCATCCCTGCCCGTTGCGCAGCAACGAACTTTGCGACCGCGATCTCGTTGCTCTCATGGAACAGACCACGACGCTCGGAGTGCCCGATGATCACATAATGGCAACCGAAGTCGCTCAACATGCCCGGCGCAACCGCGCCCGTAAAAGCACCCTCTTCAAACTGACTGAGGTTCTGCGCTCCCCAGGCCACATTGCTGTAGCGCAGCATAGCCTGAGCCTGCGCAAGATAGGGATAGGGCACACAAACCGCGTAGTCCGCCCCGCGCAATTCACGCACCCCGGCAACGACCCCTTCAAGCAGGGTATGGTTGCTGGCCAGACGGCCATGCATTTTCCAATTTCCAACCACTAACTTACGGCGCATGAAACCAGTCCTTACCGCGCAAAAAGGTGCGCAATCCTACCTGTGAACCCGACAACGGTCAACGAATCGGCAAGAGAAAAATATCCGGGCAGGAATGCCATGCCCCAGTATTCATGCCGCCTGCACGGCGATGCTGTCGCGTTGCGCGACGATGCGGTTGTGCTCGTCCACATAGACGAGTTGCGGGTGGAATTTCTGCAATTCCAGTTCGGAATACATCGCATAAGTCGCGATGATCAGGATATCGCCCGGGTCGGCCTTGTGCGCCGCCGCGCCGTTCACCGAAATCACGCCGGAGCCGCGTTGTGCCCGGATCGCATAGGTGGTGAAACGCTCACCGTTGGTGACATTGTAGATGTCGATCTGCTGGTATTCGCGGATGTCGGCAGCATCCAGCAAATCATCGTCGATCGCGCAGGAGCCTTCGTAATGCAGCTCGGAGTGCGTGACGCGCACCCGGTGCAACTTGGCTTTAAGCATGATTTTCTGCATGGGTCATTCCCTTTTTAATGGGGCGCGGATTATATAGCACTCACGATTCAAGGCAAACTTCGACATTATCCAGTAAGCGGGTATTGCCCAGTCTGGCCGCCGCCAGGATGACCAATTCGCGTTGGTCGCCGCAGGCGGCAAGCAGATCGGACTGGTTGCGCACCGCCACATAATCCACCGACCAGCCCCTTGCCGTGAACCGTTCGACCTCACCCCGGCGCAAGCGTTCAAAATCGCGCTCACCTTGCAGGATGGCTGATTTCATCGCTTGCAGGGCCTGATACAGGAAAACCGCCCCGGCGCGCTCGATCTCGTTCAGATACTGGTTGCGCGAACTCAGCGCGAGGCCGTCCGCCGCGCGCACGGTCTCACCGCCGACAATGGCGACCGGCAGGTTCAGTTGCGCGACCATGCGGCGGATGATGTGCAATTGCTGGTAATCCTTCTTGCCGAACAGCGCGACTTGCGGCTGCACGATGTTGAGCAGCTTCAGCACGACCGTCGCCATGCCGCGAAAATGGCCGGGGCGCGCCGCGCCGCACAGATCGTCGGCGATCGGCGGCGGCTCGACGAACACGGTCTGCTGCGCGGGATACATCTCATTCACCGATGGCGCGAACACCACGTCCGCCAGCCCTTGCAGCTTGGCGCAGTCCGCCTCCAGCGTGCGCGGGTAGCGGTCGAAATCCTCGCTCGGTCCGAATTGCAGCGGATTGACGAAGATGCTGACCACCACACAGCCACCATGTTCGCGCGCCAGCCTTACCAGTTCGAGATGTCCTTCATGCAGGTTGCCCATGGTCGGGACGAAGGCGACGGCAGGCTCGCCGGCCAGCCGCGCACGCAACTCGCCAACGGTTGAAACGAGTTGCATCAGAACGAATGCTCCGCCGCCGGGAAACTGCCAGCCTTGACCTCGGCCACATAACGCGCCACGGCTTCGGCGATGGAAGCCGCGCCCTGCATGTAGTTCTTCACGAAACGCGGTTTTTTGCCCGGATAGATATCCAGCATGTCATACAGCACCAGCACCTGGCCGGAACAGACCGCGCCCGCGCCGATGCCGATGGTGGGGATTTTCAGCCGCGCGGTGATCTCTGCGGCCAGCGCCGCCGGCACCGCTTCCAGCACCAGCAGGCCGGCGCCGGCCTGTTCGAGCGCCACGGCATCTTCCAGCAACTGCCGCGCGGCGGCGGCTTCGCGCCCCTGCACGCGGTAGCCGCCCATCTGGTGCACCGATTGCGGCGTCAACCCGATGTGCCCGCATACCGGGATGCCGCGTCCGGTGAGGAAACTCACGGTCTCGGCCAGCGCCGCCCCGCCCTCCAGCTTGACCATCTGCGCTCCGGCCGCCATCAGCCGCGCCGCATTGGCAAAGGTCTCGCGCGGACTGACCTGGGAGGTGCCGAACGGCATGTCGGCCACGATGAATGTCTGGCTGGAGCCGCTCGCCACACAGGCGGTGTGGTAGGCCATGTCGTTCAGGGTCACCGGCAAGGTCGTCTCGCGCCCCTGCAACACCATGCCGAGCGAATCGCCGACCAGCAGCACATCCACGCCCTGCGCCTCGAGCAGTGCGGCGAAGCTGGCGTCATAACAGGTCAGCACGGCGATCTTCTCGCCCTTGCCGCGCATCGTTTGCAATCCGCTCAATGTGGTCCGCATCAGAGCCCCCCAAAAACAATCTTCATTCCCGCCCCATGCTGAAAAACTCGCGCTGCCCGCGCATCTCGCCGATGCGCCGCAACAACAGGGTAAAGTCATCGTCGTCATCGACGAAATTAAGGTGATCGCTGTTCACCATCAGCACGGGTGCCGCATCGTAATGATAAAAGAAGTCGCTGTAGCTTTGTGCCAGGCGCAGCAGATACTCGTCTGCGATCTCCTGTTCATAAGGCTTGGCGCGGCGGCGCACCCTCTCCACCAGCGTCTGCGGCGCGGCCTGCAAGTAGATCACCAGATCCGGCTCCGGCGCCTGCAATTGCAGGCTGCGGTATATCTGTTGGTACAGCGCGAATTCCTCGTCGTTCAGGTTGAGCCGGGCGAACAGCGTATCCTTGTCGAACAGATAGTCCGCCACGGTGCTGGTGCGGAACATATCCATCTGCGCCAGTTCGCGCACCTCATCGCCGCGCTGGAACAGGAAGAACAGTTGCGTCGCCAGCGCATAACGCGCCGGATCGCGATAGAACTTCTCCAGGAACGGGTTCTCGTCCGGCTTTTCCAGCAGCTCTGCCGCGCCGAAATGCTGCGCGAGGCGGCGCGCCAGACTGGTCTTGCCCGCGCCGATCGGCCCTTCCACCACCACGTAGCGATACCGGTCAGGCAGCATCGGCAATTTTCTCCAGCGTCTGGTCATGGCACTCGCGCAAGGCCTGCTCCGCGCTGCCGATGCCGGGGATCGCGCAATCCGGCGCGATCTCCAGCAAGGGTTGCAGCACGAAGGCGCGCAACTGCATCTGCGGATGCGGGATGGTCAGGCCATGCTCATGCAGACGCAGATCGTCATACAGCAGCACGTCCAGATCGAGCGTACGCGGTGCGTTGCGGAAGGTGCGCTCGCGGCCATGCCGGTGCTCGACCAGCAACAGTACCTGCAGCAAGGCTTGCGGCGTCAGGGCCGTCTCCAGTTTTGCCACCGCATTGACGAAATCCGGCTGCTCCGCAAAACCCAGCGGTGCGCTGCGGTACAGCGAAGACCTAGCAAGCAGCCGCGTATCCGGCAAGCCGTCGAGTTCGGTAAAGGCCCGCTGCAACTGCCTGTGCGGTTCGTCCATATTGCTGCCCAGGCCGACAAAGGCAATGTGCCGCGTCACGCGGGCGACCCGCTCGCCGGCGGCTGCTCCACCGCTCCACCATCCGCATCGCCCGCTGCGGTTTTCCTGCGCGGTTTGCGGCGCCGGCGTTTCTTGTCCCCCGCTCCCTCCGGCTGCAACATCTCGGCGCGGCGCTCGGCGCCGGCATCCTGGAACTCGTCCCACCACAGCCCGAGCTGCTCATCCACCTCGCCGCTGGCGCAGCGCAGCAACAGGAAGTCGAACGCGGCACGGAAGCGCGCCTGCTCCAGCAAGCGGAACGGGCGCTGCCCGGCGCGCTGCTCGAAACGTTGCTGCAACAGCCATATCTCCTTCATCACCGCATCATGGCGGTGCGGGATGGCAAGCTGAGCCTTCTGTTTGTGCAGCACCTCGTCCATCGCCTCGTGCATCGCGCCTACCGGGCGCTCGCCCTGCTGCACGCGCAGATTCCACGCCGCCAGCACCTCGTGCCACAACAGCGCGGCGAACAGGAACGCGGGCGAGACCGGCTTTTCCTGGGCCAATCGTTCATCGGTGTTGCGCAACGCCAGCATCACGAACTTCTCGCCCATCGGCTGTTCCAGGATCACGTCCAGCAGCGGCAACAAGCCGTGATGCAAGTTCATCCTGCGCAACTGCTGGATGCACTCGACCGAGTGGCCGGACAACAACATCTTCAACACCTCATCGAGCAGGCGCGCCTGCGGCACGTTGTCGAGCAGGCTCTTCAACTTGCCGATCGGCGCGGCGGTCGCCGCATCGAGTTTCATGTCGAGCTTGGCGGACAAGCGCACCGCGCGCAACATGCGCACCGGGTCTTCGCGGTAGCGCACCGCCGGGTCGCCGATCATGCGCAGCAGGCGCGCGCGGGTGTCGGCGTAACCGTGGTGGTAGTCGTGTATCTCCTGGGTGGCCGGGTCGTAGAACAGCGCGTTGGCGGTAAAGTCGCGCCGCGCCGCATCCTGTTCCATGTCGCCGAACTGGTTGTCGCGCAACAAACGGCCATGTTCGTCGGTCTCGGCATCTTCGGCCTCGATCATGCTGCGGAAGGTCGAGACCTCGACCACTTCCTCGCCGAACATCACATGCACCAGGCGGAAGCGCCGCCCGATGATGCGTGAGCGGCGGAACACGCGGCGTACCTCCTCCGGCGTGGCGTCGGTCGCCACATCGAAATCCTTGGGCCGGCGCTCCAGCAGCAGGTCGCGCACCGCGCCGCCCACCACGTAAGCCTGATAGCCTGCCGCCTGCAAGCCGTCGGTGACCCTCTGCGCGCCGTAACTGACCTGTTCGCGCGCCACGCCATGCAACCCGAACGGGATCACCTGCGCATTGCCCACCGATCTGGTTCTGGCCGGTTTGCGAAATACGCGCTTGAATAATTTTTTGATCATGCAGTTCTTATGGAATCGGGACGCGACCCGGGTCGCGCAAAAGAGCGCGGATTATACACCGCAGTGTTTTTGCGACGGCAAAGAAAAACGCGCCTCGCGGCGCGTCTCTCTGCGGGCGGGAGCGGCCTATTTCTTCAGGCATTCGCTCATGAACATCTTGCGTGCGTCGCCCATCAATGCCTTGCCCTTGGCCTCGGCATTGCACGCCTTCATCCTGTCCTGCTGGGTTGTCGCGGGCATGGCCGGCGTGGCGGGTGTCGCCGGCGCGACCGGTTTCGCCGCCGGAGCCATCATCGCCGCAGCATGCTTCAACTCGTAGTCCTTGGACAGGCACTTCTTCATGAACGCCTTGCGCTCGTCGCCTTTTACGCCCATTTGCCTCGCTTCCTCATTGCAACCCTTCATCTTGTCCTGTTGCGGGCTTGCGAATGCCGGCGCAGAAACAGCAAAGACAAAACCCGTACAGGCCAGTGCGATCAGTTTCTTCATGGAAATCTCCTTGAATTCAGGTTAAGTGACGACGGGGCAACGCAATGAACGAGTCATCCCCGGAACGCACCTTATTCCATATATAAGACAGGGACAATATGCCGGATTGCCTAGATAATTCGGCCTAGCGGCCTGCCAACCCGGTTATCCATCTGCCATAGAGTTGCGCCGCGACCTGATGCAGGCGCGGCAGTTCGGCCTCCATTTGCCGCAGGATTTCGCTTGCCGACTGCACCGCCGGACTATCCTGTGCGGCAAGCATTTCGTCCGCGCCGATCTCACACCACTCGCGGATCATTTGTTCGGTCATCTCGACATGGCATTGCAGCGCGAGGTGCTTGCCCCTGGCCCAGCCTTGGTTGACGCAATGCGCGCTGGACAGTAGGCGCTCTGCGTCCTGCGGCAGGCTGAAGGTCTCGCCGTGCCAGTGGAAGGCGTCGAAGCGCCGTATCTCGCCGAACCACGCACGCGCAGTGTCGTTGTCGGCCACCACCACTTCGCCCCAGCCGATCTCCTTGACCGGATTGCGCGACACCCTGCCGCCCAGCGCCTTGCTCATCAACTGGCCGCCGAGACAATGCCCCAGCACCGGAATGTCGCGCGCCACCGCCGCACGGATCAGCGCCTCGACCTGCGCGATCCACGGCAGATCGTCGTTGACGCTCATCGGCCCGCCCATGAACACCAGGCCGGAAAATCCCTCTGCGGAATCTGGTACGGCCTCGCCCGCATCGATGGCGATCAGCTGCTGCGGAATGCGGTGCGCGTCGAGGAACCCGGCGAGATAGCCGGGGCCTTCGCTGGGGTAATGACGGAAGATGGCGACGGGTTTCATGGATTATGGGAGCAAGGCAGAAAATCGGAAAACCGGAATGACCCCGGCCCTTCAGCCCAGGGTCTTGTCCCGTTCGATCAGCGCATAGGCCGAGTGGTTGTGAATCGACTCGAAGTTCTCCGATTCGACGATATAGGCGTCGATGCGCGGGTCGGCGTTCAGCACGGCAGCGACATCGCGCACCATGTCCTCGACGAACTTGGGATTGTCATAGGCGCGCTCGGTGACGTATTTCTCGTCGGGGCGCTTCAACAGGCCGAACAGTTCGCAGGAAGCCTGCTCCTCCGCGATGCGGATCACGTCCTCGACCCAGATGAAATCGTTGGTGCGCAGGGTGAGCGTGACATGGGAACGCTGATTGTGTGCGCCGCGCTCGGAGATCTTCTTGGAGCACGGGCACAGGCTGGTGACCGGCACCACCACCTTCACGATGAAACGCGGCGTACCGCCGCTGCACTCGCCGATGAAGGTCACATCGTAGTCCAGCAGGCTCTGCACGCCGGATACCGGCGCAGCCTTGTTCACGAAGTAGGGAAAGTTCATCTCGATATAGCCGGACTGCGCCTCGAGGCGCGCCACCATCTCGCGCAGGATGCTGCCGAACGACTCCACCGATATCTCGCGCTCGTGCTCGTTGAGTATCTCGACGAAACGCGACATGTGCGTGCCCTTGAAGTTGTGCGGCAGATGCACATACATATTGAAGGTGGCGATGGTGTGCTGCACGCCGACGCTCTTGTCCTTCACCTTGACCGGGTGACGGATGCCCTTGATGCCGACCTTGTCGATCGCCAGATGGCGCGTATCGGCGGAACTTTGTACATCGGCAATGGGACGTTTTGCGGCAGTGCTCATGACGGCATCTCTTGGATAACTCAGCGGCAATTATAACCTTAGAAGCAATACCGCCCATACTTCCTTGGCACATGGCTTCGACTAACGCCGCCCGGCGCGCAACCCGGTTACAGCTTCGGATAATGCCGCCGCTCCGGCTTCGATTTCCTCTTGTGTTGACATCCACCCCACCGAGAGCCTGACTGCACCGCGCGCCCGCTCCGCATCGCACCCCATCGCCGCCAGCACGCCACTAACCGCATCCGCATCCGAATGGCACGCCGAACCGACCGATGCGGCAACCCGCCCGGCGACGCGGGACAGCAATTCGTGCCCTGCGACGCCCGGAAAGGAAACATGCAAGGTGTTGGGCAATCGCTCGACCGGATGGCCGTTGAGCACGAGACCGGGGACAGCCGCCGCCAGCCGCTCGTGCAGCGCATCCCGCAGTGTCCGCAATTTCTCCGTCGCCGCCGGAAGATGTTCACGCGCAAGTCTTGCTGCCGCGCCCAGGCCAACCACCAGCGGAACGTTCTCAGTACCCGGCCGCAGGCCATGCTCCTGTCCGGCACCATACAGGATCGGCCCGATCGGCGTTCCCGGCCTGACATACAACGCGCCCACCCCTTTCGTGGCATAGAACTTGTGGCCCGCCAGAGTCAGCAGATCGACCCCCAGCGCATCGACATCGATTTCAACCTTGCCGACCGACTGCGCGGCATCGGTGTGGAGCAATACGCCCATCGGCTTGATGAGGCGCGCGATCTCGGCGATCGGCTGTATCGTTCCGACTTCGTTATTGGCGTGCATGATCGACACCAGCGCCGTATCGGGCCGCACAGCTGCGGCCACGACATGCGGATCGACGCGGCCGTAACCATCCACCGGCACCACACTCAAATCCCAGCCCATCTCGCGCAGATGCTGCGCCGGCTGCATCACCGCCGGATGTTCGACCGCGCTGACGACAAGGTGCCGCCGGGTTTGCCCCGATGCGCCGGCGACGCCGAGAAGCGCAAGATTGTTGGCCTCGGTCGCGCTTCCGGTGAAAACGATCTCATCCTCCTGCGCATGGATAAGCGCGGCCACCGACGCTCGCGCTTCGGCAACGGCTTGCCGGGCAGCCAACCCATACGCATGCGACGACGAGGGGTTGCCGAAGTGCTCCACCAGATAGGGCAGCATCGCCTCCACCACTTCGGGCGCAACCGGCGTGGTCGCGTTGTAATCGAGATAGATCGGCGGCGTCATGCTTACGTTTCCAGGTCGCGCTTTTTCTGCTCGTACTCATCGTGGTCGATTTCGCCGCGTGCATAGCGCTCCTGCACGATCTCCAGTGGCGTCCTGTCGCGCGAGCCGCGCCCTGACGGCGACTGCGCCAGCAGCCACCGGATCAGCGCCGCGATGCCAAGAATGACCAGCGCCCAAAACAGCAACATGAACACAAAACCCAAGCCCATTCCCCATCCACCAAAATTACCCCAGTCGTTCATCATGTCATGCACCTCCTGCGTTTCATGCTCCAAGTCAGAATTCGTAACGTGCCTGGAGATACACGTTGTCGTCGCGCGCGAGTTGCCCGAACTGGCCCCACGGCTTGCCGCCGAAGAGATTGGCACCGAGCGCGCCCCACACCTTGTCGGTAAAGCTATAGCGTAGTTCCGTGTTTACGAAGTGGTCGCCGTTGCCGGTGTTGTACGAGGCATAGGCGGAAAGCCGCAGCGTCTGGTGCAGGAAAAACTGCGTCAGACGCGCCGTGACAGTATGGCTCCAGCGCTCCTCGATCGGAAAGCCTGTGGGCAGTGCGGCGAGGTAGGCGTCATGGTCGTGCATGATTTCTGCATAGTACTGGAAACCGAGCGAGGTATCCTCCGCCGGCTGCGTCTGGTAGCCCGCGAGCAGCCGCGTCTGCGAGTTGGGCACGGCAAAGTCGTTCCCCTCGCGATCCTCGGGCGAATCGTAGTATGCCGCTTCCAGACTCAGCACCCCATCTCCCGCACGGCCGGAAAGGCTGGCGCCGTAGATCGAAAGTTTTGGGTAGAAATACGTGATTTTTGTTGCCGCCGTCATGTTGTCCGGCCGCATCGAAGGGGTACGCTGGAAGCCGCGATACAAGTAGAGTGCCGCGTCATAGCCGGCAACATCGCGGTAAGCGCGCAACGCAACATCTCCCTGTCCCGGTTTGACGGTTTCGCGGTTGGCGACCGCTGGCATCGGGTCATAAAGCTGGAATCGGCGCGCGTCCGGGGTGCGGCTCTCGCGGAAATCGGGCGACAGCACCAGCTCGAACGAAGCAAACTCTGGATAGGCGCCCAGCTTCACCGCATCCACGCCGCGCTTGAGGTATTCCAGCGGTCGCCCGGCAAAGAGCGCCTCGTGATCTTTGGGGAAAAAATCGTTCACGAATACCAGGTCGCCCAAACCCCAGGTGATGATCTGGCGGCCAAGGCGCAAATCCCAGTTACCTCCCGCATAGTCGAGGTAGCCCTCGCGCAATTCGCTCTCATCCTGTCGGCCGAGATGGTCATAGGCCAGATCGCCCTTCGCCAGCAGCCGCCAATCGCCTTCTGCGGCATCGAGCTTGATCTGGGCGCGCTCCTCCAGCCACTTGTAATGGCGGCCATCGGGGTTTTGCCCGGCGGTGTTGAAGGCCGTGTTCTGCTGCAGGAAGCCGGAGAGCATGACCTCCGCCCACGCCGCCGTCGGCGCCAATAGAAGAGCCGCAAAGAACGTGGCCGTTCGCAGCATCAGTCAACCCACTTGCGCGGAGGCTGGCGCAGGAAGCGTTCGGAGAACAGGCTGTCCTCAAGGCCGAGGTCGTAGCCGGTCTTGAGGTAAGCGACCTCGGTGCGGTGGCCGGTCTGCAAATTCTTCATGGTGCGCTTGGCCACCGTGGGAATGCCATTTACCTCGGCAATTTCATCGGCGCTGAACTGCTTGTAACGTGCGCCTTTCCTGTCGTATTGCTCTTC
>MGWS01000029.1 GCA_001801105.1 Gallionellales bacterium GWA2_60_18
GCCATGCGCGCAATGCCGAAGTCGGTGATTTTTGCGTGCCCGTCGCGCACCACCATGATGTTCGAAGGCTTGACATCGCGGTGCACAATGCCATGTTCGTGCGCATAGGCCAGCCCTTGCGCCACCTGGGCGACGATATCCAGCACCTGATCGACCGGCAACAGCCCGCTGTCGTTCATGATGTCGCGCAACTCGCGCCCTTGCAGGAATTCCATCGCGATGTAGGCCACGTCGCCGCTCTTGCCCACATCGTAAATGGTCACGATGTTCGGATGGTTGAGCCGCCCGGCCGCCTTGGCTTCCTGATAGAAGCGTCCCTCGTATTCTTCCTTTTCGTCCAGCGCGAGTCCGAGGTTGATTGTCTTGATCGCAACCACGCGGTCGATCAGCGGATCCGTGGCCTTATAGACGATGCCCATCGCGCCCTGTCCGAGCTCGCCAAGCACCTCATAGCGCCCTATTTGGCTAATCATGACAATCACCCGAGTGGATCATAATTGCGATATTCATTTATGCGAATCCGGCAGTCAGGGAAATTTTTGCTAATCGCAAAAGTTCGGCTTGAGCCGCAATGTCTTGCCCGATTGAAGCTCGACATCTTGCGTGAAAAGATCGCCACCCTTGCTGGTAACAATCACTCTGTGTTTGCCCGACGAAACAGCCACGGTCAACTTTGCCGAGACCGTCTTGCCTTTATCATGGCCGTCCACAAACATTTGCGTTCCGTCTTTGCAGCTAATGGAGATATATGCTTCTGTGCCCGGTTCGATACCGCCCTTGATTACCTCAAGCAAAGTCTTCTTGTCAGTCGATTCGGGCTCGTTGGCCTTGGGCTGTGGCGCCGTGTGCTTGGCCTGGTCACCCGCACTTATGCTGTCCGGCTTGGCTTCAACGCTCTTTTTTGCGTCGGGCTTGCCTTCAACGCTCTTTTTCACATCCGGCTTGCCTTCAGCAATTTTTTTTGCGTCCGGTTTTGCGTTCTGTTTTGCAACGGCTTGGGCGGTGGCAGGGACTGCCGATGCGGCTCCTGAAGCAGGCGCTGGTGCGGCTCCGGAAGCAACTACCGCAACGCCGGAAGCGGCCACCGAAGCGGGTGCAGATGCCGGCTCGACACCGCTCGCCGCCAGCACCTGATCGGCATCTGGCAGTGCGGGTGCTTCGCCGTTATGTGTCAGCTTGAACACCAATGCACCAACCAGTGCCACAGGTATGACAACCGCACCGACATACAGGGTGCGCTGCTTGGAATCGGCCTGCGCAAAGCTCGCCTTGAGATGGCTGACCGCGTTATTGCCTCCGAGCGCCAGGGTGTTCCAGCCCTCCCTGGCGGATGCCATCAAGCGCGCTGGCCATCCATTTTTCTGTATCTCATGTAAATTTGTAGCAATCAGCTCTGCCGTTTTTTCACCCAGATGGCCGATGGCATACACCTCATGCTCGCGCACGTGCTTGTCGGTGCGCGACCCCTGATAGCTGAACATCCCGGTGTACTGCGGCGAAAGGCGCGAAACCGCATCGAAATAAGAGCGCGATACGAGTATCTGATCCGCTTCCGCAAAGCCCATGATGCGCTGCGCGACATTGATGCCATCCCCCACGATGTTGGGCTGGCCGTTGATATCCCTGACCAGACGCACCGGCCCGAGATTGATCCCTGCCCGCACCAGCAGCGGCGGATCCTGGTTGGGGCCTTCGTTGAGTATGCTTTCGCGCAGGCTGAGCGCGGCCTTCAATGCGTCTTCAACATCGCCGAGAAAATTGATGGCCGCGCCGTCGCCGGTGTCGAGAATGATCCGGTCGTCTATTGGCACGCTGCCGATGGCCGCAGAGAGATAGCTGTTAAACCGGTCCTTCAGCGAAATTTGACCAGACACCGACCTCTTGGAATATTCGACGATATCCAAGAACAGTACGCTGCACATGATGGTCTTATTGCTGCGCTCTTCCATTCAGTTTCCCAATAGCCTGCTCACACTATCTATCTTCCAGAAATTCCGGCTTGGACGGTTGACCAAATACAATGCTGCGGATTTTAGTGACAATCAGCGTTTTACACCAGTTTTACTTTTCCCGTTGCCGGCTCGTCCGGCGCTTCTAACGGCTTTCGCTGCGGGAATCTGGCCACGCTCGATTTTCGCCGGTTTAGCCCGGTCAGCCGGATTGGGTGCGTGCATGCCTTGCTGCGATTCATCCCCATCAGTCACGATCCCAGCCCAATCCAATACCTGCGCTACCTCGCCCTCACCCAGCTCGGCACTCATCCCCCGCTTCAACCGTGGCGGCAGGCTGATGACGCCGAAGCGCACCCGCATCAGCCGGCTGACCGGCAACCCCAGTGCATCAAAGGTGCGGCGCACCACGCGGTTGCGGCCTTCCTTGAGCATCACGCGATACCAGTGGTTGAAGCCTTCGCCGCCATGATCTTCAAGTTTCTCGAATTTCACCGGGCCATCTTCCAGTTCGATGCCCTGGCTGAGCGCCTGCCCCATCTGCGCTTCTGTCATGGTGCCCTGCACACGTACCGCGTATTCGCGCTCGACTTCAAAACGCGGATGCATCAGGCGGTTTGCCAATTCGCCGGAAGTGGTGAAAATCAGCAAACCGCTGGTGTTGAAATCCAGCCGCCCGATGGCGATCCATTTCTGGCCGCGCAACTTTGGCAGCTTGTCGAACACACTGGCGCGCTTTTCCGGGTCGTCGCGGCTGACGATTTCGCCTTCCGGCTTGTGGTACAACAACACGCGTATGGCAGACTCCCTTTCGCCGACACGGATGGTGCGGCGTTCCGCCTTCACCAGGTCTCCTTCCACCACGCGCATTCCCAAGGTAGCCGGCTCGCCGTTCACGCTGACGCGCCCGGCGGCAATCCACTCCTCCATCAGGCGGCGCGAGCCGAACCCGGCTTGCGCCAGCACCTTCTGCAACTTTTCGCCCTGTTCATTCATATCGATATTTCACGCCGCTCCAGTACGGCCTGCGCCAATGTGCCGCTATCTACCTGCTCCAGTTCGCCGCCAACCGGCAGGCCGCGCGCAATACGCGACACCTTGACGCCCTGCGCCTGCAACAGGTTCGCCAGATAATGCGCCGTCGCATCGCCCTCCACGGTGAAATTGGTCGCTAGGATCACCTCGGCCAATTTTCCTTCATGGGGCTGCTCCAGCACACGCCTGACCAAGCGGTCAAAATGCAGCTCTTTCGCGCCGATGCCGTCCAGCGGCGACAGCCGGCCCATCAACACGAAGTACATGCCGCGATAACACTGCGTTTGCTCCATCATCAGCAAATCGGCGGGCATTTCCACCACGCACAGCAGGCTTGCATCGCGTTTGGCCGATGCGCACAACGCACACACTTCCTGCTCGGAAAAATTATTGCACTTGCCGCAGTGCCGGATGTTGCTGGCGGCCAGTTCCAGCGATTGCGCCAGGCGCAGCGCCCCGGCGCGATCGCGCTGCAGCAGATGATAAGCCATACGCTGCGCGGATTTCGGCCCGACGCCAGGCAGGCAGCGCAACGCAGCAATCAATTCATCCAGATGGGAAGGCATCATCAAGGCTAACCTTTCATCCTTAAAAGCGGCTTAAAAGTGGCAGTTAAACCACGAGGAGCATAAACAACGCGCAAATGAGCAGCGGATTATTCGCCCCCCATCACCTCGCAGCGGCGTCAAACAGTTGCAACCCAAGGAATAATCTTCGCACCATGAAGCCGCTGACTAAACGAGAAAACTGCACTCGTTCATTCGCTGGTTATGCGTTCTTCGCGGCGAAATGCTTTCTGGTTTATCAGAACGGTAACTTCACCCCGGGCGGCAAACCCATACCGGCGGTAAAACCGCTCATGCGCTGCTGCGAGACGGCCTCGGCCTTTTTCATCGCATCGTTGAGCGCCAGCACAATCAAGTCTTCCAGCATTTCCTTGTCATCGGACAGTACGCTGTCATCCAGCAATACGCGCCGCACTTCATGCGCGCAGGTCATCGTCACCTTGACCAGACCGGAGCCGGCCTGGCCTTCCACTTCCACATTTGCCAATTCTGCCTGCGCCTTCTGCATATTCTGCTGCATTTGCTGCGCCTGCTTCATCAACCCGCCCAATCCACCCTTCATCATTTTCGCATCCTCCTGTTGTATTGGCTGATTTATTGTATTGGTTTAACCGATTCCGCTATCAGATCGGCATCCAGCTCGACCAAGGCATCGCGCACAAAATGATCCTGCGCAATCGAGTCGCTCGCCTGCTGCTGCCTGAATTGCTTGGCCTGCTGTTCGACCACCGCCGGCGTTGCCGTTTCGGTTTTGCCCAGCACGATATTCAGCTTGACCGGCCTGACAAAATAATCGCTCAACGCCGCTTGCAGCTTTTCGATCGCCATTTTGTTTGCCTGGAGGTGCCTGTGCTCCTGCGCCAGACACAAGACGAGCCGCTGATCCGAAAAACTTTCCAGCGTGCAGTTTTTCGCCAATTGCAGCGCCATGCCCTGCACATTCAGTTGCGCCAGCAAAACTCCCCAGTCCGGCTGGCCGGTCGACGTAACCTCATTGCCTGGATTGGGCGACGCGGCAATCGGGGCGTGGCCGGTTGAAACAGGCGCTACTACAGCAGCACTCACGGGTTTCACGGCCAGCGCAACCTTGTCCGCCGCCGGGCGCGCGTTCGGTTGCACGGCGACAGCGGATGCTGCCAAGGCTGGCTGCAACCCGCCCCTGGCCGGCGCAAACGCCAGCATGCGCAACAGCGTCATGGTAAAGCCGGCATATTCATCGGGCGCCAGATCGATCTCGTCGCGCCCATGGATGGCAATCTGGTAGAACAATTGCGTATCTTCCGGCGTGAATGCCTGCGCCAACTCCAGCAAACGCACCCGTTCCGGCTCGTCATCCGGGATTGCCTGCGGCACGGTCTGCGCCAGCGCAACGCGATGCAACAATGTCGCCAGTTCCTGCAACGCCGCATCGAACGCCACGCTGCGCGCTGCCATGTTGTCTGCAATTGCAAGCAATGCCACACCATCCTGCCCGTGCAGCGCGGCCAGCAAATCGAACAGGTAGCTCTGGTCTATCGCGCCCAGCATGGTGCGCACCACCGCTTCTTCCACTTTGGCGGCGGAAAAAGCGATCGCCTGATCCATCAGGCTCAGCGCATCGCGCATACTGCCCTGCGCGGCCCGCGCAATCAGGTTGACCGCCGCAGGCTCGAAGGAAACCTGTTCCTGCTCCAGCACATACTGCAAATGCGTAGCAATCAGGGCCGGCGGCAATTGCTTCAGGTTGAATTGCAGGCAGCGCGACAATACCGTGACCGGAATCTTCTGCGGGTCGGTGGTGGCGAGGATGAATTTCACATGCCCCGGCGGCTCTTCCAGCGTCTTCAGCATCGCATTGAACGCCGACTTGGACAGCATATGCACTTCGTCGATGATATACACCTTGAAGCGCCCGCTGGTCGGCGCGTACAACGCGCTTTCCAACAGCTCGCGCATATTATCGACCTGCGTGTTGGATGCGGCATCCAGCTCGATCAAGTCGACAAAGCGCCCGCTATCGATTTCCTTGCAGGCGCTGCATTCCCCGCACGGCGTCGCAGTGATGCCCGATACGCAATTCAGCGACTTGGCGAAGATGCGCGCGATGGTGGTCTTGCCCACCCCGCGCGTGCCGGTAAACAGATAGGCGTGATGCAGGCGGTTCTGCGTGAGCGCATTGCTGAGCGCCTTGACGACATGCTCCTGCCCCGCCAGTTGCGCGAAGGTTTTAGGACGCCATTTGCGCGCGAGAACAGTTGTGGCCGACAAGTTACACCACGTCAAAAATAATAGGCAAAGCGGATTTGATTGAAGTTGATGCCCTGATTCGGATGCTTGATGCTGCCGTTGGAGAGATGCTGATAGCGATAGCCCAAATCAAATTGCCGGCGCTCGCCAAAGCGCACCCCTGCACCGATGTGGTCACCAAACTGGAAGGCTGTGCTGAACTTCCGGCTCGCATTAATGAAGGTCGGTGAGATCAGATGGAAGCCGATAGCTGCCTCCGCATAAGGCGCAAACCCACCCGGATTTTTTTGCTGCAAGCGGAACACCGGGGTAATGCCTATATCCGTAATAGTCTGGTTATTACCTACCGAGCTATGCCCGCGCCAACGGCCCACTGATGCTTCCCAATAACCGGTCACCAGCCAATCCCCCTCGGTGAACCACTGCTTATCCCAGTTCCAGACAATTCCGGCGCGCGCTATATCCGTTGCGTTGCCAGTGCCATATTCAACGGATACGCCATCCACGGCGGATGCATTGCCACTCAAGAGCAGCACGCCAATCAGCAAACCGGTTTTTCTCATCACTCGCCCCCAACCGCCCCACAATAGGAGGCGAGCCTTACCCCCGGCACTTGCAGTAATTGGCTGTGGCTGCTTCCTTCCGGACCTGACCAGGTTCACCAACCTGCAATGCGGGGAGGCCCGCCAATTCTTTTATGCTTACACAATTTTTATACTTTTAATCGACGCCGCATGATAAATGAAGCGGTCACTAAAATCCATGCCGAATGTTGCTTATCGGCTTCCCATGCAACAAAAAAGGACTTGGAGGTCATCCAAGTCCTTGCGTTTGGTGGGCCGTGAAGGATTTGAACCTTCGACCAATGGATTAAGAGTCCACTGCTCTACCAACTGAGCTAACGACCCGTTCTGATGCAAACATCAAAAGCGGCGCGCATTATCGGGAATGCCTACCGGTTTGTCAAAATAAGCTGCAACGCAAACCGGTCTAACGCTTGCCGCCTTCCCTATATAAAGCCGACTGGGCATGCGCCTGCAAGCCTTCGCCGAACGCCAGCGTGGCTGCGATCGCACCGAGTTTCTGGGCGCCTTGCGCGGAGACCTGGATCAGGCTGCTGCGCTTCTGGAAATCGTACACGCCCAGCGGCGAGGAGAAACGCGCGGTGCCCGAGGTTGGCAGCACGTGGTTCGGCCCGGCGCAGTAATCGCCGAGCGATTCGGAGGTGTAGCGCCCCATGAAGATCGCGCCGGCATGTTTCAGTTTGGGCAGCAGGGCTTGCGGGTCTGCCACCGACAATTCCAGATGCTCCGGGGCGATGCGGTTGCTGATGATGCAGGCCTCGTCGAGGTCGGCGACCTGGATCAATGCGCCGCGATTCTCCAGCGCGGTGCGGATGATGTCGCGGCGCGGCATCTGCTCCAGCAGCTTGTTTGCGCTCGCCGCCACCGCCTCGATGAAACCGGCGTCCGGCGACAGCAGGATCGCCTGCGCCAGCTCGTCGTGTTCGGCCTGCGAGAACAAATCCATCGCGATCCAGTCCGGATCGGTCTGCCCGTCGCAGATCACCAGGATTTCCGACGGCCCGGCGATCATGTCGATGCCGCACGCGCCGAATACGCGGCGCTTGGCCGAGGCTACATAGGCATTGCCGGGACCGACGATCTTGTCCACTCGCGGGATGGTCGCCGTACCGTAGGCCAGCGCCGCCACCGCCTGCGCGCCGCCGATGGTGAACACGCGGCTCACGTCGCACAGGTAAGCCGCCGCAAGCACCAGCTGGTTCTTCACGCCGTCCGGGGTCGGCACCACCATGATGAGTTCGCCCACGCCCGCCACCTTGGCGGGCAGCGCGTTCATCAGCACCGAGGACGGATAGGCCGCCTTGCCGCCCGGCACGTACAGGCCGACGCGATCCAGCGGCGTGACCTGCTGGCCGAGCAGCGTGCCGTCGGCCTCGGTGTAGCTCCACGAAGCCTGCACCTGCTTCTGGTGATAGTCGGTGACGCGCTGCGCGGCCTGCTCCAGCGCGCTGCGCTGGTCTTCCGGCAGCCCCATGAATGCGGCGCGCAACTCTTCCTGCGGCAACTCCATCGCGGCGGCGTGCTCCAGCGGCAAACGGTCGAACTTGCGCGTGTATTCCAGCACGGCCGCATCGCCGCGCTTGCGCACATCGGCAAGAATAGCGGCTACCGTCGCCTCCAGCTTCTCGTCGGCGCTTTCCTCGAAAGCCAGCAGCTTGGTCAGTTCCTCATCGAAACCGGCGGCGCGGCTGGAAAGTTTTTTGATGTTCATCGGCATGCTCCTTATCTCACGATCGCTTGGGCGAACGCATCCAGCATCGGCTGGATGGCGCCATGCTTCAATTTCAACGCAGCCTGATTCACCACCAGCCGCGAAGAGATGTCGGCGATATGCTCGACCGCCTTGAGGTTGTTGGCCTTGAGCGTGCCGCCGCTACTCACCAGATCGACGATCGCATCCGACAACCCCACCAGCGGCGCCAGCTCCATTGAACCGTACAGCTTGATCAGGTCCACATGCACGCCCTTTGCGGCGAAGTGGTCGCGCGCGGTCTGCACGTACTTGGTCGCCACGCGCAGCCGCGCGCCCTGGCGCACCGCCGAGTCGTAATCGAAATCGTTGCGCACCGCGACCATCATGCGGCAGCGCGCAATGTTCAGGTCCAGCGGCTGGTACAGCCCGGCGCCACCGTGCTCGTTCAGCACATCCTTGCCCGCTACGCCCATGTCGGCCGCGCCGTATTGCACATAGGTCGGCACATCGGAAGCGCGCACGATGATGAGGCGCACATCGGCGCGATTGGTCGGCAGGATCAGCTTGCGCGAGGTCTCCGGGGCTTCCGGCGTGGTGATGCCCGCCGCGTTCAGCAGCGGCAGGGTTTCTTCGAAGATGCGTCCCTTGGACAAAGCGATGGTGATCATTTTAAAACCCCTGCAAACCTACTGCGCAATTCGATAGCGGCGTTGCGTGGTGCGCGCTCCTCGCCTACCCATAGGGTATGTCTCGTTCGCTGTGCTGACCAGCGACTTGGCTGGCGTTCTGTTACCAGCTTAGTCGAGTGGCCATGCAAAGCTGAGTGCGCCTTGCTCTCGAACTGCTCGCTACGGTCTTTAGCGGTTTTCATACACTCTCCGAATTATTTGATCCGGCGTATCTGGGCGCCGAGCGCCGACAGCTTGGCCTCGATGTGCTCATAACCGCGATCCAGGTGATAGATGCGATCCACGATGGTCTCGCCCTGCGCGACCAGCCCGGCGATCACCAGACAGGCTGAGGCGCGCAGGTCGGTCGCCATGATCGCCGCACCTTCCAGTTGCGCGCAGCCTCTGATCACGGCGGTATTGCCTTCCACGTCGATCTGCGCACCGAGGCGGCGCAGTTCCTGCACGTGCATGAAGCGGTTTTCGAAGATCGTCTCGACCACCATCGCGCTGCCTTCCGCGATGCAGTTCAGCGCCATGAACTGCGCCTGCATGTCGGTGGGAAACGCCGGGTAGGGTGCGGTGCGCACGTTCACCGATTTGGGGCGCCCGATCATTTCAAGATGGATGCGGTCGCCGCTCGCCGTGATCTTTGCGCCCGCTTCGGTCAATTTTTCCAATACATTATCGAGCAGGTCGGCGCGCGTGTCGGTCAGCGTGATGCTGCCGCCTGCCGCAGCCGCCGCGACCAGAAAGGTACCGCTCTCGATGCGATCCGGCATGATGCGGTGCGCTGCGCCGTGCAATTTTTCCACGCCGGTGATGGTGATAGTATCGCTTCCAGCCCCTTCGATTTTGGCGCCCATCGCAATCAGGCAATGCGCCAAATCAATCACTTCCGGTTCGCGCGCCGCATTTTCCAGCACGGTTACACCGTCCGCCAGCGCCGCGGCCATCATCAGGTTTTCCGTGCCGGTCACGCTGACCAGATCGAAGAAGATGCGCGCACCCTTGAGCCGCCCGTTTCCGCCATGCCCGCTTTTGCCTTTTTGGGACACTTGCGCATGGATGTAGCCGTGCTCGATATGAATTTCTGCGCCCATCGCCTGCAAACCCTTGATATGCAGGTCGACCGGGCGCGAGCCGATGGCGCAACCGCCCGGCAATGAAACGCGCGCTTCGCCGAAACGCGCTACCAGCGGCCCCAGCACCAGAATCGCGGCACGCATGGTCTTCACCATGTCGTAAGGCGCTTCGAGCTTATCGATATGCGCAGCCGACAGGATCACCTCGCCGCCGTTTACCTCTATCGCCATCCCCATCTGCTGCAACAGCTTGCGCATCGTGGCGACATCGTTCAGATCCGGCACGTTGCCGAGCTGCAACGGCTCGCCGGTCAGCAAACCGGCACACAATATCGGTAGCGCCGCGTTCTTGGCGCCGGAGATGCGCACTTCGCCATTGAGGCGGCTGCCGCCCAGAATTGACAGTTTTTGCATAGATTCAGTTGACAGACGTAAGTTGTAAGTTGGGAACCGTTTGGGCTGCGCGACTTACGTCTTATGGCTTACGGCTACTTTCCCACTCTTGCGGCGTATAGGTCTTTATCGACAGCGCATGAATCTCTTCGCGCATCCGGTCACCCAGGGTTTGATACACCAACTGGTGGCGCTGCACGCGGTTTTTGCCGGCAAATGCTTCGCTGACCACCACCGCTTCGAAATGACGGCCGTCGCCATCCACGTCTAGATGCTCGGTCACCATGCCTTGCGCGATGCTAAGTTGAATACTTTCCGGAGTAACCATTACCAATCCTGTCGTTTGTTGATCGAGAAATAAGGTTCGCACAGGCGCACCCAAAGATTGCGCATGATACTAAAAACCAGCGGGGGATGCGCGTAACAGCCGTGCGTGCCGCGTGCCGATAAAGTCAGGCGGATTGCCGGGGCAGCAACTCGGTTACGCCGTACAGGTCAGCCAAACTGAGCAAATCATCGGGAAGGCCGGTCACACGCAAGGCGCGCTGGCTGCGCTGTGCAGCGCGCGACCAGCCCAGCAGCATGCTGACTGCCGCGGAGTCAACCGCCTCGACCTGTGACAAATCCACCAGCAAATCTTCGCCGGCCAAATGCTGCAAACCCGCTTCAAACAGGGCGGGCACGGTGGCAATGGTCAGGCGACCGCGCACCACCAGCCGGCCATCCTCGCGCGTAATCACTTTGCGCCCGTTTTGTGCAGCGCAACACTGGCGGCATTTGCATTTTTGTCGGATAGCATCTTGATCAGACCGTCGATGCCATTTTTCTGGATTTCCGTGTCAAACGTACCACGATAACTGGTCACCATGCTGACCCCTTCTATGGTTACGTCGAAGGCTTTCCAGCCATTGGCGGTTTTCCTCATTTCGTAATCGACCGGGATCGGCGGCTGCCCCGGCTTGTTGATGGAAGTCTTGACGGTCACTTCGGTTTCACCGGCGGCCATCTTGAACGGTTTGAATTCTATCGTCTGGTCGCGATATACGGTAAACGCCTTGGTGTAAGTGCGCACCAGCATATTGCGGAATTCCGTCACCAACGCCTGCTTCTGTTCATTGCTTGCGCTGCGCCAGTGCTTGCCCATCGCCAACTGGGTCATGCGCACGAAATCGAAATGCGGTAACACCTTGGCATCCACCAAGTCCAGGATTTTTTTCTGGTTGCCCGCCTGGATGTCCTTGTCCTGCTTGACGATCTCCAGCACATCTTGCGCGGTGGTTCTGATCAACTCATCCGGCGCGACCGCCTCGGCCTGGGCAGCACCGGCCATACACAACAAAACTGCAACCATATTCACCAACTTTTTCATTCTTGAAATCTCCCTAGGTCATTTGGCCGGCTCATCGGCCTTGCTGTACAGGAATTTGCCGATCAATTCCTCCAGCACAACGGCGGACTGCGTTTTCTTCAGTTGTTCGCCGCTCTTCAGCATTTCTTCATCGCCACCTGGCATCAGTCCGATGTACTGCTCACCGAGCAGGCCGGAAGTCATGATGCTGGCAAACGTATCCTTGGGAAACTGGTAACGCTTGTCCAAATCCATTATCACCTTGGCTTCGTAGCGTTCCGTGTCCAGCGTAATGTCCGTCACCCGGCCAACCAGCACCCCTGCACTCTTGATGGACGCCTTCGGTTTCAGGCCGCCGATGTTCGAAAAATAGGCATGCACCTGATAGGTCTCGGACACGTTGTAGGTGCCCAGGTTCCCTACCTTCATCGCCAGCATCACCAGCGCGGCAATGCCTGCCACCACAAATATGCCCACCCATAAATCCAGCGTAGTGCGTTCCATAGCTCAATTCCCTCTAAACATGATTGCGGTCAATACAAAATCCAGCATCAGGATCGCCAGCGACGAGGTCACCACCGTACGCGTCGTCGCGCCGGATACGCCTTCCGCCGTGGGCGGCGCATCATAGCCCTCAAACAGCGCGATCACCGTCACCACGACGCCGAATACGAAGCTCTTGAGTACGCCGTTCAGAATGTCTTCGCGAAAATCCACGGCGGCCTGCATCTGCGACCAGAACGAGCCTTCGTCCACGCCGATCTGCACTACCCCCACCAGGTAACCGCCAAACACTCCCACCGCGCTGAACAGCGCGGCCAGCAGTGGCATGGAAATCACGCCAGCCCAGAAACGCGGCGCGACGATGCGCGCGATCGGGTTGACCGCCATCATTTCCATCGCGGAGATCTGCTCGGTTGCCCGCATCAGACCGATTTCCGCCGTCATCGCCGATCCGGCGCGGCTGGCAAACAGCAGCGCGGCCACCACCGGCCCCAGTTCGCGCACCAGACTCAACGCCACCATGCTGCCCAGCGCCGATTCCGAACCGTAGCGCTTGAGCGTCTCGTAGCCCTGCAAGCCGAGCACCATGCCGACGAACAACCCCGCCACGACGATGATGATCAGCGACATCACGCCGGTGGAAAACAGCTCCTTGACGATCAGATGGAAACGCCGGAAACCGCTGCCCGAGTG
>MGWS01000030.1:0-46739 GCA_001801105.1 Gallionellales bacterium GWA2_60_18
TTTAGAATGCAAAAACTGCTTGAAATTTACAGAGGGATGTTCGGAGTCAAATTGTTTTGAGCGGTGGTTGGATACCCCCACACCTATGGCCGGTGACCATTCCATACCTGCCATTGGCCCATCAGGTAGCCACCGGCAGCTTCGGCCGAACAGTGAGCTTTCCCAAGCAGTGCCATCGAGCGTCGGCAAATGGCACATTGCGGACTGCTGTTTAGTTGAGCGTTCCATTGCTCCCGGAAGCCAAATAAAAAACCGCACGGCAAGCCGCGCGGTTTTTTGTTGCGGGTAAGACGTAGAGTCTATTAGCAGAGCTTGGCTGCGATCTCGGCTTCGGCTGCAATCCAGTGATCGGCCGAGCAGCCCTGGAAGCCACTCCGTTCGGCGATGAAGTAGGCTGCGGTCGCTACCATGTTGTAGCGTTCTTCCGGCGTCGGTTTGGATGTGGATTGCTTCGCGGCGGCTTTTTTTACGGGCGATTTCTTCGCCGCCGGTGCGGCAGCTTTTTTGGCTACGGGAGCCTTGGCTGTCTTCGGCGCGGCTGCCGCCACCTTCTTTACTACTGTTTTCTTGGCCGCAGTTTTTGCGGTGGCTTTGCCAGCCGTGGTGCCGGCGGTCTTTGCAGGAGCAACTTTCTTTGCGGGTGTCTTGGGTTTTTGCGTCGCCATGATAGTGCCTTTCCGTGTTGGAGATTAACCTTAGCCTGCGCGATGATATTGACGCAGGGCGCGCCAGTCAAGGGCTGTGTGCGGATATCTTGTGTGTGGTCATGCACATTGATATTTGTCCAAATAATCCATTGGAGCGGAAGAGATGAAGAGGAGGCTGCAAGATTCCTCCCTTCAGTCGAAATGACACGGCACTTCGGTCGAAATGACACGGCACTTGGCCGAAACGACACAGTGCTGTCATTCCGACTGAAGGGAGGAATCTTGGTTTTCGACATCGGATGCCTAATGAACAATCCGGGATTAGTCTGCTCCCGGTTTGTTGCGATACGATGAAGCAGGGCGTTATCTTGCCTGCCTAATCGCCATGGCGCTCTCGGCGATCAGTTCCCAGCCGCGATAGATCAGGCCGCTGTAGAGCTGCACCAGCGCTGCGCCGGCTTGCATCTTCTCCAGCGCATCCGCGCCTTGCAGGATGCCGCCCACGCCGATGATGGGCAGTGTGCCTTGCAGCTCGGCGGCGAGCGCGCGGATCACGGCGGTGGATTTTTCGCGTACCGGCGCGCCGGAAAGCCCGCCGCTCTCGTTGCCGTGCGGCAGCCGCTCGACGCCCTCGCGCGACAGCGTGGTGTTGGTGGCGATCACGCCGTCGATGCGGTGCTTGATGAGTAGGGCGGCGATCTGTTTGATCTGTTCGCTGTCGAGGTCGGGCGCGATCTTCACTGCCAGCGGCACGTATTTGCCGTGCGTGTCGGCGAGCCGGAGCTGTTCCGCTTTCAGCTGTGCGAGCAGTGCATCGAGTTCGTCGCCGCCCTGCAACTGGCGCAGGTTTTTGGTGTTGGGCGAGGAGATGTTGACCGCGACATAGCTGGCGTGCGCGTACACCTTGCGCAGGCCGATCAGGTAATCGTCCGCCGCTTTCTCGATGGGTGTATCGGCGTTCTTGCCGATGTTGATGCCGAGGATGCCTGTGTAGTTCGCGCGCTTGACGTTCTCGACCAGCGCGTCCACGCCCTCGTTGTTGAAGCCCATGCGGTTGATGATGCCCTGCGCCTCGGGCAGACGGAACAGGCGCGGCCTGGGGTTGCCGGGCTGGGCGCGCGGCGTGACCGTGCCGATCTCGATGAAGCCGAAGCCGAGCGCCGCCAGTCCGTCTATGCATTCGCCGTTCTTGTCGAGTCCGGCGGCCAAGCCGACCGGGTTGGGAAAGGTCAGTCCCATCACCTTGCGCGGATCGTCCGGCGGACGCCGCGCGAGGCAGCCGCCCAGACCCAGCGCATGGGCGGCGCGCAGGCTGGCGAGAGTGAGATGGTGGGCGGTTTCCGGATCGAGCCGGAACAGCGCGGGGCGTAGCAATGAATACATGTCAGAAACCTTTTTTGTTAACGCGAAACCGTATCAGATTTTGTAGGAGCGAGCCCTGCTCGCGATATTGTGATGAATCGCGAGCAGGGCTCGCTCCTACGTGGGGAATTCATCATCGGCGGCGGTATTTACGGTGACGGCAGGGGTTTGCCGAGCAGTCGCCAGGCGCCGTCCACCAACCCTTCGGCGGGCTGATAGGCGCTCTTGTAAGCCATCTTGCGGCTGTGCTTTATCCAGTAGCCCAGATAGACGTAATCCAGTTCGAGCTTGCGGCACAGCTCGATCTGCCACAGCACGTTGTAGACCCCGAGGCGCGCGCGCGGCAGGCCGGGATCGTAGAAGGTGTACACCGACGACAGGCCGTCGTCGAGCAGGTCGATCACGCTGACCATGCGCAGTATTCCCTGCTCGCGGAATTCCACCAGAATCGAATCGACATGGCTTTGCAGCAGGAAATTGCGGTACGACTCGCGGTCGTCGCTGTCCATGCCGCCGCCCTGGTGGCGGGCGCCCTGGTAGCGCTGGTAAAGATCGTAATATTCCGGCTTGTCCTGCAACGGGTGCAGCGTGGCAGACAGTCCGGCATGCTGTTTCCATGCGCGCCGTTGCGAGCGGTTCGGCGCGAATCCCTTGGCCGGTATGCGCAGCGGCACGCAGGCTTGGCAGCTGTCGCAGCGCGGGCGGTAGGTGTAGGTTCCGCTGCGGCGGAAACCCTGCCGCACCAGTTCGGAATACACCGCGGTGTTGATCAGGAAGGTCGGCGTGGCGACCTGCGAGCGCGATTGCTCATCCGGCAGGTAGCTGCACGGATAGGGCGCCGTGAGGTAGAAATGCAGCGCGGTGAGCGGGATGTCGTCGAGCAGGTTCATGCAAACGGGTCCGGATCGAATTGCCAGGGTGTCGCCAGTGTGCAGTTTACCAATTCCTTCACGCGTGTGACGAATTCGCTGCGCGGAATCTCGCGCGCGCCGAGCGAGGCGAGATGCGCGGTGTTCATCTGGCAGTCGATCATGCCGAAGCGCCAGCGTTCGAGCTGCCTGCACAGATGGGCGAGGGCGATCTTGGAAGCATCCGTCCTGCGGCTGAACATGGATTCGCCGTAGAACATGCGCCCGATACTGACGCCGTACAGGCCGCCGACCAGTTCGCCGTCCAGCCAGGTCTCCACCGAATGCGCATAACCCATGCGGTGCAACTCGCAATAGGTGACGATCATGTCTTCGTTTATCCATGTCCCGCCCTGTTCGTCGCGCGGTGCGGCACAGGCGCGCATCACCCGCTCGAAGGCGGTGTCGGTGCTGACTTCATGGCGCCCGCTGCGCAGGCTCTTGCGTAGCGAGCGCGAGACCCTGAATTCGGCGGGGAACAGCACCATGCGCGGATCAGGACTCCACCACAATACCGGTTCGCCGGCGTTGAACCACGGGAAGATGCCCTGCCGGTAGGCTTCCAGCAGACGCGGAGCGGAAAGCACGCCCCCGGCAGCGAGCAGGCCGTTCGGCGAGCGCAGAGCCTGTTCCACCGGCGGAAACGGTGCGGAATCGGTTAACCATGGAATCAAGGGCAGTCCTTTTGGAATATAATGAGCCGCAACTTTTTCGTGGCCATATTGCCACGATTCTTGACGGTTGTTTCGCGGGGTGGAACATGTTGTCAGGCATATTCGGCAGGAAGTCGGAACATCCGATGGCGGACATCAAGTCCGCGCAGGCATTTCTGGACGATCTGCCGAAGAACGACGCGCACAAGACGCTGATGGAACTGGCCGAATGGATGGAGTCGGTGGCGGCGCAGACCGACTTCAAGCCGGAACATCAGTTCGAGGTGTTGCGCCTGCTGGATGAAACCGCGCAACCCTATGCGCGCAAGCTGGCGCGCGACTATTTCACGCCGCAGGAGCTCAACAAGTTTCAGGAGAACCGTCTGTGGCTGGTGCTGGGCAACTGGCACACCCATGCCGCAAATGCCTATTCCTCCCTGTTCGACCGCTATTGCAAAGGCGACAAGGGCATGGCCGCGCTCAGACCGCAGCTCCCGCTGCTGGCGGCGCGCACGCTGCATGCCATGACCGCACAACTGAAATACGTTTGCGTGCGCTATGGCCCGATCGACCCCGCGCTGTGGGCGAACGTCGCGCGGCACTGGCAGCATGCCGAGCAGCAGCAATACCTCGATACGCCGCTCTCGCTCTATCCCGGCCTGCCCGGCGATGCCACGGTGAAATCTGGGCTGGCGCATCTGCTCGGATGGTATGGCTGCGGGGTCAGTACCTTGAATCCGATGCTGATGCACCTGACCGAACGCATCGCGGCGCAGTATTGCACCGTGATGGATGCCGGCGCGCAACAGGACGCGGACAGCCTGTTCAGTTTCGATCTGGCCCGTCCCGATGCGCCGATGCGCGTCAAGGTCGGCGTGACGATGCAGCCTTCCACGCGCTTCATCGGCATGGCGGGGCTGCGGGCGAAACTGGAAGCGCTGATCCGGACGCTGGAAAAGAACATCGTGCCGGACGAACTCAATCTGGGCGGGACATACGATGCCGGACCGGTGCATCTGGCCGCTTTGCATCTGCTCAATTATGTCGCCGAACCGCCGCTGCGGCGCGGCGCGCGGCGCGGCATCCGGGTCGGCATGAAGGTGGTGAGCGGCTTTGCCGGGATGGTCGAGCGCACCGACGCCGGGTTGAACTTCAATGCCGAAGCGCCGGCGCAGTGGGAGGCGCAGGACATCAGCGCCAGCGGATTTCGCGCCGTGCTGCCGGTCCAGGCGGCGGAGGGCATCCGCATCGGCAGTCTGCTCGGGGTGCAGCCGGAGGGCGTGGCGTATTGGGGCGCCGCCGTGGTGCGCCGCCTGAAACGCGACGAAGCGAACCAGTTGCATATCGGCGCCGCGATGCTGTCCAGACAGTTCGACGGCGTGACGTTGCAGGCGAGCGGGGACGGCGGCGGATTCGAGGACGGCCAGCCGGCGCTGTATCTGCATGCGCAGCAGGGCGAGCCGCCCGGCGAGGTGCGCCTGCTGATGAAGGCGGAGACGTTCTCCATGCAGCGCAGCCTGCAAACCCGGCTGGACGGGAAGAGCTATCTGCTGATTCCGGCAGGGTTGCAGGAAAAAGGCGGCGATTACGACCTGGCCAGATTCCGCATCATCGAGCAGGAAGCGGGCGAACCATGAGCGCGCGGCCTGTCGCCTTGCCCGGGCGGACACATCCCGAACTGGAACGGCGGAACCCATAAATGAGCCATCTGTTGCTGCGCGATTACGCGTTCGCCTATCAGCCCATCCTGAGCAAGATACAGTGCCGGGTGGCGGTGGAATTGATGTACCAATCCACGGATATGCTGGATACCGGAAACGTGGATCCCGAAGAAGCCACGGCCAGGGCGATCATCAACGCCATCCTGCATGCCGGTTCCGAGCGCAGCCACTTCTTCGTCAATGTCGGCGAAGGGCTGCTGATGAGCGATATGCTGGCGTTGCTCCCGCGCGGACAGACCACGCTGGAAGTCGCGGTAGCCCTGCCGCTCAGGGATGAGATGGTCGAGCGCTGCCGGAAATTGAAGACGATGGGCTACAAGATCGCCCTTGACGGTGTTGCGGCGTTTTCGGACGAATATGCGCCGCTGCTCGACATCGTTGATGTGGTGAAGGTCGATTTGTCGCTTGCCGACCGTGACGGTTTGCCGGCGCTGGTCGAGCAGTTGGGCAAATGGCCGGTGAAACTGCTCGCAAAGAAAGTGGAGCGCGCGGAAGACTTCGATCTCTGCCAGCAACTGGGTTTCGACCTGTATCAGGGCTATTATTTCGCCAAGCCCACCATTGTCATCGGCAGGCGTCCCGACCCGGCGAAACTGGATATTCTGCAACTGCTCGGACAGATCAACAACGATGTCGATGACGGCGTCTTGGAACTCACT
The DNA here is from genome assembly GCA_001801105.1 of Gallionellales bacterium GWA2_60_18. The sequence goes on from MGWS01000030.1 coordinate 5,951, forward strand.
TTCAAACGCAATCCCGGCTTGAGCTACCATTTGCTGCGGCTCATCAATACCGTGGCATTCGGCCAGCGTGCCAGGGTGGATTCGATCCACCAGGCGCTGATGTTGCTTGGGCGGCGGCAATTGAACCGCTGGCTGCAGATGCTGATGTTCACGCATGGTAGCGGTGGCGGACTCTCATCGCCCCTGCTGGAGCTTGCGGTGCGCCGCGGCAAGCTGATGGAGCTTGTGGCGGTGCAAAAGGTGCAGCAGCACGGCACATTCCACGATCAAAGCTACATGGCCGGGATGCTTTCGCTCACGGATGCGTTGCTCGGCATGCCGATGGAAGAAATCGTGGACTCGCTCAATCTGGTGCGCGAGATACGTGTCGCGTTGCTGTCGCGCGAAGGCATGCTGGGCAGCATGCTCAACCTGTGCGAGAAACTCGAGGCCGCCGATTTCGATGGCGCGAACGAGATCGCCGCGCAGCTCGATATTCCCATCGCCGCGATCATGACGGCGCAGAACGAGGCCATCGCCTGGGCCGGCAAGATCGGCGAGACGGAGGGCGGTTAACCGCCCTGCATCCTGCGCGCCAGCCAGATCTCGATGTCGCGCAGTTCTTCGCCGCATACCGAATGCGGCATCGCGTATTCGCGCCATTCCACCTCGAAACCCAGTTCCCGCAGCGTATCCCGCGAGGCGGCGCCCAGGCCGAAGGGCACGACCGGGTCGCTGCGGCCGTGTGCCATGAAGACCGGCGTGGATAGCGCCGCATCCTTCATCTCGCGCGCCACGGTGTCCGTTAGCGGCAGATAGGCGGACAGCGCCAGCACGCCGCCCAGCGCTTCGTCGCGGCGCAACGCGGTATGCAGCGCGACCGCGCCGCCCTGCGAGAAGCCCGCGAGAAAGATATTCTGTGGCGCGCTGCCGCGTGCCACCTCCTGTGCGATCAGTTCTTCGACGGCGGCCTGCGAGGCGCGGATGCCATCCGCGTCCTGTTGCCGTGCGCCGATGTCCTCTCCTGCGATGTCATACCAGGCGCGCATCACGAAACCGCCGTTGATGGTGACCGGGCGCATCGGCGCATGCGGGAAGATGTAGCGTACCGCGCAGGGCAGGGTGATCTCGTCGGCCATGGGCTCGAAATCGTGCCCGTCCGCCCCCAGGCCGTGCAGCCAGATGATGCTGTGGCAGGGGTTGTTGCCGGTCTCGATGGCGATGTGCGGGAGAGGTGTGTTCATCGTGCTGTTCCTGACCTGGGTCAATGAATCCGGTTACGGGCTTGGTTAGAATGCGCCACGGCAAAATATGCCGTGGCAGTCCATTCCATGGGCTGCATCATAACAACGAGTTGGACGGAGGAGCAGTGAAAAGGCAGATTACCCCCACTTCGGTGGAGAAGGTCATGCGCGAGGACGATTTTATCGTCTCCATGACCGATACCAAAGGCCGCATCACCTACGGCAACCGCATCTTCATCGAGTTCTCCGGTTACAGCGAGAAGGAGTTGCTCGGCACCCAGCACAACATCATCCGCCATCCGGACATGCCGCGCGCGGTATTCAAACTGTTGTGGGACAAGATCCAGAACAAAGAAGAATGCTTCGCCTATGTGAAGAACATGGCCAAGGACGGCAGCTTCTACTGGGTGTTCACCAATGTCACGCCGACCTTCGACCTGTCGGGAAATATCACCGGTTATTTGTCGGTACGCCGCAAGCCGAAACAGAGCGGCATCCAGACCGTCACCGGGCTGTATGCCGCCATGCTGGAAGCGGAACGCAGGGCCGGGCCGGCCAATGCGATCGCGACATCGAGCAAAATCCTGACCGACCTGTTGAAAGAAAAGAGTCTCAGCTATGATGAACTTGTCCTTGCAATCTAGATTTTCCTTCCTGTTATGGGCATTCTCGGCGGGTACGCTGGCCATCATCCTGACCAGCTTCGTGCTGCACGGGGTCGATGTGTTCATGCTCGGCTTCCTTGCGGTCAGCATGGCGGTCTCGATCTGGGGCCAGGTCTTGTCGAAGCGCTGGCTGTCGCCGTTGCAGAATCTGAAAGCCGTCATCGACGATGTGGTGCAGGGCAAGTTCAACGGTCGTGTGACCGGAATCGCCGAGGACAAGGACGAGATCAGCCTGCTGTGCTGGAGCGTGAACGACATGCTGGATCAGTTAAACACCTTCTTCCGCGAGCAGGAGAGCAGTTTCCGCGCCAACCTGGCGGGCAATTTCAGCCGCATGGCGATCAGCGGCGGCACCCACGGCGGTTTCAGGAAGGGATTGGAAAACCAGAACATCCTGCTGGAGGGGATGGCGGGCCAGAAGGTCGCGGCGATGCGCACCAACATGCTGTCGCGAGCGCATCACCTCAACACCGACCATCTGCTGAAGAACCTGACATCCAGCCAGCAGGACCTGAAGGCGATCACCGATAGCATGGAGCAACTTTCGTCGCTGGCCAGACAGACGCGCGAGGATGCGGAGCAGAGCCGCATCTCGGTGAAGGACGTGGTGCAGCGCCTGTCCGGCATCATCCAGCGGGTGAACCACGCCAATGCGGCGATCACCCAATTGAACGCGCGCAGCGCCGAGATCAACAAGGCGGTGGGACTGATCACTTCGATCGCCGACCAGACCAACCTGCTGGCGCTGAATGCGGCGATCGAGGCGGCGCGCGCCGGCGAGGCGGGACGCGGTTTCGCGGTGGTGGCGGACGAGGTGCGCAAGCTGGCCGAAAATACCAAGAATGCATCGGAGTCGATCGGCAGCATTATGCAGATGTTGCAGGGCGAGGCCGCCAAGATGCTGGTGGACTCGGAGGAAATGCATGAGATCGCCAACTCATCCCAAGGGGTCATCGGCAACCTCGAACAGAGATTCGGCAAGTTCTACGAGTCCGCGGTCACCACGCTGGCCGGCACCCGTTATGCGCAGGACCTCAGCTTCGCTTCGCTGGTCAAGGTGGATCATGTCATCTACAAGCAACGTGCCTATGTGCTGGTGAGCGAGACGGACAATGACGAATTCAGGAAGGCGGTCGGCGTCGACCACCACAACTGTCGCCTCGGCAAGTGGTACGAAGGCCCGGCCAAAGAGGTGTTCGGCGATCTGCCTTCATACCGCCATCTTGTCCAGCCGCATGGCAAGGTGCATAGCTGCGTGCATGAGATGGTCGGAATGCTGGATCAGAAATGGGAGCGCGACGAGGGGTTGCAGGACAGGATATTCAATGCGCTGGAATGCGCCGAGGATGCCAGCCTGGACGTGATGCAGACGCTGGGCCGGCTGGTCGCCGAGAAGCATCCCGGCAAGGGGCAGGTTGCGTGAGGATCAAGGGCGCTTCTAAAAATCCAAATTTCGTCGCAATACGGCGTTGCTCACAAAAAATTACTCCTTACATATTACACATATGCGGCGTCGCAATTTTTTGCTCGCGCCTTGTCTTGCTTAGAACTTTGAATTTTTAGAGGCGCCCTCAATCCGGTTCGGGAATGATCTCTTTCAGCGCCTGGAATATTTCGCGGTAACTCTTGGGCGGCTTTTCAGCCGCCTTTTCTTTGTGTGCATTGCGGATCAGCGCGCGCAGGTGCTGGGTATCGGCCTCCGGGTGAGCAGCGAGCAGCTCGGTCAGCGCCTGGTCGTCTTCCAGCAGGCGGTCGCGCCAGCGCTCCAGCAGATGCAGGTGTGCCGTGTGTTCGCGCGACACGCCTTTCCATCCGTCCAGCTTGGCGATGATGGGCGCGGGATCCACCTCGCGCATCAGCTTGCCGATGTATTGCCGCTGGCGGCGTTGCGCGCCGAACTTGTTGATGCGGTGCATCTCGCGGATCGCGTCGCGCAGGTTCTCCGGGATGTCCAGTTGTGCGAGCTGATCCTTGCTCAGTTCGGTCAGCTCGACGCCGAGGTCGCGCAGCTCGTGCATCTGTTTTTTGATCTTGGTCTTGCTTGGCGGCAGTTCGATCTCGTCATCGTCCTGATGCTGTTGGTCGTGCTGATTCATGGCGCTCGGTGTGGCAATAGGATGCTGATATGATACCGCCTTTCGCAATCCGACCGCGCACAACATGAATGCACCAGCCCGCACCGACCGGCGTTTCTCCCATTCCGACCAGGCATTGCGCGACATCGCGCGGGATATGCTGGACTATGCCCGGCAGCGCGGCGCGACGGCGGCTGCCGCCGAGGTGTCGGAAGGTTTCGGGCAGTCCGTCACGGTGCGCCACGGCGAGGTGGAGACCATCGAATACAACCGCGACAAGGGGCTGGGCGTCACGGTCTATTTCGGTCGGCGGCGCGGCAATGCCAGCACCTCGGATTTTTCGCGGCAGGCGGTGCGCGATACGGTGGATGCCGCGCTGTCCATCGCGCGCTACACCGCCGAGGATGATTGCGCCGGGTTGCCGGACGCCGACATGCAGGCGCACGATTGCACCGACCTCGATCTGTACCACCCGTGGGATATGCCGGTCGATGCCGCGATAGCACTGGCACAGGAATGCGAACAGGCCGCGCTGGACACCGACCGGCGCATCGCCAATTCCGAAGGTGCAACGGTGGGCGCGCACGAGATGCAGTTCGTGTTGGCCAACAGCAACGGCTTCATCGGCGGTTATCCGACTTCGCGCCACAGCGTCAGCTGCTCGGTGATCGCCGGCAAGGACGACGCGATGGAACGCGACTACTGGTACAGCGTGGCGCGCGATGCGCGCGACATCCTCAAGGTGGAAGAGGTCGGGCGCATCGCGGCGGAGCGCACCGTGCGCCGCCTCAAGGCGCGCAAGCTGGCCACCCGGCAATGCGCGGTGCTGTTCGAGGCGCCGGTCGCCGCCAGCCTGCTCGGCCATTTCACCGGCGCGGTCAGCGGCGGCAGCCTGTACCGCAAATCCTCCTTTCTGCTCGGGCAGCTGGATCAGCCGGTGTTCGCGGCGCATATCGGCATCGAAGACGTGCCGGACATCCGCAAGGGGCTGGCTTCCGGCCCGTTCGACGACGAAGGTGTGCGCGTGCAGCGGCGCAGCATCGTCGCAGACGGCGTGTTGCGCGGTTACTTCCTCGGCAGCTATTCGGCGCGCAAGCTCGGCATGCAGACCACCGGCAACGCCGGCGGCAACCACAATCTCATCCTGCGCTCATCGAAACAGCAGGACTTCGCGCAACTGTTGAAGAGCATGGGGCGCGGCCTGCTGGTCACGGAGCTGCTCGGGCACGGCGTAAACAACGTCACCGGCGACTACTCGCGTGGCGCGGCGGGCTTCTGGGTGGAGCACGGCGAGATCCAGTATCCGGTGCACGAGATCACCATCGCGGGCAATCTCAAGGACATGTACCGCAACATCGCTGCGGTAGGCAACGACGTGCTGGTGCAAGGCTCGCGCCAGTGCGGCTCGATCTTGGTCGAGGGGATGACGGTGGCGGGGCAATAGCGTGCTGTGCCGCGATGTACAATTTGGCGGTGCAACCTGCGGCTGTTGATGCCGTCATGAACTTGTCAGGTGATCGGGAGGGGTATGCCGAAATATGATTTTTCCATTACGACGCGGGACGGGCAAAGGGTCGAGAGTGTCCAGATCTTCGGCAAGGATATGCCGGACGCGGAACGCAAGCTGCGCCAGATGTACCACCATTGCCAGGTGATGCAGTGGATGGAGGTCAGCTCTGAAAAAGAATTCCTGCAATCGGCAGATATAGAGGATGTCCTGTCGCTGATCGCCAGACAGGATTGAGCTGTCTGAATTATCTGATGAACCCGTCGGCCATCAATTCATCGAGCAATGCCTCGTAGTTTTGCGCGCCACGGCTGTTCGGCGCATGCTCGAAGACGGTCTTGTTCAGCATGGGGCTTTCCGCAAGACTGACGTTTTCCGAGATGAGCGTCCGGCATACATCGGCGCCGAATTCCGTCTCGGCCTTGAGCAATACATCTCTGGCCATGCGTCGCCGCGAATCAAAACGTGTGAGCAGGTAGCGGCGTTTCACGCGGCGCTTCAGCACCCGTTCCAGCGCATGAAGGGTCTTCTGGATCTGGAGGGCTCCCTTGATTGAAAGATAGTCCGCCGACATGGGGATGATGACACCATCGCAGGCGAATATGGCATTCAATGAGAGCACGCCGACCAGCGGGCTGCAGTCGATGATCCAGTGCCGGTCCTCATCCTGTGCTTTTTCCGCACGCAGGCTGATGTTGAGCTTGTTTATCGCGTTGTAACCCTTGCCATACAGTGCTTCCACCTTGGATAGCTCGATGTGCGAGGGGATGACGGAGATTCCGCTGGGTGACTCCTGGATCATTTCGCGCAATGGCCGGTTGCGCTGGAACAGGCTGTAGACACTGTCATCGCCGGAGCGCGCGGTAATGCCTGCGATGTAACCGAATTGCGCCTGCGGATCGAGGTCTATGCCTACCGGCTTGAGGCCGCGACGCGCCAGCGCGGCGGCAAGATTGAGCGCTGTGGTGGTTTTGCCTACGCCACCCTTCTGATTGAATACGGCGATTATGCTCATGCGTCTGGGGCCGGTATGGATTCTGGTGTCGTTTTTGGCAAGCCGGACTGCCGCCCTGTTGTTTCAGCCAGATGGAGTATATCCGGAGTGCGCGTGCCGGGTTTCATTTTGCGGGCTGCATCAGCTTCACCTGAGTGGCGTGCCAGAACACGCCGCTGTCGAGTATCTCGTGGCCTCTTTCCAGCGCCTTTTGTCCTTGCGTAGCCAGCGCGGCATCGCCAGCGCGCAGGCTGGCGCCGATCAGCATGGCCGAAGGCGAGGGTGTCGGGCCGTCATCCACCAGCGCCAGATACGGGCTGCCGGCGAGCAGGCTGCGCTTTTGCGCCTTCCAGCCGTTCGCCGTGCGGAAGTCGCGCCATGCGGCGGCCATCAGCTCGCGGGCGACGAGCAAGTCCTGTTTCCCATTGTCCAGTTCCGCGTAGGCGACCAGACCGCTCGCGAGAAAGGCATAGTCCTCCAGCTCGCCGCGCGCGATGAGCCTGCCCTTGCTCATGGCCTTGGCGAGTTCGCCGTTCTGCCATAGCGTGCCCACCGCAAAATCCCGCAGCTTGCGTGCGGTCGCGGCATAGCGCGGCTCGATGCGCGCCGCCTGGCTGAAGGCCTGCAAGGCCAAGCCGTTCAGCGAGGCGAGCAGTTTGACGTCGCGCACCAGCGTGCGTTGCTTCCTCGCCTCGGCCAGCTTGCGGTAGGCGCTTTCCAGCTTCGCCGCCTCGCCTGCGTCCGGCGCCAGACGGTTCATCGGCAGGTAGCCGTAGGCCAGCGGCGCGCGCTGCTCGATGCCCCATACGCGCGCCACGGCGCTATATTCTGCGGCGTCGAGCAAGCGCTTCAACTCATCCTTGTTCCACTGGTAGTAGGCGCCGGGGCGGTGCTGTTCGTCCAGTGCGGAAGTGCTGGCCATGAAGCCGCCGGTCTTGCTGTCCTGCATTCCCGCAACTATGAAATCCAGCGTGCCGAAGGCGATGCGCCGGTAGCGCGGCTGGTTGAAGATGTCCGCTGCCTTGAGGTAGATCATGGCTAGCAGCGCGTTGTCGCCCAGCATCTTTTCGCAGTGGGGAGAACGCCATTCCGCGTCCGAGCTGTAGCGGAAGAAACCGCCGCCGACATGGTCGTACAGCCCCTGATCCGCCATCCAGTCCAGCCAGATCCGCAGGTATTTTTCGAGCCTGGGATCGGGCTCGCGGCGTTGCAGCTCCAGCAGGGTGTCGAGCTGTGGCGCCATGGGGTATTTGGAGTCGCTGCCGAAGCCGCCGCGATAGGTGTCAGCATGCTCGAACACTTCGAGCAGGAACTGGTCGCGGTATTTGCGCGCCACGACGGGCGTGACCCGCACCGGCTTGGGCGTATAGGCGAGCCGGACATCGGTCGCCGCCCGCGCATCCGCGAGGATGGTCTTGCCTTCGCGTTCCCAGCGCAATTGCTGGTAGGACACGCTCTGCAACAATTGCTTCGGCGATTGGTAGAACACGGCGGTCAGCGGATGTCCTTCCGGGGTGAGGACGATGTTGAGCGGCCAGCCGGACAATCCCTGCGTCTGCATGGCGTAGGCCTGCAACTCATAGTCCAGCGCGGTCATGATCTCGCGATCCACCAGCACCGGGATGAAATAGGCGTTCAGGAAGCGCGCGAACACCGGGTCGCGCAACGCCTCGCGCTGCATCTTGTGGCAGACCTGGCAGGAAAAATAACCGAGCGACAGGAAGATGAGCTTGTTCTGTTTCTTCGCCAGCGCCAGCGTCTGCGGGTTCCATTCCTGCCAGGCGACGAGGTCATCCGCATGCAGCGCGAGATAGGGCGAAGGGTTGTCCTTGAGCCGATTGGTCAGCGCGCTGGCGCTGCCCGTTGCCACGAGCAGGGTGAGGGCGGCGGCGAACAGGGCGAGCGGCTTCATGCGGCGTCTTTCGGCGTAAGGACCATGCGCATACCCTAACCAGCCGGGCATGCTCCGTCAAGGTGGCGAATTTAGTGCGGCATCGTGCTGGAGCGATAGGCCGAAATGCATAGGCATTTCGGCCTATTGTTTAATACACGTAATAGGCTTATGGTCATGCCATTTCGGGAGGCATGGGAGAGAGCGGTGATGAAAAATAATTCGCATCTGAGACATTCGTTTCCGGGCGGTAATGACGCGCTGGACGACGAATCGGTCGATATCTACCTGTTCAATATTGGCAACGGACGAGACATCATCGACGACGCGGCTTGCGTAGATATCCTGCGTATCGGTTCGGGCGTGCTGCCTGACGACATCGCTTTCGCGCGTAATGGCATGGACGTAGTGCTGCGCATCAACGGTACGGACGACCAACTGACCCTCCAGAACTGGGGCCGCAGCCGGAACGCGCGCATCAAGTGCATCGAATTCGCGGATGGCACGGTCTGGCACACAGCCTATCTGCAATTGCAAATTGCTGCCGCCAACACCGGCATGGCTGGTGACGATAGCCAAACCGTATAACGTAGCGACAGAACGCAAACAGGCTTCGGTTTCTGAACGGGAGAATTGAAATGGAAAAACTCAATGTGAATCATATTACTTTCTGATCACCCCTTTAACCATCACGCCCTAACCAGCCGGCCATTCCGCCAAGATGAAACCCCATGTGCCGCTTGACATAACTTGCTAAACAGGAACATTCTCTACTCCCGTAGTTGGTTTTTTGGGGGAATCATCAATATCCGCACCTGTCTTGTCGTGATTGCCAGTATGGCGCTTGGCGCTTGCGCGTCGTCGGTGCCGGGCGGGCGCATGCAAATGACCGCGCCGGCTTCGGTGAGCACGGTCTATTCCGAGGCGAACATGCAGCTGTCCCTAGTGACGGCGGCCAATGCGGATTCGCCCTGCAACGGGGCGGAGTGCGAGCTTAATCGCGCCTTTGACCAGCGTGTCCTGCGCTTGGGCACTGATCTGGCGCAAGCGGCCTTTGCGACCTACCCCGACCTGACCAGGCGGCTCGGCAGATTCGAGTTCGTCATTGCCGAAAAGGCCGATCCCGGGAGCGTCTCCAGCGCAGCCGGCACGGTGGTCATCTTTCGCGGCGTGCAAAAACTGCGCCTCGATGAAGATACGCTGGGCTTCCTGATCGCCCGCGAGATGGGGCATGTGATCGGCCGTCATCATGAAGAGAACGCGGCGACCGGCATCTGGTTCTCGGTGCTGGCAGCGGTGTTCATGCCGGTGACCAGCATCATCAGCGGGTCGGCGGCGGTGGCGCAGACGACGGCCTCTGCTTCGGCGGCCAGTTCGGCGGCTTCCTTCATCGGCTCCAGGATAACGATAGCGAGCTACAAGCAGGATCAATTGCATGAGGCGGATGCCATCGCCATGAAGCTGCTGGATGGGCTGGGATGGAGCAGAAAGGATGTCGCGGATGCGCTGATCGCGAATTCGCGTGTGCTGGGCGACGACGGCTGGTCGAAAGACATGCGTGCTTCCGCCGAAGACGTGGCCGGCATGGTCATTGAACATAACAGCATCACCGGGCTGAATGTCGGTAACGCCGGCGATGGGAAGACACTCATTACGGTCGGATTGGCGCAACCGCTGGCCGATCTGCCGGCAGGGTTCACTACTGACGATCCGCCGCGCATCATCCTCGATTTCCCCAATACCACGAACGGGCTGGGTATATCGGCGCAGGCATTTTTCGGGGGAGACCTGCTCGGCGCCAATATCGTCCAGTCCGGCGGACGCACGCGTCTGGCGATCAATCTCAACCGGATGCTTTCCTACAGCACCCGTATCGAGGGCAACAACCTGTTGATCGCCTTGCAGGACGAGGCCGGGGATAACGCTGCGGCAGACGGCATGCTGCGTTTCGCCAGGGCGGATTCGCGCCTGGGACAATGAACGCTTGATCTCGCGCGGAGGCGCGGAGGGCGCGGAGAAATCCAGTTCCTTCACCGCCCGCGCTCTCCGCGCCTCCGCGTGAGGCGTATCAGGAATTCGGTCGCGTTCTGGTGTCCGCGCGGCGGGCTGTCCGCCGGGGCAAATCAGCCGTCCGCCATGATAGAATGCGCGCCTTTCCCGATTTCATCATCTTTAGGAATAGTCGCCATGTTCTCCAGAAAAAATACCCTTGCCAGCGTCGATCCGGAATTGTGGGCCGCGATCCAGGACGAGACCCGCCGTCAGGAAGACCACATCGAGCTGATCGCCTCGGAAAACTACACTAGCCCGGCGGTGATGGAGGCGCAGGGCAGCCAGCTCACCAACAAGTATGCCGAAGGCTATCCGGCCAAGCGTTATTACGGTGGTTGCGAGTACGTCGATATCGCCGAGCAGCTCGCCATCGACCGCGTCAAGGCACTGTTCGGCGCGGAATACGCCAACGTGCAGCCGCATTCCGGTTCGCAGGCGAATCAGGCGGTGTATATGTCCGTGCTCAAGCCCGGCGATACCATCCTCGGTATGTCGCTGGCACACGGCGGCCATCTGACCCATGGTGCGTCGGTGAATATCAGCGGCAAGCTGTACAACGCCATCCAGTACGGACTGAACGAAAAGGAAGAGATCGACTACGACCAGGTGCAGGCGCTGGCGACCGCGCACAAGCCGAAGATGATCGTGGCGGGCGCCTCGGCCTATTCTCTGGTGATCGACTGGAAGCGTTTCCGCGCCATCGCCGACAGCGTTGGCGCCTATCTGTTCGTGGACATGGCGCACTATGCCGGTCTGGTAGCGGCGGGCGTGTACCCGAGTCCGGTCGGCATCGCCGACTTTGTCACCAGCACCACCCACAAGACCCTGCGCGGCCCGCGCGGCGGCATCATTCTGGCCAAGGCGGAATACGAGAAGGTGCTGAATTCGGCGATCTTCCCCGGTATCCAGGGCGGCCCGCTGATGCACGTGATCGCGGCCAAGGCGGTGGCGTTCAAGGAGGCGGCGAGCAAGGAATTCAAGCTCTATCAGATGCAGGTGGTGGACAACGCGCGCGTGATGGCCAAGGTGTTGCAGGAACGTGGCCTGCGCATCGTCTCCGGGCGCACCGACAGCCACGTGTTCCTGGTCGACCTGCAAGCCAAGCACATCACCGGCAAGGATGCCGAGGCCGCATTGGGACGCGCCCACATCACCGTCAACAAGAATGCCATCCCGAACGACCCGCAGAAACCGTTCGTCACCTCCGGCATCCGCATCGGCAGCCCGGCGATGACCACGCGCGGCTTCAAGGAGCTGGAAGCCGAGAAGCTGGCGCACCTGATCGCCGACGTGCTGGACGCGCCGAACGACGAAGCGGTGATCGCGCGCGTGGCGGGCGAAGTAAAGACTCTGACGACGCAGTTTCCGGTGTATGGAGGATAGTCGCTAGACGTTAGATGCTAGTCGTTAGTTGGGCTTGTCGCCGCAAAGCGGCGGGCTTCGACTAACAACTAACAACTAACAACTAACATTTATGAAATGCCCCTTCTGCAAGCATACTGACACCCAGGTGATCGACACCCGGGAGAGCGACGAGGGCGACAGCATCCGCCGCCGCCGCCGCTGCCTGTCGTGCGACAAGCGCTTCACCACCTACGAGACGGTGGAGTTGCGCATGCCGCAGGTGGTCAAGCAGAACGGCATGCGCAGCGAATTCGACGAGGAGAAGCTGCGTACCAGTTTCACCCGCGCGCTGCACAAGCGCCCGGTGCCGACCGAGCTGGTGGATGCGGCAATAGATCACGTCACGCAAAAGATCTTTGCGCTGGGCGAGCGCGAGGTCGGTTCGCGCCAGATCGGCGAGATGGTGATGAAAGAGCTGCTCAAGCTCGACAAGGTGGCCTACATCCGCTTTGCGTCGGTATACAAGAGCTTCGAGGATGTGGACGATTTCGCCGATGCGGTGAATGCGGTGCGCAAGACGCCGGCGCGCAAACCTGCGGCGGGCGGCAAGAAGAAGGTTTGAGATGACGGACGCGCGGGACAGCGCATGGATGGCCCGGGCGCTGCGGCTGGCGGAGCGCGGGCTGTACAGCGCGAGTCCGAACCCGCGCGTCGGTTGCGTGCTGGTCGGGGATGGCGGGGTCGTCGGCGAAGGCTGGCACGAGCGCGCGGGTGAGCCGCATGCAGAGATCCATGCCTTGCGCGCGGCGGGCGCGGCGGCACGCGGCGCGACCGCTTACGTGACGTTGGAGCCGTGCAGCCATCACGGGCGCACCCCGCCCTGCGCCGATGCGCTGATCGCGGCGGGCGTTGCGCGTGCGGTGGTGGCGGTGCAGGACCCGAATCCGCAGGTTGCGGGACAGGGGCTCGCAAAATTGCGCGCAGCCGGGATCGAGGTCGAATGCGGGCTGATGGAAGCCGATGCGCGCGCGCTGAACATCGGCTTCTTCGCGCGCATGACACGCGGCACGCCGTGGCTGAGAAGCAAGATCGCGATGAGCCTGGACGGGCGCACCGCGTTGTCCAACGGCGTCAGCCAGTGGATCACCGGCGAGGCGGCGAGGCTGGACGTGCAGCGCTGGCGCGCGCGCAGCTGCGCCGTGCTGACCGGCATCGGCACGGTACTGGCGGACGATGCGCGGCTCAATGTGCGCGAGGTGGCGACCGCGCGCCAGCCGTTGCGCGTGGTGCTCGACAGCAAGTTGCGCATGCCGCTGGATGCGCGCGTGCTGTATGGCGGCGAGAATGTGCTGATCTATACCGCGACGGATGATGCGGGCAAGGCCGCCGTGCTGCGTGACCTGGGTGTCGAGGTCGTCATGTTGCCCGATGCCGAAGGGCAGGTCGGGTTGGCCGCAATGTTGCGCGACCTTGCAGAGCGCGGCGTCAATGAGGTTCTGGTCGAGGCGGGCAGCATTCTGAACGGTGCGCTGTTGCGTGCCGGACAGACGGACGAGCTGGTGCTGTATATCGCGCCGCAGCTGCTGGGCGATGCCGCGCGCAGCATGGCGCAACTGGGTGAGCTGAACAGCTTGGATCAGCGCGTCGAACTCAAGTGGCAGGATGTGCGGCAGGTCGGGAACGACCTGCGTATTTTGGTAAAGGTTGAAAAGGGTTAGATGTAGGTCGGGTTAGCGCAGCGTAACCCGACAACCGTCTTATACACATCACGTCGGGTTACGCTGCGCTAACCCGACCTACGTTTGGTTCCGGCTCGCCCGGTTTTGGTTCAAAGGAGTGTTTAAGTATGTTCAGTGGAATCATTGCCGACGTCGGCATCATCACCCGTGCGGAAGATCGCGACGGCGGCCTGCGCCTTTCCGTTGCGACCGAAGTGCTGGGCATGGACGACGTGCAGATCGGCGACAGCATCGCGGTGAACGGCGTGTGCCTCACCGTGGTGAAAATAGAGGGGCACACTTTTACGGTGGATGTGTCGCGCGAGACGCTGAACTGTACCGTCGGTCTCGACAAGCAGGGCGGCCACATCAACCTGGAGAAGGCGTTGCGTCTGTCCGACCGGTTGGGCGGGCATCTGGTGAGCGGCCATGTGGACGGCGTGGGCGAGGTGGTCGCGTTCAACGATATCGGCGAAAGCTGGCGGCTGGTGGTGCGCGCGCCGCAGGCACTGGCGAAGTACATCGCCGTCAAGGGTTCCATCACCATCAACGGCGTGAGCCTCACCGTGAACCGGGTCGCGGGTTCCGAGTTCGAAGTGAACCTGATCCCGCACACGCTGGACGTGACGACATTGAACGAATTGAAGACGGGTACGCAAGTGAACCTGGAGATCGACCTGATCGCGCGCTATGTGGAACGCATGATGCAGGCAGAGAAAGAGCAAACGAAATGACTGACGTAGCACCGATACAGGAAATCATCGAAGAGATACGCGCCGGCCGCATGGTCGTGCTGGTGGACGAAGAAGACCGCGAGAACGAGGGCGACCTGGTGTTCGCCGCCGAGTTCGTCACGCCGGAGAAGATCAACTTCATGGCCAAGCACGGGCGCGGCCTGATCTGCCTGACGCTGACCGAGATGCACTGCAAGCAGCTCAACCTGCCGCTGATGGTGAGCGACAACGGCTCACCGCTGGGCACCAATTTCACGGTGTCGATCGAGGCGGCGACTGGTGTGACCACCGGCATTTCGGCAGCTGACCGCGCATGCACCATTAAGGCGGCGGCGAACAAGAACGCCAAGCCGGCAGACATCGTGCAGCCCGGCCATATCTTCCCGTTGCGCGCGCAGAACGGCGGCGTGCTGGTGCGCGCCGGACATACCGAGGCCGGTTGCGACCTGGCCCAGCTGGCCGGTCTGTCCCCCGCTTCGGTGATCTGCGAGATACTCAAGGACGATGGCGAGATGGCGCGGTTGCCGGACCTGGTCGAATTCGCGAAGACGCACGGTTTGAAGATCGGCACCATCGCCGACCTGATCGAATACCGCAGCCATAACGAGAAGCTGGTGGAACGCGTGGCGCGCCGACATGTGCAGACCGCCTACGGCGAATTCGAGCTGGTGACCTATGTGGACAAAACCACGCAGCGCACCCATCTGGCGCTGGTGAAAGGCGACATTCAACCGCACGTGGAGACGCTGGTTCGGGTGCATGAGCCGCTGTCGGTGATGGATTTTCTGGAGCAGGCGCACTATCCGAACTCCACCAGCGTGCATGATGCGCTGACCCGGATCGCCGACGCGCCGGCAGGGGTGCTGGTGCTGATGCATCACGCCGAGTCTTCGCAGGATGTGCTGGCGCGCGCCGCCGCGCTGCCGGAGGCGCACCACGCCCAATGGGATCCGCGCAGCTACGGCATCGGCGCGCAGATCCTGCGCGACCTCAACGTCGGCAAGATGTGCCTCATCGCCAAACCGCGCAAGCTGCCGAGCATGGCCGGCTTCGGCCTGGAAGTGGTGGGATATTGCTGTGCCAACAACAAGGAAAAACCATGAAAGAGATCGAGAAGAACCTGAACGGCAAAGGGCTGCGCATCGGTATCGTGCAGAGCCGCTTCAATCCGGAAGTATGCGAGGGATTGCTGGGCGCGTGCCGCTACCAGCTGGAGCAGCAGGATGTCGCCAGCGACGACGTTACGCTGGCTACCGTGCCGGGCGCGCTGGAGATCCCGCCGGTGTTGCTGGCCATGGCGGAAAGCGGGAATTACGATGCGCTGATCGCGCTGGGTGCGGTGATCCGCGGCGACACCTACCATTTCGAGGTGGTCTCGAACGAATCGGCGCGCGGCGTGAGTGACGTGCAGCTGGCCGGCGGCGTTCCGGTCGCCAATGCGATCCTCACTACCGACACCGACGAACAGGCGCTTGCGCGCATGGAAGTGAAGGGGCGCGAGGCCGCGCTGGTCGCGATCGAGATGGTCAATCTGTTGCGGGCTATCGGATGAGCGCAAGCGAAGCGAAAAAGGCGCCGAACAAAAGTCCGCGCCATCGCGCGCGCGAACTGGCGTTGCAGGGCATCTACCAGTGGCGGGTGACGGCGGGCGACGACGCGCAGATCGAGCAGCAGATACAGGCCGAAAAGAATCTCGGGCGTTATGACGGGGAGCTGTTTTCCAAGCTGCTGCGCGGCACGTTGAGCCGGCACGACGAACTCGGTGCGCTGCTCGCGCCGCACCTCGACCGTCCGCTGGCCGAGCTCAGCCCGGTGGAATTCGCGGTGCTGTTGCTGGGGACATTCGAACTGGCGCACCACCCCGAAGTGCCCTACAAGGTGGTCATCAACGAGGCGGTGGAACTGGCCAAGACCTTCGGCGGCACCGATGGGCACAAATACGTCAACGGTGTGCTCGACAAGCTTGCGCCGCAACTGCGCGCCGTGGAATTCGCCTCAAACCCAGCTACTAGACGTTAGTCGTTAGTCGCTAGTTAGGATGGGTGCCGCTTTTTAACTAACGACTAGCGACTATCCACTAACGACTGCTCTTATGTCCGAATTCGATCTGATCCGCCGTTACTTCACCCGCGCTACACCGGGCGCAGTGCTCGGCGTCGGCGACGATGCGGCGCTGCTACAGGTCGGCGCGGGCAATGTGCTGGCGGTTTCCACCGACATGCTGGTCGCCGGCACGCATTTCCTCCCCGATGCCGATCCCTTCCTGCTCGGCCACAAGACGCTGGCGGTGAACCTGTCCGATATGGCGGCGATGGGCGCAAAGCCGCGCTGGGCGACGCTGGCGATCGCCATGCCCGAAGCCGACGAGCCCTGGCTGGAACGCTTCAGCGCGGGTCTCTTCGCGCTGGCGCAGCAGCACGGCGTGGAACTGGTCGGCGGCGACACCACGCGCGGCCCGCTCAACCTGTGCGTCACCATCCTGGGCGAAGTGCCGCCGCAACAGGCCTTGTGCCGCGACGGTGCGCAGGTGGGCGATGAGATCTGGGTGTCGGGACAGTTGGGTGATGCCGCGCTGGCGCTGGCGCACCTGCAAGGCGAAGTCGTATTGGGCGCGGAACAGTTCGCGGCCTGCGCACCGGCGCTGCACAGCCCGCAACCTCGCATCGCGCTGGGGCTGGCCTTGCGCGGTATCGCGCATAGTGCGATAGATATCTCGGACGGATTGCTGGCCGATCTCGGGCATATCCTTGATGCGTCGCAGGTGGGTGCGGAGATAGGGTTTGGGGCGTTGCCGGTATCGGATACATTGAGCACCCTCTCCCGCGCTGTCGCGCACCCCTCTCCCGTGAACGGGACGAGAGCGGGGTTTCGGGAAGCATGCTTCCCGCCGCCAGAGTCGGCTGGACATGGAAGGCCAGCCGTGGGGCGCGGAGCGGGGGCTGGGGGAGAGGGCACTTTAGCGCTGCGTTGTATCCTGTCTGGCGGCGACGATTACGAGCTGTGTTTCACCGCAGCGGCCACGCGCCACGATGAGGTCATGCGCATCGGCGCGCAGCTCGGTCTGCCACTGGCCCGTATCGGCAGGATCGTTGCGGGGCGAGGCTGTGCCGTGCACGATGCCGCCGGTGACCCGATCGATATCGAGATTTGCGGCTATGACCATTTCCGCTGAATCCTCCCTGAAGGTGCAGCCGTCCTGGCGTTTCCTGATGCGCCATCCGGCGCATCTGCTGGCGTTCGGTTTCGGCAGCGGGCTGGCGCGCAAGGCGCCGGGCACGTTCGGCACGCTGGTCGCTTTTCCGATGTACTGGTATCTCGCGCCGCGCCTGTCGGACGCGCTGTTCATTCTGGTGCTGATCTGGTCGTTCGCCGTCGGCGTGTGGGTGTGCGACATCACCGGCAAGGCGCTGGGCGTGGCCGATCACGGCGGCATCGTGTGGGACGAGATCGTGGCCTTCGCGCTGGTGTTGTTCTTCACCCCGCCGGGCTGGGCGTGGTCGTTGCTCGCCTTCGCGCTGTTCCGCTTTTTCGACATCGTCAAACCGCAACCGATACGTTATTTCGACAGTACCTGGCACGGCGGGCTGGGCGTGATGTTCGATGACCTGCTCGCCGCCGGCTATGCCTTGCTGTGCCTGGCCATCATAAAAACATTGCTGTGACCTTCCATCGCCTGCTGTGCGGCTTTCTGCTGCTCGCTATTGCGGGTGCAGCGCAGGCTGCGGAATTCTCCGCGAAGGTGATCGCGGTGCTGGACGGTGACACGCTACTGGTGCTGCGCGGCGGCAGCCGCATCAAGGTCAGGCTGGCCGACATCGACGCGCCGGAGAAGGATCAGCCGCATGGCATGGTGTCGCGCGAGACGCTCATCGAACTGGCAGCAAAGCGCCGCGTACAGGTCGCCAGCCGCGCCACCGACGACTACAACAGACTGATTGCCACCGTGCATGCGGATGGCGTGAACCTGAATCGCGAGCAGGTACGGCTCGGCATGGCTTGGGCCGCACCGTCATGGCGCGGTCGCAAGGCGGATGAAACGATGGTGGCGTTGCAGGAAGAGGCGCGGCGCGAGAAGCGCGGGCTGTGGGCAGCGCCCGGCGCCATCGAGCCGTGGCGCTGGCGCAGGTCTTCTGACGATCATGGTGGTCGGCGCCATCCCGCTCGATAAAGAGCACATCTCACCACGAAGGCACGAAGATCACGAAGAAGCGCATCGTTATTGTTTCCTTCGTGCGCTTCGTGCCTTCGCGGTAAATTTTTGGCTAAAAACTGACGGACTGGCAGCCCTGCGCATCGCAGCGCAACGCCGAGCCGGTCTCATACCAGTCGCCCAGCACCCAGCGTTCGCAACGGTGGCCATCCACCACATGTTCATGGCGGTTGGGGCGGTGGGTGTGGCCGTGGATCAGGCGCGGATAGCCGTGCTTGCGCAGCAGGTTGGCGACCGTGGCGTCATTTACGTCCATGGTCGCGCAGTCCTTGCACTGCTTCTCTGCCGTGCTGCGGCTGCGCAGATTCTCGATATAGGCCTTGCGTTCCGCCAATGGCTTGGCAAGGAACTGGCGCTGGAAGGCGGAATCATGCACCTGGGCGCGGTATTGCTGGTATGCGGTATCGTCGGTGCACAGGGTATCGCCGTGGCTCAGCAGGGTAGGTGAGCCGCATACATCGACCAGAACGGGATCGTCCAGCAGCGTGGCATGGCAGGCGTCCGCGAACCCTGCGCCCATCAGCAGGTCGCGGTTGCCGCGCAACAGATATAGTCTGGTGCCGTGTGCCGCGAGCTTGCCCAGGGCCGCAGCCACTTCGGCGTGGAACGGGTCATTGAGGTCGTCATCGCCGGCCCAGTATTCGAACAGGTCGCCGAGGATGTAAAGAGTGTCGGCCTGCGGAGCGATCGTGCTGATAAAGTGACGGAATGCCGCCATGCCGTTTGGCTGGTCCGGGCTCAGGTGCAGGTCGGAGATGAAGAGGGTATGCATGAAAGCAAAACGGCGCCGAAGCGCCGTTACCGTTATTGTGTGACGGCTTCGGCCTTGGTGATGATGACATCTATTTCCGGCACGTCCTGATGGAAGCCACGTGAAGCGGTGAGCACTTTGCCTATCGCATCCACTACTTCGGTGCCTTCCGTTACCTTGCCGAACACGCAGTAACCCCAGCCGTCCTGGCCGGGATAGTCGAGGAAGTCGTTGTTCCTGACATTGATGAAGAATTGCGCGGTGGCCGAATGCGGGTCGCCGGTGCGCGCCATGGCGATGGTGTATTTGGCGTTTTTCAAACCATTGGCGGCTTCATTCTTGATCGCTGCGTTAACTGCCTTCTGATTCATGCCGGGCTCGAAGCCGCCGCCTTGGATCATGAAGTTGGGGATGACGCGGTGGAAGATGGTGTTGTCGTAGAAGCCGCTGTTCACGTAGTCCAGGAAGTTCTGGACGGTGAGCGGCGCTTTTTCGGCGTCCAGTTGCAAGGTGATGGTGCCGTGATTGGTGTGCAGTTTGACCATGGTTTTTTTGCCTTGAGTTGAAGAGACTTGGGTTGAAGAAAGGGCGGGTTGCATCATGCCGCACAGCAGCAGCGCCAGAAATGCGGTGAATAATCTTTTCAGGGTCATGCCGCGCCTTCGTAGACGATCTGCCAGCGGTTGTTCTGTTTGATCCAGTATTGGCGTTTCTTCATGCGGTTCGACAAGTTGCTGCTGTTGTAGTCCTGCTCGAAACTGACCACCGCCATGTCCGGCTGTTCCGGATAGGTGAACACGCTGAGGTCGGAAATGTTGACCTTGATCCAGGATTTCGCGCCGTTCACCTGGCGCTTCTGTTTCGACCATGCCGCATGGTTCATCCTGCCGCTGGAAAAATTGCGCGCATAGTGGCGCAGATAGGTGTCGGTATCGAGGCTGGACCAGTCCTTGCGCCATTGCTCGATCTCCCGCATCAGGGCATTGCGCTCGGCGGCATCCTGTTCGCTGCGCCAATCCATCCGGCTGGCGATGACGACCGGGGTGACGCCCGCCTGCAGATAGGTGGAAAGCTTGTCGAGGTCTTCGTTCGCCAGCACCACGCAGCCGTTGCTGGCGCGCGGCGGGCGGCTATAGGTGTCGGAGGGCGTGCCGTGCAGCCAGATGCCGCTGCCGCCGCGGCCATTCTTGCGGTCCCATTCGTTCGGGTAGCTGATCGGCCAGGCGCCGCTGCCGTACATGTCGGCCAGCTTGTTCTTCGGCAGTTCGGTCGTGACGAAATACACGCCGATGGGCGTGCGCTGGTCGCCGCGGGTAAATTTCTCCGCGCCGAGTTTGCCGATGCTGATGTAGAAGTCGGTGACATAGCGCGGCTCGCCGTTCACGTTCTGGTATACGAACAGGGTCGAGCGACCGGTATCCACCACCAGCGCATATTTCTGGCTGGCATCCAGCTTCCACAGGAAGCCCGGCATACGCTGGCGATCCTGCTGCGACAGCGCGCGTTGCAGGCGTACCTGCGCTTCGTCGCGCAGTTCCTCGATCTTGTCGCGCGGTGCCCTGGCTCCGCCGCCGATATCATCGAGCCTGCCGGCGCGTGCCATCAACAGGTCGCCCTTGACCAGTTGCGCCAGCTTGAAATTGGGCGTGGTGCGCAGTAGGCTGTCCACTTCGTTGAACGCGATATCGAGGCGGTTGTTCTGGATCGCTTGCAGGCTCTTGACCAGTTGCGCTTCGGTGTTGCCGGTATCCGGCGCGGCTTGTGCCAAGCCGGTCAGCATGGCGCAGGTCAGCAGGGAAAACAGGCGCCGGGTTCGCATGGCTTACTTGGCGCGCTCTTCCTGTATCAGCCACTTGTCGCCGGATTTCACCATCAGCAGTGTCTTGCTGCCGGGGATCTTCAGTTTGTCGGCGTGGTAGGACTGGCGGAACTGCACGGTGGCATGCGTGGCATCGGTGAAGCGCACCGTGGCGTTGCTGATGCGCACCTGGATGGTCTTCGGCTTGCCGATGCGTTCCTTGCGTTGCCCTTCCCAGGCGGCGCGGTTCATGCCGTCCTGCGGGCGGAAATCGCCGGCATAGAATGCCAGGTAGGCCGGCACATTCTTGGACGACCATGCGGCGGCCCATGCCTTGACGGTATCCAGCACCGCTTTGCTGCCCTCCTGCGCGACCGGTGTTTCGGCACGCTTCGGAGCGGAGACGGAAGGTTGCGCCGGTTTAACGGCAGGCTCGGCTGCGGCAGGTTTGGCTGGCTCGGGTTTGACTGGTGGTTGGCTTGCGGCAAGTTTCGCGGGTTCCGGTTTGGCTGGTTGGCTTGCAGCAGGAGCGGCAGGTTCCGGTTTGGTTGTTGCCGTTGCCGCGCTTCCAGCGGCAGCCTTGCCGCGCGAGCCGCCGGCGAACAGGTCCTGGATCATCGCCAGCTTGGTCTGTGTCGCGGCGTTGCTGCGATCCAGTTGCAGGGCGCGGTCATAGGCCTGGCTGGCCATCTTTGCATAGATATCGCCGAGATTTTCATGCGCGGTGGCATAGCTGGGATGGGTGCGGATCGCCATTTCCAGCGATTGCTTGGCCTTGTCGTACTGGCCCTGGCCGGCATACAGCACGGCGAGGTTGTTGTAAGGCTCCGGCAGCTCCGGATAATCCTCAGTCAATGCCGAAAAGGTCTTGATGGCCTCGGCGGATTGGCCCTGTTCGGTCAGGATCAGCCCCTTCAGGAAACGCGCCTGCGCGTCCTTGGGCTTGCCGGCCAGGTAGCCGTTGACCTTGGTCATGGCCTGGCTGTACTGCCCCTGCTTGAACAGCTTGTTGGCATCCTGGATGTCGTCGGCATGCGCAACCAGGGCGGCGCCCGACAACAATATGCCGGCAAACAGCGCAGCATGGCGGCTAAAACGGGCAAGGCGAATTTCGTTAAAACGGTTGAGCATGTTCATCGTGATACTCGGTTCCTGATGTGCACGGGTTGGAAACAGTAGCGGATTCTAGCAAATAACCCATATGTTTTCACAGTTTATAGAGGCGGGTTTCCCGGTGTTTTCGGTTAAAATCCGCCGCATATTTTTACGTTCAACCGAAACCGGGAAGACCAACAGCATGAGCGGCACGCCACAACCCGTTGTCTCCAACTTCATCCGCAGCATCATCGATGCTGACCTTGCCAGCGGCAAGCACGGCAGCATCGTCACCCGCTTTCCGCCGGAGCCGAACGGCTACCTGCATGTCGGTCACGCCAAATCCATCTGCCTCAACTTCGGCCTGGCGCGGGATTACAACGGCAAATGCAACCTGCGTTTCGACGACACCAACCCGGAGAAGGAGAGCGAGGAATACGCGCTATCCATCCAGGACGACGTGCGCTGGCTGGGGTTTGAATGGAACGGCCCGGTGCACTGGGCGTCGGATTATTTCGATGCGCTGTACGATTTTGCGGTTGAGCTCATCAACAAGGGGCTGGCCTATGTGGACGACCTGACGCCGGAGCAGATGCGCGAATATCGCGGCACGCTGACCCAGCCCGGCCGGAACAGCCCGAACCGCGACCGTGCAGCGAAAGAGAACCTCGACCTGTTCGCGCGCATGAGGAACGGCGAATTCGCCGACGGTGCGATGGTGCTGCGCGCGAAGATCGACATGGCCTCGCCCAACATCAACCTGCGCGACCCGGTCATCTACCGGATTAAAAGGGCGCATCACATCCGCACCGGCGACAAGTGGTGCATCTATCCGATGTACGACTACACGCACTGCATCTCCGACGCGCTGGAGGCGATCACACACTCCATCTGCACGCTGGAATTCGAAGACCACCGCCCGCTGTACGACTGGGTGCTGGACAACATCACCATCCCCTGTCACCCGCGCCAATACGAGTTCTCGCGGCTGGAGCTGCACTACACCATCACCAGCAAGCGCAAGCTGCTGCAACTGGTGACCGAGAAACATGTCTCCGGCTGGGACGACCCGCGCATGCCCACCATCACCGGTATGCGCCGCCGCGGCTACACGCCAGAAGGCATCCGCGAATTCGCCAAACGCATCGGCGTCTCCAAGAGCGAGAACAGCGTCGATATGGCGATCATGGAAGGCGCGATCCGCGAAGACCTCGAACTGCGCGCACCGCGCGTGATGGCCATCGTCAACCCGCTCAGGGTGACCATCACCAATGCCGAAGGCGCGCAAACGCGCGAAGCGGATTTCCATCCCAACGTGCCCGATCTGGGCAAACGTGTCGTGCCGTTCGGCAGCTCGTTGTTCATAGAAGCCGACGATTTCGCCGAAGCGCCGCCGCCCGGCTGGAAACGCCTCACGCCCGGCGGCGAGATCCGTCTGCGCCACAGCTACGTGATGCGTTGCGACGAAGCGGTGAAAGATGCGACCGGCAAGGTCGTCGAACTGCGTTGCAGCATCGACCACGCCACTCTGGGCAAGAACCCGGAAGGGCGCAAGGTCAAGGGCGTGATCCACTTCCTGTCCCGCGAGCACGCGCTGCCCGCCGAGATCCGTCTGTACGACCGCCTGTTCAACGTGCCGGAACCGGACTCGGACAGGGAGGTGGATTTCTGCACCCATCTCAATCCGGACTCGCTCACCGTAGTGCAAGGCTGGGTAGAGGCATGCACCAAGGATGCCGCGCCGGAGACACGCTACCAGTTCGAGCGCCTCGGCTATTTTTGCACCGACCGCCGCGACCATCAGCCGGGCGGCAAGCTGGTGTTCAACCGCACCGTGACGCTGAAGGATTCCTGGGCAAAGGAGCAATCATGAGCGAAGAATTCATCGTGTCGGGCGAGGCGCAGATCAAGTCGTTGCGGACGCTCACCCAGGTCGTGTACATCCTCTACGCGCTCTCCTATTTCACCGGCATCACGGCCATCGTCGGCATCATCATCAATTATGTGAAGCAGGACGATGTTGCGGGAACCTGGCTGGAGAGCCATTTCCGCTGGCAGATACGCACCTTCTGGTTCGGCCTGTTGTGGGCGGTGATCGGCGGGATAACGGCTTTTATCCTGGTCGGTTTCGCCATATTGTTCGCCAACTTCTGCTGGATCATCTATCGCATCGTCAAAGGCTGGCTCAACCTGAACGACAACAAGCCCATGAGCTTCTGATTCACCCATGCTGAAAATCTACAACACCCTCGCCCGCGACAAGCAGGATTTCAAACCCATCGATGCCAACAAGGTGCGCATGTATGTGTGCGGCATGACGGTGTACGACTATTGCCACCTGGGACACGCGCGCGTGATGGTGGTGTTCGACATGGTGTACCGCTGGCTCAAGGCCTCCGGTTACGATGTCACCTACGTGCGCAACATCACCGACATCGACGACAAGATCATCAAGCGTGCGGCGGAGAACGGCGAATCCATCCATGCGCTGACCCAGCGCTTCATCGACGCCATGCACGAAGATGCCGATGCGCTGGGCGTGCAACGCCCGGACCATGAGCCGCGCGCCACGCAGTATGTGCCGCAGATGCTGGTGATGATCGCACAACTGGAACAGAACGGCCTGGCCTATCAGGCGGCGGACGGCGATGTGAACTACGCGGTGCGCAAGTTCGAGGGCTACGGCAAACTCTCCGGCAAGTCGCTGGAAGACCTGCGCGCGGGCGAGCGCGTGGAGGTGGACTCGAACAAGCATGACCCGCTCGACTTCGTGTTGTGGAAGCACGCCAAGGACGGCGAAGCGGATGAGGTGAAGTGGGATTCCAAGTGGGGCAAGGGCCGCCCCGGCTGGCACCTCGAATGCTCGGCGATGGGCTCGGAGCTGCTGGGCAAGCATTTCGACATCCACGGCGGCGGTGCGGATTTGCAATTTCCGCATCACGAAAACGAAATCGCCCAGTCCGAGGGCGCGCACCGGTGCCAGTACGTGAACTACTGGATGCACAACGGCTTCGTGCGCGTGGACGAGGAGAAGATGTCAAAGAGCCTCGGCAACTTCTTCACCATCCGCGAGGTGCTGAAGAAATACGACGCCGAAGTGGTGCGTTTCTTCATCCTGCGCGCGCACTACCGCAGCCCGTTGAATTATTCCGATGCGCATCTGGACGATGCCAAGGGCGCACTGACAAGACTTTATACCGCACTCAAGACTTTACCCTCTCCCTCAATCCCTCTCCCGCTTGCGGGAGAGGGAAGCCAACTCCCCTCTCCCGCAAGCGGGAGAGGGGCTGGGGGAGAGGGCGCTGTTGACTGGGCAAATCCCTACCCCGTCCGCTTCAAGTCCGCGATGGACGACGACTTCAACACCCCCGAAGCGGTCGCCGTGTTGTTCGACCTCGCCAACGAGGTGAACCGCAGCCAATCGCCGGAAGCCGCCGCGCAACTCAAGGCGCTGGCCGGTGTGCTCGGCCTGCTGCAACGCGAGCCGCAACAGTTCCTGCAAGGCGGAGCAAGTGAGGGCGGATTGGACGAGGCCGCGATTAACGCGCAGATCGAAGCCCGCATCGCCGCCAAGAAAGCGAAGAACTTCGCCGAGGCCGACCGTATCCGCAGGGCGCTATTGGAGGCGGGCGTCGTGCTGGAGGATACGCCGCAGGGAACGAGTTGGCGCAGGGCCTAAGGCAGCTTGCCTGCGGTCACCATGCGGTTGACCAGTGTATTGGGCGAGATCCAGATGAGCAGGTCATCAAAGTCGGTTGAATGATCCTTGCTGACGAAAGTGTTGTTGTCATCGGCATTTTCCTCTTCGTCGCCTGTCGCTGTGCCGATTTGCGCCCCACCTCCGGATGGATAGGCGCCGAGGCCATCCTCGCCATGCGAGACTACGACTGCCGGTACGTTAGCGGCTACGATTGTGCCGCCAGAAGAGGCAGAACGGACTTCGAGGGTCGCAATTGAGCACAGCTGGAATGACACTCCTGCGGTGATGCTGCAGGATGCGCTACCAGTTCCGTCAGCGCCATCGGCAAAATTCGAGCTAACTCCATGTGAAACGCGATAGGTGAAACGCCGGCCCCAAGCGTCAGTTTCACTTGTTCCCAGTGTGCCCCATGGCAAGACGCCCTTGGTAAGCGTACAAACAGCGGCTACCCCGCTTCCGGTAACCAGTTCGTCGCCAGCGGCCGTAGTTCCGTCGGCAGGGCAGGGCAACCTGCCTTTGATGATGGCGAAACCCGTCAATGCATCCCTTATGTCATTCATCTGCCCGCGCGTTTCGTTGATGCGCCGCGATTCCATCTGGGCCGACAGCGTTGGCATCAGCCCGCCCAGCAGCAATCCGACAATAGCCAGCACGATCGCCATTTCCATCAGGCTGAAACCGCGATTCATTCTGCTTGCGGCGGGTCTTTGTGATCTGGTCATGTTATGGCAACCGGTAAATCCGGTCTCGGTCTCCAGCAGATGAGGTGGGCGTGATATATAGATCATCGTTGTTATCGTTGTTTTCTGAATCTTCCAGATACTCGGATAGAGTGTTGGGCGTGCGGATCAACGCACCAAGTGGTGTTCCTGGCAAGAAGAACAGCGCATGCGTTCCTGCGATACCGTCTACGCTGAGCGTGTCGTCATCGCAGCTGTCGCAATCGCCCGGGTCATCCGTGTAATCCCTCGCTACGCTATAGTAAATCAGTTTGTACCACTCATTGTCGAAGAACCATTGCGGTGGGCGAAAAGAACCGGACCAAGCGACTGGGCTTGCATTGTTAGGTAACCATCCTCGGTTCAGCCCTACATTGGAGTCATAATCCAACCACTGATCTACAGTATCCGCCCATGGATAGCAGTTGCATCCACTGTTCGCGAAATAGCTGGATAGTGCATTCTTAACTTCGGCAGCGACGCGCTGTTCAATCAATGGCATCAGGTTCTTGGTGGCGATGAAAATGAGCTGGTCGTTGAAGTTTTCTGAATTTGTTCCGGTAATAAATGGGCCGCTGGCGGACGCATTGTTCCGGCTGTTGGCGATATCCAGATAGTTTGATGCACTGTTTTGTTCGGCAACGGTGCTCCTGCTCTGCGAACCGAGGGGACTGCCCGGCGAAAATATCACCGCGACGGCGCTGTATCCGGCTTCGGTCAGGAGGCTAGTGCCATCGGCTCGATATATTGCAAGCTCGCCCTTGGTGTTGCTGTTGAGTGGGCGAGCTGAATCGTCGTCGCGGAAATTGGGCGAGAGCGCATACCATAGGCGCTCGCCGTTGCCATCGCGCAGATCGGGCAGTTTTAGGGTACGCCACGGCAGTCTGCCGATATAGCTCGGACAAACGTTGCCGCTTAACAACTGGGCAGAGCCGTCATTGTCAGTGTCAGGGCAGGGTAGGCTACCCGGCAAACCAGCATCACTGGCTGCGCGACCGATCAGCGCATCCCGAGCTTGGCTCAGCGCAGCGGCGGATATTTCCTGACGTATCGCTTGCAGTTTGGTGGCGCTAAGGGAGCTAACCAGTGCAGCAGCAATCCCCATCACCACGATCACCAGCATTATGATCAGCGCCGCGCCGCGCTGTCCCCTTGGAATTTCCGGGAGTGATGGCGGACGCTGCATGATGGCGGTTACCGTTCTTCCGCCGCCGGCGCGATGAGCACTTTCTGGCCGACCTTTACCTTGACGGGTTGCGATTGCCCCGGGATGGCGACCGGCACGCTTTCCGGGGCGCGTTCGTCGCTGGCGCCGGCGATCTGCGGCACGCCGTTGATCCAGACGGTGCGCTCCCCGCCGCGCTTCTGCACGATGCCGCTGACGGACAGTATGCGGCTGCTCTCGGTGGCGTTGCCGCCTTTCTGATTGTCGTATTCCAGTTGCGCGCGTTGCTCCGGCGTGAAGAACAGCCTGCCCAATCCCTCGGCCTGCGCGGGCGGAGTAGCCAACAGGCCTGATGCGATCAAGAGCGCTCCCGAAAAACTTTTCATTTTGGCTCGTTCCGGTTCTTCAACGTGATCCAGCCGCCGCTGCACTCGGCCGTGAGCTGCGTGGTGGCTTCATCGCCGCCGCGGTGCATCGTGCAGCCGTCCAGTTGGTACCAGCCCTTGATGCGGCTACGCAGGGCGGAGAAGAAATCCAGCAGTTGGCCTTCGTGCAGCAACTCGAACTGCAATTTCATCTCGCTGTAATGGATGTCGAAGTTGCCGCTGTCGATCGGTTGCGCGGCGGCATATTTTCCCTGCGGCGCGATGGTGTAGCGGAAATCGGTCACCAGGTTCTGGCGGCGGATGGCTTCCATGCCCTCGATCCAGTCCAGCCGCTGTTCGTCACCGATGATCTTGTTGGCTTGCAGCGTGCCGTATTTCTCGGCGAACGTTGCCATGTTTCCCCGGTCTTCCTGCGCGGCTGCCAAACGGTTGCGCGCGTTGCTGAGCTGGCTCTGCGCATTGCGCAGGTACTCCACAGACTTGCCGGCATATTCGCTGCTGCCGAACACGACAACCAGACTGATGGTGGCAGCCACGCCGAACGATACGATGCTCCACTGTATCAACGGAAAATCGGAGGAGAAGAATCTCATGGTTCCGTCCGTCTCATGTTGCGTGCCTCTGGGAAAGTTTCAGGGAAAATCCCAGCCCATCTTCACGCATCTCGCGCTGGTCGGCAATGTTGCTGCCGGGGCTGACATCGAGCGGTTTGCTCAATATCGTCACCAGATAGCCTTGTGCGGTCAGGCCGCGCTGCAGATCGTCCAGATAGTTCAGCGCGGCACGGTAATCGCTGGCAAAACCGGTCAGGCGTCCCTTGATGGTGACGATGTGGAAGTGTGCATCGGCGCTGCCGGTCGCCGTGTCAGGGTCGGTTTGCCAGCTGAGTTCGTCGAGCTCGAGTTGAGGGTGGCTATCGAGCGCTGCACTGATCGGAAGCAGGGTTTCACCCGGCAGATGGGAGAGCTGTGCGATCCTGCGCATGGTCGTCACGCCTGCTTTCATGTCGGAAGCCGATGCGTAAGTGTTGGGGAAGGCGCGTGTGATCTGCTCGGCTTCGGCCAGTGTGCGTTGTGCCTGCGACTGGATGGAGTCGGCTTCATCCGCATCAAGGCTGCCTTGCCAGATGGTGGCGGCGCTCAGCAGCATGCTGCCGAGCAGCAATATGGCGCTAAGCCAGGCCAGACGATGGCGCAACTGCCAGAGGCTGTAGTAATGCAGATGGGGTGTATCGGCATAATTGACCTTGGGCGGTTTGGCGGCCAGCTGGTGCAGGAAGACCTGGCGCGAGTCCGAGTCGGCGAAGTGGTAGTCGATCTTGAGTTGTCTGGCGATATCCGCCAGTTCGATGAAGCTGTAGCGCATGTCCGCGCTGTCCGGCAGCCGTCCGTCCTGCAACCTGGCATGGTCGTCGGCGTGGCACAGGATGAGCACGTCCAGGGTCTGTCCGGCGGGCAGCAGGCTCAAGCTCTTGAGGTATTGGTAGGTGCGGGTCAGTTCCCTGACCACGGTGTCGGTGAACGAGATGTCGCCGTGTATCGGGGTCAGCCGCGAGATCTGCAGGCGATGATCGCTGAAATAGGTCTGGCGCAAGCCGGCATATTTTTCCCAGGAGATCAGCAGCAGGTGCCTGGACGGATGATCCTTGATCAGCGGCGCGCTGATCTGCGGGACGGAATAGATCCCCGCGAGCGGGGTCTGCTGCGCCTGCATGATTTCCAGCCACGGCATGATGAGTGTGGGGTTGGTCAATGCCGAGAACAGCATGTCGTCATCGCGCCGCCCGGTCTTCTGGCGCTGCAGCAGCGCGGCCTCGCAGAACGGGGTATTGCGGTAGTACTGCTCGAACTTGCGCTTCAGCATGGCGCTGCGCGACCGGCCGAACAGGTGCGGTATGGATTCCTGGCGGAAGTCTTCTTCGACCAGGTCGACCAGCAGATAGACCGGGTACTTCACCTCCTGCAGGAAGTCGGCGAACGCGCGCTGGTCTTCCGCCGAGTCGGAGAACTCGCGTTGCGTGGATATCTTGCTGTTCACCATGAGCTGCGCATGCAGGTGATCGGCACTGAGGAGTAGCAATAGCGAGCGGCTCATCAGAATTTCACCTTGCCTATGATGTCGTAGATCGGCGACAGCACCGACAGCATCACCCAGCCGAGCAGCGCGCCGAGTATCAGGGTCATGGTGGGTTCGATCATGACCTGCACTTTCTTGATGGATTCCTTCACGTCGCGGTCATAGAAATAGCTGATATTGAGCAGGGCCTTGTCCAGCGAGCCGGTGGCCTCGCCCACCCTGAGCATGCGTATCACCAGCGGCGGGAACATGCTGGTTTGCCGGAAGCTCTCGGTCAGGTTCCGGCCGGATTCGATCTCCAGCATGACGTCATCCAAGCTTTTGGCGACTGCGCGGTTGTTGACCACGTCGCGCGAGTTGGCGATGCAGTCGAGGATGCTCACGCCGGAACTGTACATCATGGCAAAGGTGTTGGCGAAGCGGGCCAGGATGATCTTGCGCAGGATCGGGCCGGTCACCCACAGGTTGAGTTTGAGGTTGTCGAATCTGTATTGCATCTCCGGGCTGGAGTGGATGAGCAGCCTGGCCGCGATCGGCAGGGCGACCGGCAGGGCGAGCAGGACGTGCCAGTAGTCGACGAAGAAGGACGAAGTGGCGAGCAGGATGCGGGTCTGGATCGGGATCTCCTGCCCCATGCCCTGGATGAAGCCGACCAGTTGCGGTACAAGGTAGATCATCAGGAAGAAGGTGATCGCCACCACGATAGTGCCGACGAAAGCCGGGTAGATCATGATGGTCTTGGTGTGCGATGCCATCTCGTCCTGCCACTTCAGCGAATCGGTGATGTGTTCGAACACGTCCGGCAGGCGGCCGCTTTCCTCGCCGGCATGGGTGAGGCTGATGAATATCCTGTCGAATGCATCCGGGTGCTCGGCCATGGCATGGGAGAGCTTCTTGCCGCCTTCGATGGATTCGACCAGGCTGGCGATGATTTCGCGGAAGTGCGGGTCGTTCATGGTGTCGCGCAGGTCGGCAAGGCTCTCCAGCAAGGGAACGCCGGCGCGGGTGAGCTGCTCCAGATTGAAGAAGAACGTGATCAGTTCCGGGCGTTTTACCCGGCGGCGCCCCAGCCCGGTCTTCCCGGTGTCCGGCTTTGCGTCGATCAGGTCCATGCCGCCGCGCTTCAGCCGCATTTCGAGATCGATTAGATTGGCCGCGTCCTGCAACCCCCGGCTACTCTTGCCCTGGCCGTTGACGGCGCGGTAGGAATACAGTGCCATGTCAGAGCCTGTCGGTCAGGTCCACCACGCGGCTGACTTCCGCGAGCGAGGTGATGCCCTGCTGGATACGGCGGATGCCGTCCATCGCCAGCGGGCGGAAACCTTTCTCCAACGCCGCTTCGCGGATCTGCCGGGTGCTGGCGCGGCGCGACACCAGGTCGTCAAGGTCGTGATCCATCTTGAGCAGTTCCATGATGGCCATGCGCCCCTTGTAGCCCTGATGGTTGCAGGCGTCGCAGCCGGCGGCGCGATACAGGGTCATGTCCTGCTCCCCGGCGAAACCCAGCAGCCTGCGTTCCACGGCATCGGGCTGGTACGGATATTTGCATTCGTTACACAGCACGCGCACCAGCCGTTGCGCCACGATGCCGATGATGTTGCCGGCCATGATGTCGGGCAGGATGCCGATGTCGAGCAGGCGCGGTACTGCGCCGATGGCGGAGTTGGTGTGCAGCGTCGAATAGACCTGGTGGCCGGTCATCGCGGCGCGGAACGCCATCTCAGCGGTCGGATGGTCGCGGATCTCGCCGACCAGGATGATGTCCGGGTCCTGGCGCATCATCGAGCGGATGCCGTTGGCGAAATCCAGCTTGGCCGCCTCGTTGATCGAGGTCTGGCGGATCAGCGAGATCGGGTATTCGACCGGGTCTTCCAGCGTCATGATGTTGACCGACTCGGTGTTGACATGGTTCAGCACGGAATACAGCGTGGTGGTCTTGCCGCTGCCGGTGGGGCCGGTGACCAGCACGATGCCTTCCGGCTTGGCGATGATCATCTTGAGCATGTTCAGCGCATTCTCATCCAGGCCGATCTGGTCGAGCGGCACAATGCCCTTCTGCCGGTCGAGGATGCGCAGCACCAGGTTTTCGCCGTGCGTGGTGGGATGCGAGGCGACGCGGAAGTCGATCGGGCGGCCGGACAGGCGCAGCGAGATGCGGCCGTCCTGCGGTGCGCGCGTTTCGGCGATATTCATGTTGCTCATCACCTTCAGGCGCACCACCATCGCCGGCCAGTAGCTCTTGTGCAGGCTGCGCACCTGGCGCAGCACGCCGTCGACGCGGTAGCGGATGCGCAGGAAGCTGCTTTCCGGTTCGAAGTGGATATCGGATACGCCGCGCTGCACCGCCTCGGTCAGCAGCGCATCGATCAGGCGCACCACCGGCTGGCTGAATTCGTTCACACCGACTTGCGGCGTCTGGTAATCCATCTCGCCCGGCTCGATCTCGTGCAGGATGCCGTCGATGGAGAGCTCGAAGCCGTAGTACTGGTCGATCGCGCGCACGATGTCGGATTCGCTCGCGAGTTGGGTGATCAGTCGGTACTCGTCCTTGAGCAGCGCGCGTACCTGGTCCAGCGCGATGATGTTGTCCGGGTCGGCGACCGCCAGGGTCAGGATGCGGCCGATCTGGTCCACCGACAGCGGCAGCAGCTGATAGCGCCGCGCGACATCCTTGGGGATGAGCACCAGCGCGGCGGGATCGACGATGATGTTGGACAGGTCGACCGTCTCCTGCCCGAGGTTCTCGGACAGGACGTCGCGGATGGTGGCTTCGGAGAGGAAGCCGAGGCGCACCAGCAGGCGGCCCAGCGGCTGGTGCGTCTTGCTCTGTTCCTGCAGCGCGATGCGCAACTGGTCGTCGCTGATGACGCCCTTGTCGACCAGTATGCGCCCCAGCGGTTGCTGGAGCTGGTTATCGGACATCGGCTCTGACATGGCGTTTAATCCGTGGTTTGCGGGCGCGTCAGTTCCTGGACACGGCGGGAGATTTGCATATGGTCGAAGCCTGCTGTGCGCGACGGGTCGAGCTGCAGGGCACGTTGATAATGCTGCGCGGCCAGTTGCCCCTGGCCGAGGCGGTCAAGGCTGACGGCAAGATTGAAGGCGTATTCGGCATTGCCGGCTTCCAGCGTGTAAGCGTTGAAATAGGCCTGCTGCGCTTCGCCCCAGCGCGACTGCCCGGCATACAGGTTGCCCAGCGCGAAATGCAGGGGGGCCGAATTGCCTTGTTCGCGCAGCAGTATCTTCAGGCGGCTCTCGTTGTTTTCGACATCCGCGCTAAGCGACGACATGCCGGCATTGGCCAGCGCATTGCGCGGGTCGAGCGCCAGCACCAGTGCATAATATTGCGCCGCCATCCGGTCTTCTCCGCGGTGCTGGGCGAGGGTCGCCAGGCCGAGCAGCGCATCGCTGTTCTGCGCGTCTTTCTTGAACATGGCGAGATACTTCTGTTGGGCATCGTCCAGCCTGCCCTCGCGATAGGCGATATAGGCATCCCTGAGCAGCGGGTCGATCAACTCCGCGCGTTGCTGCTGTATGCGTATCGGAGTGCTGCTCGCGCGTGCCGTGCTGTCGACGGGCGGCTGCGCCATCGCCGTGGCGGTATCCGGTGCGGGTGCTGCAGCCACTTCCCGTATGGCGTTGGATGGGGGAGTTGTTGCGGGCGCCGGCGGTGCGGCGGTTTCTGCGGCAGCGGGTTGGGTCTCGGCTATTCCAGACACCAAAGCGGCTTGCTGCGCGGCGGGTGCAGCTGCCGGTTGTTGCGCAATCGGCGTGGAGGGCGGATGGACGGGGCGTAGCGGCCCGGTGCTGCTTGCGGAATCGAGATACCACAGCCAGGCCGCGCCGAAGCCGAGCAGCAGGATCGTGCCGCCCAGGGCGAGCAGCAGGTTGCGGTTGGGCAAGGCGCGAGCAGGGGACGCAAGCGGCGCTTTTACGCTGAACAGGTTCTGCCCGGCACTTCGGGCAGACAGCCCGCCTGGCAGTGCAGGATCGGCAACAGCCGGCCTGGCGTTTTGCTCCGCCGGATGCTCTTGCAAGGCGAGTTCTGGAGTTTGGGATGAGTGTCCGCCCTCACGCATCGATTGCGCTTGCTGCAATTTCTTGCGGGCGTCCAGGAGCAGGCTCATGGTGTCAGGGCTTGGCTTTCGCCGGGTCCTTGAAGAAGTTCTGATCCGGCAGCATGTCACGGTAGGCGCTGAAATCGCCATCCACGCTGGCATCCTTGATCACTACCGGACGCAGGAAGATCACCAGTTCGGTCTTGGTCGAGGTGTCGTTACGCTGTTTGAATAGTTCGCCCGCCAGCGGAATTTTGGATAAACCGGGTATAGCATCGGTGAGATTTTTAACCTCATCTTGCATCAGGCCACCCATCACGGCGATCTGGTTGTTTTCAACGCGCAGGATCGATTCCAGTTCACGCGTCTGTGTTTCCGGGACGCTATTGGCTGCGTTAACCGGGTCTGGAACCATTCTGACCAGCCGGGAAATGCTTGGCTTGAGGTTGAACAACACTACATCGCTATCACTGATCTGCGGAGTGACGCTCATGGTGAAGCCGACTGGCAATACATTGGGTGTACTGGTTGAGGGCGTCGTTGTTGTCACGCCATTGGTGACGCTGGTTGAACCGCCGGTGATGGTGAAATAGACGAGATTGTCCACTACCTTGATGACGGCTGTCTGGTTGTTGATTACGCTGAGCTTGGGGCTGGACAATACCTTGACGTTGCCGAAGGATTCAAGCAGCAATACTTGCTGGTTGATGGTATTGGCGGTCGGATTGGTGATGATGCCAAATACGCCATTGCCCAATCGAGTATCAACATTGGTAGGTAATGGTAATGTCTGCGTTCCACTACTTTGTACAAATTTGAATTGTTTGCCACCAGCTTTGATCAAGGCTGACCAGTTAATCCCCTGCTTGTAGTTGTCGCTCAGGCGCACCTCGACGATGGTCGCTTCGATCATCACCTGGCGACGCGCGTTGTTCATCACCTGGTCGATGAATTCCTGAATCTTTTCATGCTGGCGTCCGGTGGCGCGTACCGTGATCAGGCCGGTCTCGGGGCTGGCGATGACTGAAGCCGCTTCGCGGAAAGTGTTGCGGCGGGTGATCAGTTTGGCGGTGTCTTCCTGAATGGCGGGTTGTGCCGCAGTCGCGTTATTGGCGTTCTTGCTGGAGGAGCTCTTCTGCGCGGCTGCGAGGCGGTCGATGATGCCGCTTTGTTCGGTCACGGTCTCGCTGGAACCTTCCGGCAATATCTTGTCGGTCTCATGCAACAGATCCTTGATGTTCTGTACCAAGGTTTCCCAGAAACGGTTCTTGGAGATGTCCTTGATGCTCATCGACGAGCTGTTGGCGCCGCTGCCGGTGGCTGAGCCGGATGTCGCCACATTTGCCACTTGCGCGCTGGTGGTCAGGGTGCTTTCCGAGTCGCGCGACATATTCACATAATCGACCTTGTAACTATGCAGGTAAGGTGAATCCGGCATCACGGTCAGGTTGCCGTTGTCCAGCTCATAGCGCATGTCCACCTGCTTGGCGATGCGCGTCAGTATCTGCGGCAGGGTCTGGTTGAGTGCGTTCAGCGTGACGACACCCTGTATTCCGGGGTGGATGTCCAGGTTGATCCTGGCATCGCGCGCCAGCGCGAACAGGATCTCTTGCGCCGGCACGTTGGTGACCACCACACTGTAGGTTTCCGGCTTCGCTTCCGGTTTGGGCGGGAGAAGGATGGCGCTACGCTTGATGGTATCGGGAATGCCGGTCGAGGCGAGAGAGACCTGTTGCGGCGACTGCTGGATGTGTTTGTCGGAGGGTTGCAGCGGCTGTGTGCCGCATCCGGACAGCATGGCGCCGACGGCGCAGAGGCTGAACATCAGGTTGCTCGAACGCATTTTATTTCCCCCTGGTGGCGTAAAGCCTAACAGCTTTATCGGAATGGCTCAACACATGCTTATCGGCGCGATCCTCAGAAAATGTAGATGGAGATGGCGAAGGATTCCTGATAACGCGATGGCAGATACTGTATCGCATTGCGCGCCGCTTCAGCCGAGGGGTAGGCGCCATAGAGAACGCGCAGTCCTTCCTTGTTGCCCGACTTCGCGGGAAGCAGGTAGATTTCCTGGAGTTTGCCGAGTTTCTCGGCGCGCCGCAGGAATCCTTCGGTGTTGTTCTTGTTGATCGCTTCGTTGTAGAAAAGCTGGATGCTGGCGACGGCCTGTTTGCCGACGAGCAGGCGTTGTGTGGCGGCAATGCGTTGCTCATAACGGCTCTTCGGTGCCGGCGCTGCTTCCGACACGGTGGCGGCAGGTACGACGGGTGGCGCCACGGTGCTTACCGGTGCGGGTTGGGGCGGCACTGCGACAGCGACGGGTGGTGTCACCGTGGCAATAGTTGAAGTATCGGCAGGTGCCGGTGTGGGCGACGGGGGCGGCGACTGTGCCGCGACCTGCGTCGGTGGCGGTGTCGGTACCATAGCAGGTACCACAGCAGCTTCATACAGCAGTTCCGACGATGGTATGGGTGTCTGGGGGGTGTCATGCATCCACCACCATGCGGCGAATCCTGCCACGAGTATTGCCGCCGCTGCGCCGCCCAGCACTTTCTTGTCCGGCATCGGTTTGCGCGTGGGTTCGAGTTCGCTGTCGCGCATCGCCGCCTGCACATGGCGCGGCTCGATGTTGTGGGTGTCTTCGACAAAGGCGGCGAGGAGCGATTTATCCGCGAGGATGTTGACGCGGCGCATCAGGCCGTTGGAGGCGTTGGCGATCTGTTTGATGGCGGCCGGCGAGAAGACATCCGGGCCGTGGTAGCCGGCCGCGCGCATGCGGAACATCAGGTAGCTTTCCAGCACGTTGCGCGACAGGGGTTGCATGTGGAAGTGATGGACGATGCGGTCCTTGAGCTGGCGCATGTTGGGCTGTTCCAGCTTGGCGTTGAGTTCCGGCTGGCCGAACAGGACGATCTGCAGCAGCTTGAAGTTGCCGACCTGCAGATTGTACAGCAGGCGCAGTTCCTCCAGCGTGTCCAGCGGCATGGCATGCGCTTCGTCGACCAGCACCACGACGCGCTTGCCTTCGCGCGCCAGGCTCTCCAGCCGGTTCTGGATGTTCTGCATGATGACGCCGACGCGCTCGCCCTTGATGTCCAGCCCCAGTGCATCGGCGATCGCATACAGCATCTCTTCGCGCGACAGGCTGGGGTTGGCGAGGTAGATGGTTTCGATGTATCCGGGCAGGCGTTCGAGCAGCATGCGGCAGAGCATGGTCTTGCCGCTGCCGACTTCGCCGCTGACCTTGATGATGCCTTCGGCTTCGCTCAGGGAATAGATCAGCGCATCGAGGATTTCGCCGCGGTTGGCGCCGGAGAAGAAAAATTCCGTGACCGGGGTGATCCTGAAAGGAGGCTCGTTCAGTCCAAAGTGTTCCAAATACATGTCCGGATCCTAAGCGTTGGGTTTTTCGTGTGCATCCATGCGGCTGTGCAGGGTGGTGCGGTTGAGGCCGAGCAGCCTGGCGGCCTCGCTGATGTTGCCCGAGGCAAGCTCCAGTGCGGCGGCAATATAGCGCCTTTCCTGTTCGTGCAGGTATTGGTTCAGATTGAAATTGCCGGCCCTGAGATCGTCGAGATGGTGTTTTCCGGCTTCCGTTCCCTGTCCCCTGTCCTCCGGTCCCGGGTCGAATTCTTCCTGCAACTGCGCGGCACCGACCGTCTGGCCAGAATGTTTGGTGGCCAGCCTGATGACGATATTGCGCAATTCGCGGGTATTGCCGGGGAAGCCGTAGCGCTCCCAGAGCTGGAGCGCATCCGGGTGCAGCTCAAAGGCCGGCCGGCCGGTTTGGCGTGCGTAATAGGTGCGGAAATGATTGAGCAGGAGCAGCTTGTCCTGTCCGAGTTCGCGCAACGGCGGGACCGTGATGGTGAATACGTTCAGGCGGTGATAGAGGTCGCTGCGGAAGGTGCCGGTTTTGACCGCATCGCGCAAGTCGCGGTTGGTCGCGGCGATGATGCGGGCGTGGCTCTTGCGCGTCTCGGTTTCGCCGACGCGCTGGTATTCGCCGTTCTCCAGCACGCGCAACAGTTTGGCCTGGAGTTCCATCGGCAATTCGCCGATCTCGTCGAGGAACAGGGCGCCGCCGGAGGCATCTTCGAAGAAGCCGGACTGCATGCCGGTCGCGCCGGTGAAGGCGCCCTTGCTGTGGCCGAATAGGGCGGCCTCGATCAGCGTCGGAGAGATCGCGGCGCAGTTGAATATCTTGAAAACGCCATCCGGCGTGTTCCCGAGCTTCTGGATGGCCTGGGCAACCAATTCCTTGCCGCTGCCCGATTCACCCACGATGAGTACCGGAAAAGGCGTGGCGGCATACATGGCGATCTGGTGGCGCAACGCCTGGATGGCGGGGCTCTGGCCGACGATGCCGAACGATTGCGGATCCGGTGCGCCATCGTTCTGTTCATCGTCCTGAAGCGCCAGCGCATCCGCAAGATATCGCCCGATCTTTTCTGGGGTGCAGGGTTT
Organism: Gallionellales bacterium GWA2_60_18; assembly: GCA_001801105.1. Next base: position 44,579 of record MGWS01000030.1, read on the forward strand.
GGCGATGAAATCGATCGCGCCGAGGGCGCGTGCATGGCGTGCATTGCTTTGTTCTTCCTGGCCGGACAGGACGAATATCCTGATCTTCGGCGAATGCGCCAGCAATTCGGCGATCAGGTGGAAGCCTTCGTCGGGGCGGTGCGGGACAGGTGGCAGCCCGAGGTCGACTAGGGCCAGTTGCGGGGGAGTAGGCAGCCGGCGCAGCAGGTCGATTGCCGCGGCGCGCGATTCGGCCTGAGACACGTTGAAATCGCGGTCAAAGGCAGCCGCCAGCCCCTCGCGGATCAGCTGGTCGTCGTCGACGATCATTAATCCCGGAAGTGTCGAAGGGGCATTCAACTTGCGCTCGTGGAGATTAGGCATCGGGTGCTGAGCATAGCGGCAAGCAGGCATAAGCTCAACAGGAAAAATGCATAGATATTTAGAGCCTGTTTCAGCAGGTTTCATATTCCGCGCCACTTGCCTGCGGGATGCAGCGCAAGACGCGGGCTGCACAGTGGAGCCATTCTCCATAAGCAGGCCGCAACGCAGTGATGCGCCCGCAGGCAAGTGGCCCTACGGGTTGGGGTTTGGCGCGGCGTCTGCTGTGTTGCACCGCTTGCCAATGGAATGGCCATTGGCTGCGCGCTGCGCCTTGCATCCATCCGCGCCAAACCCCAACGCAGGGTATGAAACCTGCTGAAATAGGCTCTTGGTTGGCGCAATGGTGGCGCAATCTGTTGAGCCTTGCCGCCGCAGTGGTTTAGAATGCGCGTCCCGATTTGCCGGATTGCCATTTTGTCCTCTTCCGCCTTGGTCGAGATTCGCGACCTGAATTTTGCCTATGACAAGCGCCCTGTGCTGAAAGGGATCAACATGACCTTTCCCAGGGGCAAGCTGATCGCCATCATGGGGCTTTCCGGTTGCGGCAAGACCACGCTGTTGCGCCATATCGGCGGCGCGATCAGGCCGGACAAGGGCTACATCAAGGTGGACGGGCAGATGATCAATGAGCTGGATCAGGACGGTTTGTATGCCATGCGCCGCAAGATGGGCATGCTGTTCCAGTTCGGCGCGCTGTTCACGGATATGTCGGTGTACGACAATGTGGCGTTCCAGATGCGCGAGCATACCGATTTACCGGAGGAGTTGATCCATGATCTGGTGATGATGAAGTTGCATGCCGTCGGACTGCGCGGGACGCATCACCTGATGCCCGCGGAGTTGTCCGGGGGGATGGCGCGGCGCGTGGCGCTGGCGCGTACCGTGGCGCTCGATCCGATGCTGATCATGTATGACGAGCCGTTCGCCGGGCTGGACCCGATCTCGCTGGCGGTGGTGGGCGATCTGATCCGCCACCTGAATGACGCGCTGGGTGCGACCTCGGTAGTGGTGACGCACGATATCCAGGAGTCGCTGAAGATCGTGGATTATGTTTATTTCATGGCGAACGGGGTGATAGTGGCGGAGGGGACGCCCGACGAGATACGCGCGTCGGAGCGGGATTTCGTGCACCAGTTCGTGCATGGCGAGATGGATGGCCCGGTGCCGTTCCATTATCCGGGCGGGGATTACCGCCAGGATCTGAATCTGGGGAACTGACAACATGCCGGCAGCAAGAGCTTTCAGGGGAATTGGCCATCGGGTCATCAATGCGGTATGGCGCATCGGTGTTGCCGCGCGCTTCTTCATCCTCATATTGTTGTATTCCGGAAGCAGCCTGCGGCGTTTCCATCTGACCATCAAGGAGCTGTTTTCCACCGGGGTGATGTCGCTCATCATCATCATCGTGGCCGGGTTGTTCGTCGGCATGGTGCTGGGGTTGCAAGGTTATGAGACACTCAAACGCTATGGCTCGGAATCCGCGCTTGGAGTGATGGTGGCGCTGGGTCTGGTGCGCGAACTGGGGCCGGTGGTGGCGGCGCTGTTGTTCGCCAGCCGCGCCGGCTCGGCGATGACGGCCGAGATCGGCCTGATGAAAGCGACTGAGCAGATATCGGCGATGGAGATGATGGCGGTGAATCCGATCGCGCGCATCGTCGCGCCGCGTTTCTGGGCCGGGGTGATCTCCATGCCATTGCTGGCAGCCATGTTCAGCGCGGTCGGCGTGTTCGGCGGTTATTTCGTCGGGGTGGTGCAGATCGGTGTGGACGAAGGTTCGTTCTGGTCGCAGATGCAGGCG
>MGWS01000030.1:46772-52342 GCA_001801105.1 Gallionellales bacterium GWA2_60_18
TGATGCTGGATTTTGTGTTGACTGCAATCATGTTCAGGGGAAATTGAGTTATGGAACGCACTACGCTGGACTTATGGGTGGGCATATTCGTGGTGGCAGGCATCGCCGCGCTGGTCATGCTGGCGATGAAGGTCGGGAACCTGGGTACTTACAATATGTCGGAGACGTATCAGGTACAGGCCTATTTCTCCAATATCGGCGGCCTGAAACCCAAGGCCTCGATCAAGAGCGCGGGTGTGCTGGTCGGGCGCGTGAGCGACATCACGCTGGATGCGGAACGCTATGAGGCGAAGGTGGTGATGAGCCTGGACAGGCGTTACCGGTTCTCAACGGATACGATAGGCAAGATACTCACGTCCGGCTTGCTGGGCGAGCAGTACATCGGCCTGGAACCCGGCGCCGAGGACGAGATGCTGAAGGAAGGCGAGGAATTGAAAAGGACGCAGTCCGCAGTGGTGCTGGAAGACCTGATCGGCAAGTTCCTGTATAGCAAGGCTGATGCACCAGCCAATTGATCGGAGTGGCAAACATGAAAAAAATCTTGATGGTCGTTGCGGGTTTGTTGTGTCTGATCACGGTTGCACGCGCCGAAATGATGGCGCCGGATGCGCTGATCGACAGGACAGTCCAGGAGGTTCTTGCCGTCGTCAAGCAGGACAAGGATATCCGGGCCGGCGACCGGAAAAAGATCTTCGAACTGGTGGATGCCAAGGTATTGCCGCATTTCGATTTCGAACGCATGACCAAGCTGGCAGTCGGCAAATACTGGCGCACCGCGACAGCGGAACAAAGGCAACGGTTGGTGGCGGAGTTCCGCGACATGCTGGTGCGCACCTATACCAGGGCATTCACCGTGTATCGCGACCAGACGGTGGAAATCAAACCGGCCAGGATGGCGGCAGATGCCACCGAGACAACGATCAAGACCATTATCAAAAAACCGGGCGCACAGCCGATCCCGGTCGATTATGAGATGGAGAAGACCGCTGCCGGCTGGAAGGCGTTCGATGTGACCATAGAAGGCGTCAGCATGGTGGCCAGCTATCGCGGTACGTTCGCCTCGGAGATACAGGAGAAAGGCATCGACGGCCTCATCAAGACGCTGTCCGACAGGAATGCCGGCGCAGCCAATGAACCCGCCATACGCAAGGCGGACGCAAAGTGATCGAGCGTGAGGGCGACAGGCTGGTGGTACGTGGTCGTCTGGATATTGCGACCGTGCCGGCCTTGTTCCAGACCGGCCTGCAACATCTGGCCGGCGAGGATCTGCTGGTGGATCTATCCGGGGTCGAGTCGGTCGATTCGGCGGCAGTCAGCTTGCTGTTGGGCTGGGCGAGGGCTGCGCAGGGAAGCAGGCGCGAGTTGCGCGTGACGGGCCTGCCGGCCGATCTGCTCAGCCTTGCGCGCCTGTACGGGGTGGACGAGTTGCTTCCCCGGCAGGCGGCGTGACCTCGACATCGCCCCGCAAGAATCTTTCCATTCCCTCATTTTTGATTCAAATTACAAAGAAGCCGCAGGTTTAGCCATGGTCACTCCGGAAAGCATCCGACTCAACATCGCGCAGGGATTGCCGACCGAACATTTGAGCGTGGCGGGCGACGACGGCAGCCACTTTGAGGCGGTGGTGGTGAGCGAAGCTTTCGTCGGCAAAAGCCGTGTACAGCGCCACCAGCTGGTCTATCAGACATTGGGCGACCGTATGCGTGAGGACATCCATGCGCTGTCGATGAAAACCTATACGCCGCAAGAGTGGCGGGAACTGGCACGATAATGCAGAAACTGGCGATACAGGGCGGCGCTCGCCTCAATGGCGAGGTGCGGATTTCCGGTGCCAAGAATGCGGCATTGCCGATCATGTGCGCCAGCCTGCTGACCGCAGATACATTGCGCCTGACCAACCTGCCCGATCTGCACGATGTCGGCACCATGCGCAAACTGTTGCAGCAGATGGGTCTCGTCGCCGAGATCGCGGCGGGCGAGATCACCTTCAAGGGCGACAGGATCGACAAGTGGGAAGCACCGTATGACATGGTGAAGACCATGCGCGCCGCCATCCTGGTGCTGGGGCCGCTGGTAGCGCGTTTCGGCGATGCCAGGGTGTCCCTGCCCGGCGGCTGTGCCATCGGCTCGCGCCCGGTCGATCTGCATATCAAGGGGCTGCAGGCGATGGGCGCAGAGATCGCCATCGAACACGGCTATATCCACGCCAAAGCCAAACGGCTCAAGGGCGCGCGCATCTTTTTCGATATCGTCAGCGTCACCGGCACCGAGAACCTGATGATGGCCGCGGCATTGGCCGATGGCGTGACCGTGCTGGAGAATGCCGCGCGCGAGCCGGAAGTGGTGGATCTGGCGAATTGTCTGCGCGCGATGGGCGCGCAGATCTCCGGCGACGGCACCGACAACATCACCATCACCGGGGTGGAAGAGCTGCACGGCGCGACGCATCGCATCATGCCGGACCGCATCGAGAGCGGTACCTTTCTGGTGGCGGCAACAGCGACAGGCGGCAGCATCACCCTGCGCGAGACGCGCGCCGACATCCTGGAGACCGTGCTGGAAAAACTCACCGAAGCGGGCGCGCGGATCGAGGTCGCGGGCGACACCATCCATCTGGAAATGAGCGGACGGCCGAAAGCGGTGAACGTGCGCACCGCGCCGCATCCGGCGTTCCCCACCGACATGCAGGCGCAGTTCATGGCACTCAACTGCATCGCGGAAGGCAGCGCGATGGTGGTGGAGACCATCTTCGAGAACCGCTTCATGCATGTGCAGGAGCTGCGCCGCCTCGGCGCGCAGATCGATGTCGAGGGTAATACCTCGGTGGTGCGCGGCGTCGGTCATCTGGAAGGCGCGACCGTGATGGCCACCGACCTGCGCGCTTCCGCCTGTCTGGTCATTGCCGGATTAGTGGCACAGGGCGAAACCGTGATCGACCGCATCTATCACCTGGATCGCGGTTATGAGCACATTGAAAGCAAACTGTCGCAGCTCGGTGCTAACATTCGCCGCCTGAAATAGGAATTGACATGATTACGATCGCGCTTTCAAAAGGCCGCATCTTCGAAGAGACTTTGCCGTTGCTGGAGTCGGCGGGTATCGCGCCGCTGGAAGACCCCGAGTCTTCGCGCAAACTCATTTTGCCGACTAATCGCGACGATGTGCGGCTCATCATCGTGCGCGCCTCCGATGTGCCGACCTATGTGCAATACGGTGCGGCGGACATGGGGGTGGCGGGCAAGGATGTGCTGAACGAGCATGGTAGCGAAGGCTTGTACCAGCCGCTCGACCTCAACATCGCCAAGTGCCGCATGATGGTGGCGGTGCGCAACGATTTCGATTACGAGTCTGCGGTGAAGCAGGGCGCGCGGCTGCGCGTGGCAACCAAATATCTGAAGACGGCGCGCGAACATTTCGCCGCCAAGGGTGTGTATGTCGATCTCATCAAGCTGTATGGCTCGATGGAACTGGCGCCGCTGGTTGGCCTGTCCGATGCCATCGTCGACCTGGTAAGCAGCGGCGGTACATTGAAGGCCAACAACCTCAGGGCGGTGGAACTCATTGCCGATATTTCCTCGCGCCTGGTGGTGAACCAGGCCTCGCTGAAACTGAAGCGTGCAGCGATACAGCCGATGCTGGACGCATTTGCCGGAGCCGTAAAGTGAATATCACCCGACTTTCCACCCGACAAGCCGATTTCGATGCCAGGCTAAGCAAACTGCTGGCATTTGAAGAGACCGCCGACGAAAAACTGGAGGCGACGGTCGCCTCCATTCTGGCCGACGTGAAAAAACGCGGCGATGACGCCGTGCTGGAATACACGTGCAAGTTCGACCGTTTGCCGCTGGCGGATGCCGCCGCGATGGAATTGCCGCGAGCCGAACTTGCGGCGGCGTTCGACGGTCTGCCATCTGACCAGAAAAGCGCCCTGGAGCAAGCAGCGCAGCGTGTGACCGACTATCACAAGAAACAGCTGCAAACGTCCTGGAGCTACCTCGATGAGGATGGCACTATGCTCGGTCAGCAAGTCACACCGCTGGATCGTGTCGGTCTCTATGTGCCGGGCGGCAAGGCGGCCTATCCGTCTTCCGTCTTGATGAACGCGCTGCCCGCGAAAGTGGCGGGGGTGGCTGAACTCATCATGGTCGTACCCACGCCGGACGGCGTGAAGAACCAGTTGGTGCTGGCGGCGGCGCATCTATCCGGAGTGGATCGGGTGTTCACTATCGGCGGAGCGCAGGCTGTAGCGGCATTGGCTTATGGTACGGACACGATTCCCAAAGTCGACAAGATCGTCGGCCCCGGTAATGCGTATGTGGCGTCCGCCAAACGTCGCGTATTCGGCGTGTGCGGCATCGACATGATCGCCGGGCCTTCCGAAATACTGGTCATTTGCGACGGACAGACCGATCCGGACTGGGTGGCGATGGATCTGTTTTCGCAAGCCGAACATGACGAGCTGGCGCAAGCCATCCTGTTGTCGCCGGATGCCGCCTTCATCGAAGCCGTGGCGGTGAGTGCAAACAAGCTGCTGGAGCAGATGCCGCGCCGCGACATCATCCAAATTGCGCTGGAAAACCGCGGCGCATTGATCCATGTCGCCGATCTGGGTGAGGCTTGCGCCATCAGCAACCGTATCGCGCCGGAGCACCTGGAGTTGTCGGTGGCAGAGCCGCAAGCCCTGTTGCCGCGGCTGCGACATGCCGGCGCCATCTTCATGGGCCGTTACACTTCCGAATCGCTGGGTGATTACTGCGCCGGCCCCAACCACGTCCTGCCCACCTCCGGCACGGCACGTTTCTCATCGCCGCTCGGCGTGTACGATTTCCAGAAGCGTAGCAGCCTGATCCAGGTTTCCGCACGGGGTGCGCAAAGATTGGGCGATATCGCTTCTACCCTTGCCTTCGGTGAAGGCTTGCAGGCGCATGCGCAATCGGCGTTGTTCAGAAGAAACGGGCATTGATCTGGCAAGGTGCCCAAGTCTGGGCGCAGGCCGTGCCGTGGGAATGGGGGCGAATCGGTTTGACACCTATATCCCGTGCTGGCATAATTGCGCGTTCTGTTTGGAGGGGTGGCCGAGTGGTTAAAGGCAGCAGACTGTAAATCTGCCCTCTTAGAGTACGAAGGTTCGAATCCTTCCCCCTCCACCAAAATTGGTGGTTAGTTTTGCTGGTGTTGTGGCGGCTATCTGTGCCTGATGGTTGTATCGGCGGGTGGTTGCGTTGGTTGGGAAGCCCGCGGGTGTAGCTCAATGGTAGAGCAGAAGTTTTCCAAACTTACGACGAGGGTTCGATTCCCTTCACCCGCTCCAGTTTGCAGTTTTGCCCATGTGGCTCAGTGGTAGAGCACTCCCTTGGTAAGGGAGAGGTCGCGAGTCCGATTCTCGCCATGGGCACCAGAGTTTTGTTTTTATTGTTAACGTTTGACATTGATAAGGAAAAATCATGGCAAAGAGCAAATTTGAACGCACCAAGCCGCACGTGAACGTAGGTACGATCGGCCACGTTGACCATGGCAAGACCACCCTGACGGCGGCGATCACCACCGTACTGTCGAAGAAATTTGGCGGC
>MGWS01000031.1 GCA_001801105.1 Gallionellales bacterium GWA2_60_18
TTGTCATTGTCGTGAGCGCGCCAGGTAGAACGCAGCGGCAAACCGATGAGAGTTTCGTATTCCTGCGCGGCGCGATAGATTTCTTCGCGGCGCAAATCGGGGGAAAAATTCTGGGCGTATAGCAGATTGCTGTGCGCTACAGCCAAATCCGGTTTGATGGAGCACGCTCGGCGATAGTTTTCAATCGCATCATCCAGTTTGCCTTGAGACATAAGCGTGGCGCCAAGGTTGTTGTATGCATCGGCATACTCCGGTTTGAGCAAAAGCGCCTTGCGGTAACTCTCGACTGCGGCATCCGGCTTCCCTTGATCCTGAAGCACAAGCCCCAGATTGTTGTGCGCTTCTGCAAAATTTGGCCTAAACGAGAGTGCTTGATGGTGGTGATCAACCGCAGCATTGAGCTGGCCCTGTACACGAAACGCATTTCCCAGACTGTAGTGCGCTTCGGCATAGTTTGGGTTGATTGCAAGCGCTTTGCGGTAGTGTTTGATCGCTTCGTCCAGCTTGCCCTGATTCTGCAGCGCTCCACCGAGATTGATGTGCGCCTCGGCATAGTTCGGGTTGATTGCAAGCGCCTTGAGACAGTGTTTGATGGCCTCGTCCAGCTTGCCTTGCGCCTGAAGCGCGACACCAAGATGATTATGCGCATCGGCCAAGTTCGGTTTGAGCGAAAGCGCCTTCCGGTAATAGTCGACCGCTTGGTCCAGCCTGCCTTGCGCCTGAAGCGCAAACCCCAGGTTGCTGTGCGCCTCGGCATAACCCGGTTTAATGGAAAGCGCCTTGCGATAGTGATCGACCGCCTCGTCCAACCTGCCTTGCTCGTGCAGCGCGAGCCCGATATTGTTGTGTGCCTCGACAACACCCGGCTTGAGCAGGAGCGCCTTGCCGATCAGTTCAACGGCGAGGTTATTCCTTCCGGTCTGATGGGCGATTACGCCTGAGAAATGCAGCGCTTCCGGGTGATTGGGTTCGTTCTGGAGTATTTGCTGGTAGATAGCCTCCGCTTGGGGCAAACGCCCGGCCTGGTGATGCGCCAGCGCGGCTTGAAGGGCAAGTGGAATCGACGACGCCTCGGCGCGCTTGCTCGTTGCGAGAGCCTCGTCATGTTTCAGGCAACACTGTTTGTATTTTTTGCCGCTGCCACAGGGGCAAGGATCATTGCGATTAGGAGTGCTCATCATATTCCAGTACTGAAATCCATAACTTGCGCGGCGCTTGCCGGGCATTATACAGTGACCACTTCGGGGAAAATTGACTGAATGGAAGCGGGTTGATTGGGACGAGATCGAATTGGACACATTGCCCGGCACAACCGCCAGGGAATCTCAAAAAACCGCTAAGCGGCACGACGAGCAAACAGTATCTTGCCACTAGGCATCAGGCTATTCGTTTTAAAACAATGTGTTATATTTGCGCCGCGCGGAAATAAAGGGCAAATTGGCGCTCTCCTAAAGTTTTCCCAAACATTACCGATAACTGCACTAACGGCGGTTGATGATCCCGGCAGCGCAGGGCAAACCAATGTAAACGGCAACCACGCCGGATAACAAACCAAAGCTTAAGGAGAATTGAAATGCCCTCATATATCAATACCAACATTGCGTCCCTGAACTCACAGCGCAACCTGAACACTTCGCAATCCGCACTGGCGACCTCCCTGCAACGTTTGTCTTCCGGTTTGCGCATCAACAGCGCCCGTGACGATGCGGCGGGGCTGGCGATTTCTTCGCGGATGACTTCGCAGATCAACGGTAATAACCAAGCCTCGCGTAACGCCAACGACGGTATCTCGCTGGCGCAAACCGCTGAAGGCGATCTGGCGCAGATCGGTACCAACTTGCAGCGGATGCGTGATCTGGCGGTGCAGGCGGCGAATGCAACGAACTCCGCGACAGACCGTATCGCGCTGCAGTCCGAAGTGCAGTCGCTGGCTGATGAAATCGACCGTGTAGCACAAAATTCGTCATTCAACGGCGTGAAACTGCTGGACGGTTCGTTTACCGCACAGAATTTCCAAGTCGGCGCAGGCGCTACCGCAAACGACCAAATTTCGATCAGCTCGATTACCAGCGCGCGCACTACCGCGCTGGGTAGCGCTGGAGCAACAACCTCGGCCACGTTAACCGGCACAGCGACGACAGCTGCGCTCGCATCGGGCGGCTTGACGCTGAACGGTTTCCAGGTAGGTGCCTCAAGCGTAGGCGCATTGCCCGGCCAGAGCGCCTCCAGCGCCACTCAAATTGCAGCGGCAATCAATGCGGGATCTTCGGATCACTCGGTCACAGCCACTGCCGTTGCTACTGAAAAAATAGGTATAGCCACAACAGCGTTCACCTCCATTGCAGCAGATTCGTTTTCCATTAATGGAATCAATGTGGGCGCGGTTGCTGCTGGCGGCACGGTGACGGGGCAGGGAGCAAACGTTGCGGCGGCGATCAACTTGATTTCCACTCAAACCGGCGTGACTGCCAGCGCAAATGCCACAACCGGCCTGGTGACCTTGAATGCGGCGGACGGTAGAAATATCAATATCGCTGCAACCAGCAGAGTTGTATCCGGCGCCAGTGTCTTTTACACGGCCGCCAACCTGGTTGCTCAAACAGGCTTCACTAACGTCGTAAGCGATACGGTGGCCTCTGCAGCTGCTGTCACCCAAGCGGTAACTTCAGTGGGTATTACCATGAATACCGTTGTAGTGTCGGTCGCCACTGCCGGTACGATTTTGGAACAAGCCCAGAGCTTCGTCACTGCGTTCAATGCCGCAGCCGCTGCAACGGCCAATGCGGCGACGCTTGCCGGTATTACGGCATCGACCGATAGCCTCGGCGTGGTCAGCTTCTCTTCCAATGGCACTGTAGCAAGCATGGCGATAAGCACTGTAACGGGCGTCGGTGTTGTGGCGGGCACTTACACCGCACAGCATGGCACGGTTAGCCTGAACAGCAGCGATGCGGACGGCATCGTGCTCAGCGGCGGAACGGTTGCCAATGCTGGTTTCTCGGCAGGCACCACAGGCGCTACTACCGTGTCCACAGTCTCATCCGTTGCGGGCGTGAACGTTTCAACCGCGTCAGGTGCGTCTGCAGCATTGGCCGCCATTGATGCCGCGATTGCCAATGTCAACACCTCGCGCGCTTCGCTCGGTGCTTATCAGAACCGTTTCGGATCTGTGGTGACCAGCCTGCAAACCACGTCGGAAAACTTGACTGCTTCACGCAGCCGGATTATGGATACGGACTTCGCAGCTGAGACTTCCTCTCTGACCCGTAACCAGATCTTGCAACAAGCGGGTACGGCGATGTTGGCGCAAGCGAACCAATTGCCACAAAACGTCTTGACTCTGTTGCGTTAATTGGTAAGGTGACAATCCCCAGCCGAAGTAATTCGGCTGGGACTTTGAGATAAAGGAGCGGCAAAATGCTCATTTCCAATGTAAACAATACGACTCAGGCGGCAGCGCCTGTCAGGCTTGCCAGCGATGGCGAGCCTGGTGTCGTTGTTGCCACGCGCTCAAATGTTGATGTCACGCCCAGTGTACCAGTGGAGTCGCCGCAAATTGCAGCAAAACCGGATGCACCACAAAAGCCATCGCCTGCAGAATTGAAGCAAGCAGTGGAAAACATCAATAAGGCATTAAAACAGAGCAACAAGAACCTTGAGTTCAGCGTGGATGACGATACCAAGAAAGTTCTGGTCAAACTGGTGGATACCGAAACCGGCGATGTGATCCGGGAGTTTCCCACGGAAGAAGCATTGGCAATCACTCGTTCGATAGACCAGTTTCAGCGGGGTTTATTGTTAAGGCAACAGGCTTGATCACGTTTGACTGGACTTTATTTGTTGCAGGACGGTTGTATAGCAGCAAGTCGGATTGAAATCCGACCTACGGGAGGCGTGCTTTTCGTAGGTCGGGTTTTAATCCGGCAGTGGTACAGTTTTTGTAGGGTGGGCACGCTTCTGTGCCCACGCGGAAACCAAAGGTAACGTAGGGTACGTCTGTGTGTCCAACATTACCGGTTAAGTAACCTGCAACAACGTAAACGAAAGGCTTAAGGGAACAATCATGGCAACGACTCCAACATCGGCGGTAGGTACATCAAGCCTTGATGTGAACAGCATCGTCAGCCAGTTGATGACGGTCGAACGCCAGCCTATCGCCAAGCTCAATGCCAAGGAAGCCAGTTATCAGGCCAAGCTTTCTGCTTACGGCAGTGTCAAAGGGGCCGTTTCCGGGTTTCAATCCGCCGTGCAGGCCTTGAATAGCCCGAGCAAGTTCAACACGCTCAAAGCTACCGCCTCCGATGCGACCGTTGTTTCTGCCTCCGCCTCCAGCATCGCGGTGGCAGGTACTTATTCTCTGGATGTGACCACCTTATCTCAAGCGCAAAAATTGGTCGCCACCGGGCAAACCAGCAGCACCGCTGCTATCGGTGCTGGTACTTCAACCACGGTCACCTTCGATTTCGGTACGATCAGCGGCGGCAGCTTGGCCTCCGGCATCTACAGCGGTGCCACCTTCACCTCGAACGGCAACGGCACCAAAAGCGTCACCATAGACAGTACCAATAACTCGCTGCAAGGCATCCGCGATGCGATCAACGCCGCCGAGATCGGGGTGACCGCCACCATAATCAACGATGGCAGCGCCGCACCCTACCGTCTGGTACTGGCTTCGGGCAGCGACGGCGTAAGCAACAGCATGAGCGTTTCTGTCAGCGGGGAGTCTGCGATAAGCGATTTGCTGACGAATAACCCGGGCACCGTCGCGGCGGTCGCAGGCTCCAACACGGTTGCGACAGGCACAAAAGTTGCCGCCGCCGCCGCTGGCACGACAGCAGGTACGCTTGCTGCGGGAACGTTAATCGCCAACACCAGCGCCGGAGCGATTTCCATCGGCGAGGTCACGCTGGGCACCGATGCGGCAACCAATGGCGCCGCCATCGCACTTGCAATCAACACGGCGCTTGCGGCAGCTACCGGCGGTGCCGCCGTTAACGGCACGGCTGCTGCCGATGGCGCAGGCATCATTACCATCACTGCGGGCTCTTCTGCCATCACGTTGAGCATGGGCAGCTTCGCGGCCGACTTATCCACCGCGACTGCCAATCAGGCTGCATTAACAGCACAGACCGGCTTCGACGCTGCCCAGTTGGGTACACAGGCAATCGGCACGCAAAACATGTCACAGTCAGTCGCCGCCCAGAATGCCGTGTTCACGGTAAACGGCGTTTCGGTGAGCAAGACTTCCAACACGGTATCGGATGTGATCCAAGGGGTCACCTTCACGCTGATCAAGGAAGATTCCGCCGCTAATCTGGTTGTGGCGCAAGACACGGCAGGCATCAGCAGTTCAATTTCCAGCCTCGTAAAATCCTATAACGATCTTGCGGCGACACTCAAGAACGTTTCCGCCTACGATGCCGCCACCAAACAGGCAGCGACATTGCAGGGCGACAGCACGGTGCGTACCCTGCAAAACCAGTTGCGCAGCATGTTGAGCACAGCAGTAGTCGGCACGCCGGGGGTATTGACCACTCTCGCCGATGTCGGCATTACCACGCAAAAGGACGGTACGCTGGCAGTCAATCAAACCAAGCTGGATAGCGTGCTGGCAAGCAATTTTGGCGATGTTGCCAGTTTGTTCGCTTCGGTGGGTAAGGCAACGGATAGCCTGGTCAGTTTTAACAACGCCACTACTGCGACCAAGGCGGGTAGCTATGCGGTGAGCATCACGCAGTTGGCAACGATAGGGGGCACCACCGGCGATCTTGTGGTGCCAGCAAGCAATAACACCATCACCAGCGGAACCGCCATCAATGTGTCGCTGGACGGGGTGACCTCTTCGGTTGCCCTGACAGCAGGCACTTACACCAATACTCAACTGGCGACGATGATTCAGTCGGCGATCAATGGCACTTCCGCATTTTCCGCAGCCGGTTCATCTGTTGCTGCCTCCATCAATGGCAGCGGCTTTCTGAACATCAGCTCCAATAGTTACGGCTCGATTTCCAATGTCAGCATGACCAGCGGAGCCGGCACGCTGGTATCAGACTTCATGGGTACGGTAACAACCGGTTCATCCGGGGTGGATGTGGCCGGCACGATTGGCGGCGCAAGCGCATCTGGCTCCGGCCAGATTTTGAGCGCGGTCAACGGCGATCCGGTGGGTTTGAGCATTGTTATCAGTGGCGGCGCACTCGGTGCGCGCGGAACGCTGAATTATTCGCAAGGTTATGCCACTACGCTGAGCAAATGGTCAACTGCCATGCTGGCCAGTGATGGATCAATCGCCAGCGTCACCAGCGGTGTTAATAACACCATCAAGGATATCGGCAAACGCCGCAGCGATCTGGAAACCCGCTTGATCGAAGTGGAAAAACGTTACCGCGCCCAATTTACCGCGCTGGATGCCATGCTGACTAGCATGAACAATACCAGCACTTTCTTGACCCAACAGCTCGCCGATCTTTAATTCAGGAGAATGATCATGAACGCAACCGCAGGAGCCAAAGCATATGCAAAGGTCGGCGTCGAATCTGGCGCGCTTGGATCTGATCCGCACAAGCTGATCGCCATGCTGTACCAGGGCGCATTGCTGGCAATCGCCAATGCCAAGAACGGCATGATGCGCAAGGATATCCCCGCCAAGGGTGCGGCAATTTCCAAAGCTATCACGATTATTAACGACGGGCTGAATGCCAGTCTCGACAAGAAGGTGGGCGGCGAACTGGCGAATAATCTCGGCTCGTTGTATGACTACATGAGCCGCCGCCTGTTGACTGCCAACCTGAACAACGACATGAGCGCGCTGGATGAAGTGGCACGTTTGCTGGCCGACTTGAAAGGCGCATGGGACAGCATACGCCCGACAAACGAGGCACCGGCGCCGACCGCCGCTTCCGCTCCGCTACCGTTCCCGCAGCAACCCAGCGCAGCCCCGGTAACTGCCCAGCAGCCGAAGCCAGCGAATAAAGTGCAGCTAGCCTACGGAAGGATGTAGAAAAATGGGATCGTCTCAGGTCATATCCAGTTACGAATCGCTGTCCGCCCTTACCGGGCGGATGAGTGAGGCAGCCGTCCACGGCGAGTGGGATCAACTGATCGAGCTCGAGCGACAATGCAGCCGCCAGGTCGCCCTCCTCAAGACGATGGATGCGGCAGCGACGCTGGACGAGCCGACGCGCCGGCGCAAGGCTCAGCTCATCAAGAAAATCCTTGAACATGACGCCGACATCCGTAGCCGCACCCAGGAATGGATGGGGCAATTGCAACGCGTCATGCAAAACAATCGCAAGGAGCAGCGTCTGGTACAGGCTTACGGTGGTTAGCGGCATGGCGGGCAAATTTGCCATGCACTTCCGCATTCCATAGAGGCAGGTCTGAGACCTGCCTTTTTTGTTTTGACATGAAACAACTGTTGGAGCGCAGCTTGGCTGCGCGATGAATATAGCGACATCGCCCGGCACAGCCGGGCTCCCACAGAAACTGCTCAGGTGCCCGTCCAATGCTGCCTGCCAATGTAATCAGCGCGCTTCAGGTTCTTTCCCACAATCAAGGAAAGCCTCTGGTCACGGCCAACAGGGATACGCCAAAGGATGCCGCACAGCAAACCGGAAAACTCGAACCGGGGCAGGAGCTGCAGGGCACGGTTCAATCCAAGGTCAGCGAAGGAGTCTTCAAGGTGCAGATCGCCGGGCAATTGCTCCAGATGCGTCTGCCCGGCAACATTCAAAGCGGCGATACAATCAGGCTTCAAGTCGTTTCGTTGCAGCCGAAAATCACGTTCAGCATGGTCGCCTCGACCAATCCACTTTCCACACCCGAGCAAATCGGCTCTGCCGCGCGGATGCTTTCCAATCTGGCCGACCTGCCGATGGAAAGGCCCGTCGTGCAACAGCTCGGCAACAAGGCAGTCTGGCCGGCCGCCGGGCAGACGCCGGAAACCAAACTGCTGGCGGGAGCGCTACGCGAAGCGCTCGGCAAGAGCGGCCTGTTTTACGAATCGCATCAGGCGCAATGGATACGCGGTGAGCGCAGCACCGACCAACTTCTTGAAGAGCCGCAAAATATTCTAACCAACCGGAATTTACTGGCATCTTCTGCGAATCAGCATGCATCACGCCCTGGAAGCCAGATGCTTGCCAGCGCACAGGCTGACATACTGTCCAAACTACCCAACGCACCAACCAGCCAGCAAGCCGGCAAGATTGCCGATGAAACTTTGCCGCCTGTCGCCAGGGAATTGCTGCCTCTGGTGCAGCAACAGCTGCACACACTGGAACATCACCATATGGTGTGGATGGGGCAAGTCTGGCCGGGACAACAGATGCAATGGGAAATCCAGGGGGAGCCGGAGCGCCATGCCAGGCAGCAGGACGAGCGCCAATGGAGCACCGAAATGGAGTTGTCGCTGCCCAGGCTGGGCGATGTGCATGCGCGTCTGCTACTGGCCGAAGGTGGCCTGCGGCTGACTCTGCACGCGGCTGATTCTGCAACCGTCAACCTGTTTGACCGCACCCTGCCCGAACTCGCCAACTCGCTTGCCGACGCCGGCATCCGTCTGACTGCGGCCACGGTAGAAAAATCTTGAAGCCGCCTCCTCTTACGCCGCAACAGGTCGCCGTCGCACTGACCTACGGCAAGAGCCCGACGGGCGCGCCCAAGGTGGTCGCCAAAGGACGCGGGCTGGTCGCCCAGGCGATCATCGAGCGCGCACGGCAGAATAACGTATACGTGCATGAGTCCGAAGACCTGGTCGGCCTGCTGATGCAGGTCGAACTGGATCAGGAGATACCGCCGCAACTCTATCTGGCGGTGGCCGAACTGCTGGCATGGCTATATAAACTGGAACACCCCGCCTCTCCCGATTTTCCTGCTTCAGCAAAGCGATAGTTTTGCTATCATGCGCGCTCGTTTGATCCGCGCCTGAGCACATGAGCAGTCACGCACCGCTAAAAATAGAAATACTGACCAGCCGCGAGAAGGAAGAGCATGGCATCCACTCGCCCGTAGAAATAGAGCACATCCTGCGCAGCATTGCCGAGCAGGGTTCGCGCATAGTGCTCTACTACGGCGATGCGAATTATTTTTTCCTGACCACCCTGCTGGGCGTGGACAAAAAAGGATTGTGGCTGGAGCAAAGTCCCAATCCCACCGACAACCGGCGCGCACTCGAAAGCGACCAACTGGTTCTTGTCGGCACGCATTTACAAGTCAAGGTGCAATTCTCCGCGAAGAAGGTCCGCGGCGTGAAATACCAAGGTTATCCGGCTTTTTACCTGTCCTTGCCGACTTGCATCTATCGTCTGCAGCGCCGGGACAATTTCCGGCTCAGCCTCTCGCCCGCCGAATACCTGCGTTGCGTCATTCCACCGGCAGCACCGCAAGCGGAAGTGCCACGCGAAGTGACCGTCATGGACATCAGTGCAGGAGGTATAAAACTGAGTTGCGCCGAGAGCGATGTCGAACTCGAGGAGGGGCAGGTTTACGAGAATTGCCAGATCAGCCTGCCTGAGACTGGCAAACTCAATGTAACCATTATCGTAAAAAATATGACGCTGTTGCACACAAAATCAGGGCAGACCATCAAGCGCGCGGGTTGCCAATTCATCAATGTCGACGGCGCGACCAACATCCTGCTGCAACGCTACATCAACAACATGCAGCGCGCGGCCAAGGCCAAGCAACTCACCTAAGAATTGCATTTCACGAATTCATGCGAACCGGTAGCGAGAATGCCGGTCAAACCTGCATGTTCATGATGTCGTTGTATGCCTGCACGACCTTGTTACGCACTTGGACGGTGGTCTGGAAGCTGATGCTGGCCTTCTGCATGGCGATCATGGTGTCGCTCAGGCTGACGCTGTCGTCGCCCAGCACGAAAGCCTTTTGCATTTCTTCCGACTTGGCCTGCGCCTGCGCCACTCCGTCCAGCGAAGACTTAAGTATGCTGGAGAAATCCAGCTTGCCTGCCTGCGCAGCCTGGGCGGGTTCACGCAGCCCGGCCGCATCGGCCATGGCGCGCATCTGCGCCAGCAAACTGTCCACTGCGGGTGTATTCACTTCGCCTCTCCTTTTTCAGGTAAACGCACGGTATCCGATGGAAAACAAGGCTTATATCCAGAACAGGCATAGGTTTCTGCCCCTATTCAGATGTTCAAAGAGCGACCCGCCACAGATAATATGCGGAGCGAACAAGTGGCTTTAAGGAGCATGCCCAACTCATTATGGCAGAACACAAAAACATAGCATTAAGCCAATTCAACCAGCTCAACCTCCAGCAGATGATGGGGTTGATATTCGGTATTGCGGCTTTGTTCGCGCTCATCGCCGGCGCCTGGATGTGGAGCCAGGCACCGGATTATCGCGTGCTGTACAGCAATCTGTCCGACCGCGACGGTGGCGCCATCATCGAGTCTCTACAGCAATTGAACATCCCCTACAAGTTCGCCGACGGCGGCGGCGCTTTGATGGTGCCGTCCGGCCACGTCCATGAAGCCCGCCTGAAGCTGGCTTCGCAAGGGCTCCCCAAGGGCGGCAACGTCGGATTCGAGCTGATGGAGAACCAGAAATTCGGCATCACCCAATTCGCCGAACAGGTCAACTATCAGCGCGCGCTGGAAGGCGAGCTTGCGCGCTCGGTGCAGACCATCGGCTCGGTAGCCGCCGCGCGCGTCCATCTGGCCATCCCCAAACCCAGCGTATTCGTCAAGGAACAGCAGAAACCCAGCGCCTCCGTGGTGCTCAGCCTGCAAGGAGGGCGCGTGCTCGATTCCGCGCAGGTCAGCGCGATCATCCATCTGATCTCGAGCAGCGTGGCGGAAATGTCGCCCAAGAACGTGACCGTGGTGGATCAGAACGGCACCTTGTTGAGCGCCGGGCACGAGAAAGGGGATAACGGACTGGATGCCGACCAGCTCAAATACGTGCAACAAATCGAACAAAGCTATGTCAAACGCATCGAGTCATTGCTGGCGCCGATGCTGGGGGCAAGCAATGTGCGCGCACAAGTGTCCGCCGAGATCGATTTCTCCCGTACCGAACAGACCTCGGAAAGCTTCAGCCCAAACCAGAATGCCGCCGACGGCACGATACGCAGCCAGCAGAACAGCGAGTCGTTGAGCGGCTCTGGACTGAGCGCGGGCGGGGTACCCGGGGCATTGAGCAATCAGCCGCCGGTTCCGGCCACCGCACCCATCGTCGCCGGCGCGAGCGCTCCCGGGACTGCTGGCACGGAAGGCACCAGCGTGTCGAACCTGCACAAGGAATCTACGGTGAATTACGAAGTGGATCGCACCATACGTCACACGATACTGCCGGTCGGCAGCGTCAAACGCCTGTCGGTCGCAGTGGTGGTGAACGGCAACCGCAAGGTGACCGATGCCAAGGGCAAGGCCAGCTACAAGACGCTGAGCGATGCGGAAAAAGCCCAGATCAACAGTCTGGTGCGTGACGCCATGGGTTTCGACCAGAATCGCGGCGACATCCTGAACGTGCAGGCGGCGCCCTTTACCGAAAGCGGCGAAGTGGTCGAGGAACTGCCGATATGGGAGCAATTCGACCTGATTGAACTGGGCAAGGATCTGCTCAAATACGGATTGATCGCAGCGGTCATGTTCTTCGTGGTGTTCCGCATCGTCAAACCGGCATTCGACACACTGGCCAACATGCCGGGTCCCACCGGCGGCTTTACCGCCGCCATGGAGAGCGAACGCGCTCCAGAGGCCGTTTATGCGCCCAATGCGCATTCCTATGAACAAAGCCTGCAGACAGCCCGCCAGATCGCGCAGCAGGAACCTAAAATCGTCGCCAGCGTGGTCAAGGAGTGGGTAAACAATGGCTGATGGCGTCGAAAAAAGCGCGATCTTCCTGATGACGCTCGGCGAGAACGAGGCCGCCGAAGTGCTGAAATATCTCGAGCCGAAAGAAGTGCAAAAGATCAGCGCGGCCATGATGACACTGAAAAACCTTAACCGCGAAGAGATCGCGCAGGTATTTCACGACTTCATCGTTTCGGCGTCGAGCAAGACCACCATCGGGCTGGATTCGAGCGACTATATCCGCGGCATGCTCACCAAGGCGCTGGGTGACGACAAGGCGGCGGGCCTGCTGGACCGCATCATGCACAACAGCGATACCAGCGGTATCGAGAGCCTGAAATGGATGGATCCGGGTGCCGTGGCGGAAATGATCGGCAACGAGCATCCGCAGATCATCGCGACTATCCTGGTGCATCTGGAACCGGATCAGTCTGCCGAGATACTGAAAATGCTCGCCGAACGCACCCGCAACGATGTGCTGTTGCGCATCTCCACGCTGGACAGCGTGCAGCCCGTGGCGTTGCGCGAGCTCAACGACGTGCTGAGCAAGCTCATGGCGGGCGGCGGCGCGGGCAAGAAGAGCCTGCACGGCGGCGTCGAGGCGGCCGCGGAGATACTTAACTACATGGGTGGCACACTGGAAGCCGAGATGATGGAAAACGTGCGCAATGCCGATCCCGATCTGGCGCAGAAGATCGAGGACAAGATGTTCGTGTTCGAGAACATCATGGACATCGACGACCGCGGCATCCAGCTGATCCTGCGCGAAGTGCAGTCCGAATCCCTGATCATCGCGCTCAAGGGCGCCAACGAGGAGTTGCGCGAAAAGATCTTCAAGAACATGTCGCAGCGCGCCGCCGAGATGATGCGCGAAGACCTCGAATCCAAGGGGCCGGTGCGGCTCAGCGAGGTCGAGGCCAACCAGAAGGAAATCCTCAAGATCGTGCGCCGTCTGTCGGACGAAGGACAGATCGCACTGGGTGGCGTAGGCGAGGAGGCTTATGTCTAGCATCGTCATCCCAAAGGAACAGCTGACCGCGTTCGAACGCTGGGAACTGGCCTCGTTCGATCCGCATTCCGGCGGCATCCATCAGAGTCCCGCGCAAAAAAGTGCGGCGCGCACCAATGCTGCCGGGTTGGAACAACTCCGCCAGCAGGCACAGGAAGAAGGCTATGCACAGGGCCGTGCGGCCGGTTATGCCGAGGGTATCCAGCAGGCGCGTAACGAGGCGGCACGGATACACGCCCTGATGCAGGATATTCAGGGCGCGATCAATCAGGTCGACGAACAATTGGCGCGTTCCCTGCTCGATCTGTCTCTGGAAATCGCCCGCAAGATGGCAAGCGAAACCCTGCAGGCGAAACCGGAAGCGATCCTGGGTATCGTCAGCGAAGCGATCGGCGGCTTGCCGCACTTCAATCAGAACGCCCACCTGATCCTGCATCCGGACGATGCCGATCTGGTGCGCGAGCACATGGTCGAACAATTGGCGCATGCCGGCTGGAAGCTGTTCACCGATCCCGCCATCCGCCGCGGCGGTTGCCGGGTGGAAACAGCGCACAGCCAGGTCGATGCCACCACGGAAACGCGCTGGAAACGCATCGTCGAATCGCTGGGACAGGACAAATCATGGCTGGATTAAGCACATCCGGGCATCATCTCAAATGGCAGGCCTTCCTTGATGAAGGCCGCGCACATGTGGCGGAATGCGACCCCATGCCGACCAGCGGACGCCTGACCAAGGTGACCGGCTTGGTGATGGAAGCGGTTGGCCTGAAAATGGCGATCGGCAGCACTTGCGCGATCCATTTGCCGAACGGCATCGTCGAGGCGGAGGTGGTCGGCTTTGCCGGCGAAAAGCTGTTCCTGATGCCCGAGACCGACGTGCAGGGGCTGGTGCCCGGTGCGCGCGTGACGCCCCTCGAGCAACCGCACTGCCTGATGTACAACGAGAAGCATGCCCCCAGACTGCGCCGCAACGCCGACCTCGCCAAGCGTCTGCCGGTCGGCGACATGTTGCTCGGGCGCGTGCTGGACGGTTCCGGCAAACCGCTAGACCAGCTGGGGCCGTTGCCTGAGCTGGGCTCTGCACCATTGCAGAGCCGCCCGTTCAACCCGCTGGAGCGTGCGCGCATCGACACGGTGCTGGACGTCGGGGTGCGCGCCATCAACAGCATGCTGACCGTGGGCCGAGGCCAGCGCCTCGGCCTGTTCGCCGGTAGCGGCGTCGGCAAGAGCGTGCTGCTCGGCATGATGGCGCGCTACACCAACGCGGACGTGACGGTGGTCGGGCTGATCGGCGAACGCGGCCGCGAGGTCAAGGAATTCATCGGCGACATCCTCGGACGGGAAGGCATGGCCAGATCGGTCGTGGTCGCCACGCCGGCCGATACCTCGCCGCTGATGCGCCTGCAAGGCGCCGCTTATGCAACCGCCATCGCCGAACATTTCCGCGACCAGGGCAAGAACGTGTTGTTGCTGATGGATTCGCTGACCCGCTTCGCCATGGCGCAGCGCGAGATCGCACTGGCGGTCGGGGAACCGCCGGCCACCCGCGGCTACCCCCCCTCCGTTTTCGCCAAGCTGCCGCAACTGGTGGAGCGCGCCGGCAACGGCCTGGAGGGCAGCGGTTCGATCACCGCTTTCTATACCGTGCTGACCGAGGGCGACGACCCGCAGGATCCGATCGCCGACAGCGCGCGCGCCATTCTCGACGGACACATCGTGCTGTCGCGGCGCCTGGTCGAGCAGGGACATTACCCGGCGATCGACATCGAAGCTTCGATCAGCCGCGTAATGGCGCATCTGGCCTCGCCCCAGCATTTGTCACAGGTACAACGTTTCAAGCATTTGTATGCGCACTATCAGCGCAACCGCGACCTGATCAGCGTCGGCGCCTATGTCAGGGGAAGCGACCCGCTACTGGACGAGGCGATCGCACTTTATCCGCGCATCGAACAATTCCTGAAACAGGACATGTTCCAGCGTGAAACCTATGCGGCCAGTGTCGCCCAGTTGGGCGCCCTGCTCGAACCCGTGCACTAGGCGATACGCTCATGTCCAAACCTTTCCACCTGCAAGCCGTGATGAATCTGGCGGAACACCGGAACGAAGAGGCGACACGCAAACTCGGCCAGCTGAACCGGAAGCAACAGAGTGCGCAGGAAAAGCTCGACATGCTGCGCGAATACCGCAAGGACTATCAGGCCAAACTGCAGGAGTCCATACGCAACGGCATGACCCCGGCAGAACTGCGCAACTTCGAACAATTCATCGGCAAGATCGATGAGGCGATCAGCCAGCAGATCATGGCGGTCGAGCACAGCAAGACATCGGCAAAAAACGGGCGCGATGAATTCGACGCGACGCGGCGCAAGCTGCAATCCTTCGATAAATTGCAACAGCGTCACCTAGAGGCCCAGAAGAAAATCGCAGCAAAATCTGAACAGAAGACACTGGACGAGCACGCCGGAAGACTGGGTGCCCGCAAGATGAAGGATAACGAGGATTAGGTACCCCCTGCCCTCGCGCAAAGGAGAACGATCATGGCCAATCTGCCGATTACTGCAAACAATGCCCCGCCCGCAAACGGCGCGGCGAACATCCTGCCGTCAAACAATACGGCGGATGCGCAAGCAGGCGACGCACAGGCTGGCGGGCCATTCGCAAAACTGCTGTCGCTGCAAATGGATGCGGCGAATTTGTTAGCGCCGGATAACGCCCGGGCAACAGCAGGTCTTGCCGATGCCGCAACGCTGGATGCAGCGACGATAGCGGCAACAGACCCGACGCTGAAAGAAGGAAGCGAAACAGCGAACATCACCGATATCGCGAATGCCCCGGCGGAGGCCTTGGCCGCCCTGTTACTGCAAATACCGGCGCAGAAAGTAACCGGCGGAGAACAGGGAACCGAACATGCCGCAGCGACTGCGATCGCACATCGCAACGCGCCGGGAAACCGACCGGGTACCGATGCCTGGCCCGGATTGAACCATTTCCGGACGAGCGGTGACACCCCGACAATGACTGATGTTTCGAAGCTGGCCGGGGAAAGCGGTATTGCGCTCGACGCACAGGAAATGGATTCCGCTGTGCCGCCCCTGTCTTTCTCTGCCCGTATTCCCACGTCGGCCGAAACCTCCGGCAGGCACATGGATCTGGCTGCCAGCCAACTGCAAACAGCTCCCGGCGCCACCCAGCCGGGCGCCTCCGCAGTGACGGCCATGGCACCGGCCACACTGGCCGGCATGTTGCCCACCGGCGTTTCCGCTGAAGCGCCACAAGCCATGACCGTGTCCACTCCGCTCGGCTCTGACCGCTGGGCAAACGACTTTACCCAGAAGATCACCTGGATGGGCACCCAGCAAAACCAGGTAGCTGAACTGCATCTGAACCCGCCCGATCTCGGTCCTTTAAACGTGGTACTGAAGGTATCGGACAATCAGGCAACCGCGCTATTCACCTCGCCGCATAGCGCAGTGCGTGATGCTGTGGAAAATGCCCTGCCTAAACTCCGGGAAATGCTGGCCGATAACGGCATCATGCTGGGCAATGCCACGGTCAGCGATCAATCGTTGCATGACCGCGGCTCGGAGCGCTTTGCAAACCGCGAACCGGGCATGACGACAGAACGCGCGATGCCGGAAATCGGGGGGGTCACGCAAGAAGCACCCGTGAGCCGCCACATCGGAATGGTGGACACTTTCGCCTGAACAGGGGAGCAGACAAACCCGTTTCCAGTATGCAATGGAATGAGCTGACAGGGAATTGCCGCGTCAATCAGGTTATCATCAACACCAGATTCAACAGGCAATAAAGGAAAACAAGATGGTAAAAGCAACAAAACCGGCAGGAAAACCAGGCGCAAAACCCGTCGAGGATGAAGATATCGAAGCGGCGCCGCCCAAGAAAAGCAAGAAAAAGCTCATCGTTATCGTCGTCCTGTTGTTGCTGATAGCCGGTAGTGGTGTCGCGCTCATGCTGTTGCTGAAACCGGCGCCTGCGCCGGGTCACAATGGTGAGGGCCCCTCTGCAGAAGCGGAAGCCAAGCCGGCAAAAGCGCACGACACCAGCAAGCCGCCGACTTTTGTTGACCTGGGTTCGTTCACAGCCAACCTGGCGCATGAGGAAGGTGACCGTTATCTGCAGGCCACCATTTCGCTCAAGCTGTCTGAACCGGAACTGGTGGACAAGATCAAGGCCAACAGCCCGGAAATACAGCACCGCGTGAACATGCGGCTGCAAAGCAAGCGTCCTTCCGAGCTTTTCTCGTACGAGGGTAAACAGATACTGGCCGAACAGATCAGGGGGGATGTCGAATATGTGCTGGGGATGCGCAAAGCTCCCCCTCAGATGGATTCCGGACAAACTGCCCAGCCGGCGCGCAAGACCGAGATAAACGAAGTACTTTTCACTTCATTCATCATCCAGTAGCGAGGCGCTTCATAGCGGAACATGAGCGAGTTTCTTTCACAAGACGAGGTTGACTCCCTGCTCAAGGGAGTCACCGGCGAGACCGACGAGCCTGTTGAACAGGAACCCGCTGCTGGCGTACGTCCGTACAATCTGGCTTCGCAGGAACGCATCGTGCGTGGGCGCATGCCCACGATGGAGATCATCAACGAGCGTTTTGCGCGCTTGTTCCGCATCGGCCTGTTCAACTTCATCCGCCGCACCCCGGAGATATCGGTCGGCCCGGTGCGCGTGCTGAAGTTCGGCGAATTCATCCGCAACCTGCATGTCCCGACCAACCTCAACCTAATCCAGGCCAAGCCGTTGCGCGGCAACGGGCTGTTCATCTTCGATCCCAACCTGGTGTTCTTGGTGGTGGACAACATGTTCGGCGGTGACGGCCGCTTCCACACCCGCGTGGAGGGCCGCGAATTCACGCAGACCGAGCAGCGCATCATCCAGAAGATGCTGGAGGTGGTGTTCGAGACTTATGGCAAATCCTGGGAATCGGTCCATCCGCTGACATTCGAGTTCGTGCGCTCGGAAATGAACCCGCAATTCGCCAATATCGCCACCCCGAACGAAGTGGTCATCGTCACCACGTTCGACATCGAACTGGGCGGCAACGGCGGTTCTTTCCATACCTGCATGCCGTACTCCATGCTCGAGCCGGTCAAGGATCTGCTCTACAGCGCCATGCAGGGCGAGCACCAGGCGATGGATCATCGCTGGCTGCAACTGATGTCGCGCCAAGTGCAATCCGCAAGCGTAGAACTGGTCGCCACGCTTGGACAGGCCAAGGTGACTTTCGAGCAAGTGCTGAAGATGAAAAGTGGCGATGTCGTTCCGCTGGAAGTAGGCGAAAATGTCGTCGCATCGGTGGATGGCGTGCCGGTGCTGGAATGCAAATATGGCGCTTTCAACAATCAGTACGCGCTGAAAGTCGAAAAGGTTATCTCGATCAATGAAGGACAAGGCCATGGCTGACGATATCACTAACGAGGAAGCGATCACTGCCGACGACTGGGGCGCGGCCATGGCCGAGCAAGCCACCACGGCACCCGCCACGGCTGCCGACGACTGGGGTGCGGCCATGGCCGAGCAGTCTGCCACCGTGGATGCTCCGCCGGCGCCACCCGCCAAACCGCATGTATTCGAGCAATTCGGCGGCGGCGGTGCGGGAACCGCCCACAACGATCTCGACATGATCCTGGACATCCCGGTGCAGCTGACCGTCGAACTCGGGCGGACCAAGATGCCCATCAAGAACCTGCTGCAACTAGCACAGGGCTCGGTGGTCGAGTTGGCCGGCATGGCGGGCGAGCCGCTGGACGTCCTGATCAACGGTTTCCTGATCGCGCAGGGCGAGGTCGTAGTGGTGAACGACAAGCTCGGCATCCGCCTGACGGACATCATCACTCCGTCCGAGCGCATGCGCCGCCTGAACAAATGACATGGTGACCCTAAGCAAACCGCTGCCACGCGACGCGCACCGCTACCTGTCTCTCTCTGCCCTCTTGCTCCTGCCCTCCGCCCATGCCGCCGAAGAAGCGCGGCCTGTCTATGCTGCGGCGGCTCCCGGGGTCAGCTCGGGCAATGTCACGCAAGTCGTTATCAGTTTGTTGCTGGTACTGGCCGCCATCGTGCTGGTCGGCTGGCTGCTCAAGCGCATGAATGCAGCCCAGCAGGGTTCCGGCAACCTGCTCAAGGTACTGGGCGGTGTATCGGTGGGACAGCGCGAACGTATCGTGCTGGTCGAGATAAAGGACACCTGGCTGGTGGTCGGTGTCGGGCCAAGCCAGATCCGCACGTTGCACACGCTGGACAAGCTGGAAACCAACCCGCAGGACACGCCTGCTTATGGTAATCCCGGAAATTTTTCGGCGGCGCTGTCTTCCGCTCTGGGCGCCTTGTCACGCAACAAGGCCTCGCAACAAACGAACGCCTCGGATAACCGGAGAAGCGATGCGCCGTAGCCTGTTCGCGCTGCCGTTGTTCGTCGCACTGCTCGGTATGGCGCCCGGCGCATGGGCCGAGGTCGGACTGCCTGCACTGACCAGCACCCCAGCTCCGGGCGGCGGCCAGACCTATAGCCTGAGCATACAGACACTGCTGCTGCTCACTTCGCTGAGTTTCCTGCCCGCGATCCTGTTGATGATGACCGGCTTCACCCGCATCATCATCGTGCTCAGCCTGCTGCGCTCCGCGATCGGCACTCCTTCTTCGCCGCCCAATCAGGTGTTGATCGGCCTGGCGCTGTTCCTGACTTTCTTCGTGATGTCGCCGGTGTTCGACAAGATATATACCGATGCCTATGTACCGTTCAGCGAGAACAAGCTCGATTTCCAGCAGGCCGTCGAAAAAGGCAGTGTGCCGCTGAAGGCCTTCATGCTGCGCCAGACCCGTGAAGCCGACCTCGCGCTGTTTGTCCGGATATCGGGCAGCGAACCGCTACAGAGTGCCGACCAGGTTCCGTTACGCATCCTGGTGCCCGCCTATGTCACCAGCGAACTGAAGACCGCCTTCCAGATCGGCTTCGTGATCTTCATTCCGTTCCTCATCATCGATATGGTGGTCGCCAGCGTGCTGATGTCCATGGGTATGATGATGGTGTCGCCGGCCATCATCTCGCTCCCCTTCAAGATCATGCTGTTCGTGCTGGCTGACGGCTGGAACCTGCTGATCGGTTCGCTGGCGCAAAGCTTCTATACTTAAATGCAGTCGTTAGTTGCTAGTCGTTAGTTTTTAGTTAAACCCAAAACCCGCGAAGCGACTACACCAACTAACGACTAATGACTAATGACTAACTACTGATTCAAACATGACCCCGGAAACTGTCATCACCATTGGTCAACAGGCGGTCGAAATTACCCTGATGATCTCCGCCCCGCTGTTGCTCAGCGCGCTGGTCATCGGCCTGGTGGTCAGTATTTTCCAGGCTGCGACCCAGATCAACGAAATGACCCTGTCGTTCATCCCGAAGCTGCTGGGTATCTTCTTGATGCTGATCCTGACCGGCCCATGGATGGTGAATACCATGGTGGACTACATTCAAAGGCTGTTCGGCAACATCCCCTGGATGATCGGGTAGCCGCCATGATCAGCTTCACCAGCGCGCAACTCGACGCCTGGCTCGCCGCCCTGCTCTTCCCGCTGACACGCATCCTGGCGATGGTCGCCAGTTCGCCGGTACTCGGTAACAAGCAGGTGCCTGCGCGCGTCAAGATCGGGCTGTCCGTCATGCTCGCCATCATCATCGCACCGACCATAGGTCCGATGCCGCCAGTCGCCATCGGTTCTCCGCAAGGACTGCTGATCGTGGTTCAGCAGATGCTCATCGGCGTGGCGATGGGATTCACCATGCGCCTGATCTTCACCGCGGTCGAAATGGCCGGTGAAATGGCCGGTTTGCAGATGGGTCTGGGATTCGCCAGTTTTTTCGACCCGATCAACGCCACCCAGTCGCCCATCATCGCCCAGTGGATCGGCATGATCGCCGCATTGGCGTTTCTGGCCATGGATGGACATCTCTACATGCTGGCCGGGCTGGCCGAAAGCTTCCACACATTGCCGGTCGGCACCGCGATGACCGCCAAGGGCTTTTATGGGGTCGCCAGCTGGGGAGGGAGCATCTTTGCCTATGCTCTGCAGATTTCGCTGCCAATATTGGCCGCGCTGCTGATCACCAACATCGCACTGGGGATACTCACCCGCGCGGCGCCGCAGCTCAACCTGTTCGCGGTCGGCTTCCCGGTCACGCTAACGGTCGGATTCGTCGTGCTGCTGCTGTCCATTCCCTACATCATCCCGCTGCTCGACCGGCTGGTGCAGGAGGGACTAAGCACGATGATGAAGGTCAAATGAAAATGGCGCGAAGCCATCGCGCCCTTCTGTTCCTGTTTCCAGATCGAAATCAGATGAAGTCGAACAGGGAAAGCCCGGCGACGACGGAGAAGGTCTTCTGTGCCGCCTGCAGGTTGGTCTGCTGCTGCATCAGGTCGCTCAAGGCCTGGTTGTAATCGACATCCAGCAGGTCGGACAGGGTTTGCTTGTACTGCAAGCTCAAATCCTCGCCGGCACTTTGCAACGCGTCGATCTCGTTCAGGCGCAGCCCCAGTGTGGATCTGGTGGACAGCACATTGTCCAGAGCATTGTCCATCTGGTTGAGACCGTGGCTCAGGCTGTTGGTCAGGCTGGCCGCGCTACTGCTC
Source organism: Gallionellales bacterium GWA2_60_18 (assembly GCA_001801105.1). The sequence goes on from MGWS01000031.1 coordinate 21,483, forward strand.
GACACCGGTGTGTTCAGTACCGCGATCATGTCAGAGATGGTCTTGAAGACACTCTCGTTGGTACTCGGCACCACGGTAAAGCTGTCCCCATTCGCCGGGGTTCCCTGAATATCGAACTGCATGCCATCGAAGCTGATCGTCTGGCCGCTGGCCCAGGGCATGCGGCCTGTAGCAGGCGGCACAGGCAGCCGTGTGGTCGATGCGGTGGTGTCCGTCACGGTATAACCGGGCGACGTGACAGTAAAGCTGTCGCCATCGGCAAACGCGGTCGAGCCGTCCTGGATATTGAACTGCAAACCTGCGAAACTGATCGTCTCACCGCTGACATATGGTTGCCCGGTCAATACGGCTGCACCGCCCGCGACCCCCGCAGAATTCGCGACCCCTCCTGCGATTGCACCCGCATCAGTAGCCGAAATCGTTACCGCCGTACTTCCCGCACCAGCGGCAGTCCTGGCGATAGACACCTCGAAGTCACCGTCTGCAACTGAACCTGTGCTGGTCACGGCAAAGGCGCCGGCAGCATCGACATCAAGGTCTGCCTGTATCTTGGCCACCAGCGCAGCCTCGTCGGCGTATGCGCCGGTCAAGGTCACCGTATCGTTGTCCCCGGCGGCATCGACCACGAAGGTGCCCGGAGCCGTGAAATCCAGTGTGCTGATCGTCTGCGTGTTATAGCCGACGGTCAGTTCGTTGACATCGTAAGTCCCTGCCGGCATATTCAAAGTGACGCTGTAATCCTTGCCTGTAACCGCTGACTGGCTGGTCACCGCAGGCGTGCTGATCACTCCGTTCCCGGTATTGGTACCCGCAGCCAGTGCTGTCACATCCGCGAATGTGACGGTGTAGTTGTGCCCCGTCAGCGCCGTAGGATCGGTCACCGAACCCTGCCCGATCACACCGCTGCCGTTGTTGCCGGAGGACGCTTGTGTAACGAAAGAGCCGTTGCCGTTCTTGACGCGCATGAACACGTCCGCTCCGGAATTGCTTGAAGCGATCTGGCGGGTGGCACTGACCTGCACGTTGCGCTGACCGTCGTCACCGTTGTAAGTCGTCACTCCGGACACATTGACGAAGGGCTGCGCTCTAGACTGGAACCCGGCGAACAGATAGTTCCCCACACCGTCGGTGCTATTGGCTAAACCGATGAGCTCCTGCAACCTGCCGCTCAATCCGTTCGCGATGGTGCGACGATCATTGTCGTTGAGCGTACCGTTGCCTGCCTGGACGATTGCCGTTCTGACATCCTGCAACAGTTCGGTGACACTCGTCAGCGAGCTTTCAGTGATTGACAGGGTGTTGCGCACCGAAACGCGGTTTGATGCCTGCTGGGTATTCACGGCATCCGACTGGTTGATCTCCAGCGCACGCGCCGCCGCTACCGGATCATCCGATGCCGTCATCACCCTGCGCCCGCTGGAAATCTGCTGCTGGGTCTGGATCATGCGCGCCTGCTGCTGGCTCAGCGACGCCACATTGCTATCGAACAGGGTCTTGGAACTGATACGCATCACTCACCTACCTTCCGATTGCCATCAATGAGTCGAACATGGTCTGGGCGATCTGCATCGCCTTGGCGGCTGCCTGATATGCTTTCTGGAAACGCATCAGATTCGCCGCTTCCTCATCCAGATTCACACCGGAGATGGATTGCTGCGCCGCTATCGTTTGAGCCAGCATATTCTCCTGCGCATGGCTGGTGACATCCAGTTCATGTGTCTTGGCACCGACGTCGCCGACCAGTTGGCCGTATGCGCCCTGCAAGGTCGCTGTACCCCCAACCATCAGGTTTTGGAGCTGGAGTGCCGACAATGACATGGCGTTACGGTTGTCGCCGGCAGCATTGGTGTTGATCTCGACATTGAACACATCGCCGGCGAACGGCTGCCCGCTGATCTGCACGGTCCAGCCGTTGTAGCTGATGTCCTGCCCCGGCGTATAGGTCTGTGCGCCAACGACCGCCGGCACCGCCCCGGACACTGTATAAGTGGTCGGACTGGTGAAGGTGATGCTAAATGGCTGTTGCAGGTCCAGCGCGCCGCCGCTGATGCTGGTGTTCCCGGTGTTGGATGCGGATGCCGTCAGGCGCATGGCCGCTGCGCTGCTGTCCTTAGCAAGCGTAAAGCTGTCACCTGCGACCGGAGCCGCTCCGGCGATCTGCGCGGTCCAGCCGTTGTAGCTGATGTCGTTTCCGGATGTATAGGTCACGCCCGCTTCGAGCACAGTCGGCGGTGTGGTGCTGGTATCCGAGACCGTAAAGGTCGTCGGTGGATTGTCGAAAGTGATGCTGACCGGATTCAGGTTCAATGCCCCGCTACTGATAGCACCGGTACCGGTATTGGTCAGCGCAGCCATGGTGCGCATCGGCATCGCCGTTGCCACCTTGGATGGGTCGCTCATGGAGACTTTCATGTCACGCGCGCCATTCGCGGTGGGGCGTATCATGAAGCGGTCGCCCGCCAGCGCGCCGGCGGTCAGGCTGACATTGACGCCATCGACGCTGAAGCTGGCCGGAAATGAGGTGGGCGACCCAAGATCGGTGATGGCATTGTCCGACAGACGGATCATGGTGTAGCGCGAACCGTCATAGCGCAGTTCGTAATCACTGGTGGTCAGCGCATTGACATCGCCTATGGTCGCGGAGATACCTGCCGAACCGGTATTGCTCGAATTGACCGAGATGCGGGGAACCGCCACATTGAAGATGGCACCGCCCGATACGCCTTTCAAATCCAGACCTAACTGGTTCTGTTGATTGACACTCATTGCCATTCCCAGCGCCACACGGCCAAGCGCGTTGCGTGCCGGTTCCAGGCTCTGATCGCGGAAAGCGAGATAAGCACCCAGATTGCCGCCCTGCAAGCTGCTTTGCTGCAACGCGATCGTCTTGTTGCCATTCTGGTAGGCAACTTCCAGCTTGCTTGGATCGGTGCTGGATGAAATCACCCGCAATGCCGAGACCTGCTCGTCAATCACCAGTGTCTGTCCGTGACCGATTGACACTGCAACTGTGCCATCGGACTGGTTCTGTACGCTGACCTTGATCTCCTTGTTAAGCTGCGAGATCAACTGGTCGCGCTGATCCATCAGGTCATTGGGTAACTGCTGACCATCTGTAGCTGCGGTAGCACGCTTGATATTACCGTTGAGCGCCGCGATCTGGCGCGCAAGGGTATTGATCGTATTGACGCTGCCGCTGATCTGGCTATTCAGGCCGTTGGCGATATCGCTCAATCGCTGGTCGATAGACTGGAAGCGATTGGCAGCAAACTGCGCAGCACCCAGTAGGGTCTGGCGTGCCGGAACCGATTCCGGATTACTCGCCACCCCGTTCATCGCATCGAAGAACGATTGCATCGCGGCCGAAGCCCCGGCAACCGGATCCGCAACCAGATTGTCTATCTGCTTCATCACCCCGTGATAAGTACTCAAATAGCTGGCTTGCGTCTGTTCCTGCAACACTTGCGTGGTCAGAAACTCGTCATAGATACGCTTTATACCGGAGACGCTGACGCCCTCGCCGACGAAACCGAACCCGGTCTGCTGCCCGGGGCGTGAAGCTATCTGCATCTCCTGGCGCGTATAGCCAGGAGTGCTGGCATTGGCGATGTTGTGCTCGGTCGTGGCCAGCCCGATCTGGGCTGCGTTCATGCCACTTAATGCTGAAGTAAACAGGTCTGCCATGGCTTTTCCTTATTCCTGATTCCTGCGCCGACGTTCTCGTATTAGTTTATCGGCACATTGAGCGCATTCTTTAGAACGAATGTGCAACCCGGAAAAAGCATTTTGCTACAACGCGGTGGGAAGTCAACCGCATGTTTTAACTTGAGACGCTTGGTGCAGGGGATTTGTTCCAGGATATTTATGACCAGCGACCGGCTGGCTGCCTTGCGTAGCCCGGTCAGACCGCCGTGTTCACCATAGCCATGATGCGCACCAGCTTGTCCGCATAGTCCGGGTCGGTAGCATAACCGGCCTTCTGCACCGCCTGCGCCATTCCGGTCAGGTCGTCGCCCTGGCGCAATACCTCGGCGTAGCGCGGGTTCTGGCTGATCAGACCGGCATAATCCCGAAACGCCTCGGCATAGGAAGGATAGGCGCGGAACCGCTCGACCTGTTTGTGGGCCACGCCATTGCTGTATTCGGTGGTCATCACTTCCGCCATCGCACCGCTCCAGCCCGTTCCCGCCTTGATGCCGAACAGGTTGTGGCTGTTGCTGCCGTCCGCCATGCGGATCTCACGCCTGCCCCAACCGCTCTCCAGTGCGGCCTGCCCCAGCATCAGTTGCGGCGGCACTCCGCTGTTCCGGCTGGCCTGTATGGCATGGGGCAGCATGCGGCTCACGAAATCCTGCTGGGCATTCGCGCCATAGGCGGAAGGCAGTGCATTTGCCGAGGATTGAGGACCGAGCATCGGGAATGGGGAAAACAGTTTCCCGCCTTCCGCTTGCATCCCCAGGTTGCGGCTCAACTGCTTGACCATGATGTCGGCAAGCCCGACGCCGCGACTGGACATGCTTTGTGCCAACTGCTGATCCAGCATTCCGGTGAACATCCTGGTCTGGTCGCTATCGAACATTCCATCCTGCGGCGTGGCTTCGCGCATGCTCTTCAGCATCATGTTGAGGAACACCGCCTCGAATTGCTGCGCCGCTGCCTTGAGCGCCTGATCCGGCGATTTTCTGGCTTGCGAGCGCAGCTGCTCCAGGCTCTGGGTATCGAGGGCGAGCCTTGCGGAAACATCCATCCGGCTATCCATCAGATGATCTCCAGTTCCGCGCGCAACGCACCGGAGGACTTCATCGCCTGCAGGATCGCCAGCAGGTCCTGCGGGGTTGCGCCGATCGAATTAAGCGCCTTGATGACCTCGTTCAGTGATACCCCTCTCTGAAGCTGCACCAGACCGCCCTTGTCGGCGCTGATCTCTATGGTGGTCTTGTCGGTCTGCACGGTCTGTCCGCCGGACAGCGGATTGGGCTGGCTCACCGTGCTGTCGGTACTGATCACCACGCTCAAGTTGCCATGCGCCACGGCGCAGGTATCGAGAGTGACCGCTTGGTTCATCACGATCGAGCCGGTGCGCGCATTGATGATGACTTTGGCGATACCCTGCGCCGGGTTGACTTCCAGGTTCTCGATCTTGGAGATGAACGCCACCCGTTCGCTGCCCGCCGGTGCGCTCACTCGGATCACCCGACCGTCCAGTGCCTGCGCGATGCCTGGCATGACCTGCCCGTTGACAGCCTCGACAATACGAGCCGCTGTGGTGAAATCGGTCGCATTGAGTTCCAGATGAATGAAATCGCCTTGCCCCAGCATGGTCGGAACGGCACGTTCCACCGTGGCTCCGCCGGGTACGCGCCCCACGCTCAAATGGTTGACCTGCACCGATGCACCGCCAGCCGAGGCTCCGACGCCCGCGACCAGCACATTACCCTGCGCCATCCCATACACCTGACCATTCGCCCCCTTCAACGGTGTCATCAGCAACATGCCTCCGCGCAGGCTCTTGGCATTGCCGATGGAAGATACCGTGACATCTATAGTCTGCCCGGGCTTGGAGAACGGCGGCAGCACTGCGGTCACCATCACCGCAGCGACATTTTTGAGCTGCAAGCTGGTGCCTTGCGGAAGATTGACACCCATCTGCGACAGCATGCTGATGATGCTCTGCACGGTAAAGGGCGTCTGCGTAGTCTGGTCGCCGCTGCCATCGAGTCCGACTACCAGCCCGTAGCCGATCAGTTGGTTGTCGCGCACGCCCTGGATGCTGGCGACGTCCTTGATCCGGTCGGCCGATGCCGATATCGGCAACAGCAGCCCCGCCAGCAACACCGCCATGAATTGTCTGATCATCCTGTTCATCATCAGAATGGCAACACCGAAAGGAAGAACCGGCCCAGCATCCCCAATGAGCGAGCATCGTTTATCGCCTCGTTCATCCCGCCGGCGGTCCTGTATTCGATGCGGGCATCCGCCACCTGCGTGGACGGCACCGCATTAAGATTCGATATAGTGGTTGGGTTGACCACCCCGGAGAAGCGGATGAACTCGTCGCTATTGTTCAGAGCCACCTGTTTCTCGCCGCTGACCAGCAGATTGCCGTTCGGCAACACTTCGATCACCGTTACGGCGATGGTTCCGGTCAATTCCTGACTTGCATTCCCCGCGCCATCACCTGACGATTCATTACTACTCTCGCCAGTGACTGAACCGGTTATCGCAAATAGCTGGCTGAGTATCGATCCGATCGGTCCGCCAATTACTTCCGGTATATTCGTGGTGACAGTCGGAATATTGGCATCGATACTGTTCGAATAACTGGAACTGTTATCAGACTTGCGGCTGGCCGAAGTCTTCTCGGCGAGATTGATAGTCAGGATATCTCCGACGTTGCGCGCGCGTTTATCCTCGAACAACGGGCGCTCATTGACCCCGGCATGGAATATCGCACCGTCGGCCGGCGGAACGGCATTACTCTCTACCGGTCTCGCCGTCATGGGCTGATGTACACTGGTCGGCGGATGACTGGCACTGCAACCGGCCAGCACCAGCAGCGGCACCAACAATGCCAGCCGAAATAACATATCACTCATGGCAAAGCGCCCTGAAAATACCCGCAATCAGAGCTGGGTCAGACGCTGCAGCATCTGATCCGATGTCTGGACGGCTTTGGAGTTGATCTCGTAAGCGCGCTGTGTCTGAATCATGTTCACCAGCTCCTCCACCACGTTCACGTTAGAGGTCTCCACATAATTCTGGCTCAACAAACCCGTGCCATTGGTACCTGGCACATTGGTGCTCGGGGTACCACTTGACGCGGTTTCCTGGTACAGGTTCTCGCCCAGGCTTTGCAAGCCGGCCGGATTGATGAAGGTTGCCAGCTGCAGACTGCCCACCTGCACCGGCGTCACCACGCCGGACTGGGTCACTGTCATCACGCCGTCGCGCCCGATCGTTATGCTGGTGGTATTCGCCGGAATGGTGATTGCCGGTTGGATCGGGAATCCGTTGGCGGTCACCAGTTGCCCCTGGCTATCCATCTGGAAGGAGCCGTCGCGGGTATAGGCTGTTGCGCCGTCCGGCATCAGCACTTGGAAGAACCCCGCGCCCTGAATCGCGACATCCAATGGATTCCCGGTCAGCTGCAGATTACCCTGACTGTGGATACGTTCGGCAGCCACCGGGCGTACCCCGGTACCGATCTGCAAGCCGGATGGTATCTGGGTTTGCTGCGAAGACTGCGCGCCGGGCTGGCGCAAGGTCTGATACATAAGATCCTCAAATACAGCCCGTGAACGCTTGAAGCCATTAGTGCTGACATTGGCCAGATTGTTGGAAATAACATCCATCTGGGTTTGTTGGGCATCCAGCCCGGTCTTGGCAATCCACAGGGAACGTATCATGTCCTGATCCTTATATGAGTTTATGCACAGTTGGCTTCATCAGGCCGAGATGCTCATTACTTGCGCGGCCTTTTGCGCATTGCTGGATGCGTTTTGCAGCATCTTCATCTGCATATCGAATTTTCGTGCCAGCGAGATCATATTGACCATCGCCTCGACCACGTTTACGTTGCTCCCTTCCAGACTGCCGGGCACGACCCGCACACCCTCATCAGCCACGGCATCCGTGCCATCCTTCAGCCGGAACAAGCCATCGCCGCCACGCTCCATCTGCTCTTGCGCCGGGTTGACCAGCTTGATCCTGCCTACCACCACCACCGAGGTAGCCTTTCCGCCACTCGGTACCGTGGATATCGTGCCATCCTTTGCAAAAGTCACCTCTGTATCGGCCGGAATGGAAATCGGCCCGCCGTCACCCGCCACATTCAGACCGGTACGGGTTTGCAACACACCGTTCGCGGCAACCTGAAAACTGCCGTTGCGCGTGTAGGCTTCCTTGCCATCCGCCGCCTGCACGGCGATCCAGCCATCCCCTTGTAGCGCAACGTCAAGATCCCGCCCGGTCTGCTGGACAGGTCCCGGGGCAAAATCCGCTCCTGCCGTAGAATCCACCACAAAAGTGCGTGTCGGCAACCCCTCGCCCGTCAGCGGAACCGCGCGGAACGTATGCAGCACGGCGCGAAAACCCGGCGTGCTGGCATTGGCCAGATTCTCCGTCACCGCCGCCAGTTGCTGCTGCACATTCGACGCGCCGGTCATGGCGGTATAGATCAAACGGTCCATTTAGTTCTCCTGATCCGGGAAGTGGATAGTGGATCGCTGCGCCCGGTGGCGAGTGGAAGAACCACTCCCTACTCCCTACTCCCTACTCCCTACTCCCCATTACCTCAAATTCACCAGGGTTTGCAGCACCTGATCCTGCGCCTTGATGGTCTGGGCGTTGGCCTGATAGACGCGCTGCGCGGTGATCATGTTCACCAGTTCGGCGGTCAGGTCCACATTGGAGTCTTCCACTGCCGAGGATTGCAATATTCCCAAGGCACTCGAACCCGGTGTGCCGACCAGCGGCCCGCCGGAGGTGGCGCTTTCCACCCATTCGTTGTCACCCATCGGTTGCAAGCCCTGCGGATTGGTGAAGTTCGCCAGCAGCACCTGCCCCAGTGCGCGCGACTGCCCGTTGGAATAACGCCCCAATATCGTCCCGTTTGCACTGGTGTTGAAACCGCTCAGACGTCCGGAGGAGAAGCCGTCCTGGGTCAGGCTGTTCACACCAAAGTTGCCGCCGTACTGGGAGGTATCCGCAAAGTCGAATGACAGCGTCTGCGAAGATGCCCCGGTCGGAGTGAACGCTGCCGAGGACATGGTTCCCACCGGAGTACTTGCGGGCGTAGTAGAGGTCAATTTACCCAAGGTGTCGAATGTCAACTGGGTCAACGCGGTGCCGACGGCAGGCACCAGCACGCCATCCATCGCGAAATAGACGTTCCAGTTGGACGATCCGGCATTGGAGGAGATGGTTGCACCGGCAAGCGTTGCGGTCGTGGTCGCCGGAGTGAAGGTTACATCGTTCCCGACGATACCGGTGAGTGTGACGGTGAGCGCCTTGGTCGAGGTAACTGCAGCAGCGGCGCCAGTATCCGCCGCCGTATTCGGCGTAAAGGTCACCACACCAGTACCCGTATCGATAGTAAGTATCGTATGAGCCCCCGCTGTATCACCGGCGATGGTGATGTTATCCCCAACCGCCAGTCCAGTGACAGAAGCAAGTGTCGCCGTATTTGTAGGCGCTACAGTCGCGCCTGCGGTCGTCGAAGAGCCCGCCGCACCAGCTCCCGGTAGAGTGATGGTATGCCCCACCGCCATGCCGGTTGTCGAAGTCAGGGTTGCGGTAGTTGCGCCGGCAGCGATGATCGCCGCAGAGGTGGTAGCCGCTATAGGTTGCCTCTGAAAATACAACGAGCCGACATGGCTGGCCCCCAGGCTGTCATACACCGTCAGCGAAGTCGAGCTGTTGTAAGAAGTCGTATCCAGCGTATCAAAGGTCGAGCTTGTCGGTGTTGCCGCACGAGAATCCAGATTGGCGCCAACCACGATATTGGCCGTCATCTGCGGCGCCAGGTCGGCGGCATTGAGCTGAATCGCCAGCGGCTGCCCGGGGATGATGGTGCCGGTCGAGTCCGGCAGGTAACCTGACACCTTGTGCCCCTGGTTATTGACGATATAGCCGTCCTTGTCCACCTGGAATTGTCCGTTGCGGCTATACAGGATGCTGCCACCCTGATCGATCATGCGGAAGAACCCCTGCCCGCTGATCGCGGTGTCCATCGGGTTGTTGGTGTTGGTGATATTGCCTTGGGTGAATTGCTGCACGACGGCCGCCAGCTTGCCGCCCGTGCCCACCTGAGTGCCGCCGCTGCCGGACAGGGAAGCGGCATACATATCCGCAAACTGCGCCTGCGACTGCTTGAATCCCACCGTGGCGGAGTTCGCCACATTATTGCCGATCACGTCCAATTGTTTGGCCGACGAATTCAGGCCACTCAAACCTTGCTGGAAGCTCATGTCATTCTCCTCGTATCAATCCTGCGCATTCATTCAGTTAACTGCCACTTCACAGAACCTGCCTGACCTGCGACAGCGCGATGCCGTCCATCTGCCCGATGCTCAATGTCACACCTTCCTTGCCCTGCGTGACGCTGCTCACCATGCCGAACTGCAATGTCGTCGCATCGACGCTCTTGCCACCCTGCGTGGCGTTCACGGCGAAGCTGTAGACCCCGTCCGGCGTACTGCTCCCCGCACCATCCATACCATCCCACGCCCATTTAACAATACCGGCGGGCTGCGCCCCCATGTCGACATTGCGCACCAAGGCACCGGACTGGTCATAGATCGAAACCTTGACGCTCTCTGCCGACTGTTCCAGCTCAAAAGCGCCATACCCCGCGCCGCCGGACAGTTCGACCCCCTCGCCCCCGACCAGCACCCCATGCCCGATCATGCTCGCAGCCTGCAGCGTCTGATTGCCCATCAGACTGTCGCTCAGCGCCTGCAGCGTGACATTCAGCTTATCTATCCCGGTCACGGTGGAAAGCTGGGCCATCTGCGAGGTGACCTGCGCGTTATCCATCGGGTTGAGCGGATCCTGGTTCTTCATCTGCGTCACCAGCAGCTTCAAAAAACGATCCTGCGTGTCAGCCACCGACGAAGCATTCGACGCCGAACCGGACTTTGCGTTCAACGAAGCGAACAGCGCGGCAGCCGAATTGGTGTCCTGTGTAGCATTAACCATGACTATTTCCTTTCAGTTTCTGATGCAGCACGAACTATTGCCCGATGGTCAGCGTCTTGAGCAACAACGACTTGGAGGTATTCAACACCTCCACATTGTTCTGGTAGGCGCGCGAGGCGGAAATCATGTTCACCATCTCGTCCACCACGTTCACATTGGGCATGGTCACGTAACCCTGCGCATCGGCCATCGGATGCTTGGGGTCATAGACCATCTTCATCGGGGAATTATCCTCGACCACCGACGTCACTTTTACGCCCTGCGCCGCACCGCCATCGACAGGCATGACGCTGAACACCACCTGCTTGGCATGATACGGCTGGCCATTGGCGCCGGTGGTACTGTCGGCGTTCGCCAGGTTACTGGCCACCACGTTCAGGCGCTGCGACTGCGCCGCCATCCCCGAGCCTGCAACATCAAAGATATTGAATAACGACATGATGATCACCCTTGTATCGCGGTCAACAGCTGCTTCACCTGTTCGTTCATGAATCTGACGCTGGCCTCATAACGCAACGCGTTGTCGGCGAACTGCGCCCGTTCCACGTCCATATCCACCGTATTACCGTCCGCGCTCGGCTGTACCGGTTTGCGGTACATCACCGGCGACCCCATGACCGATTCGCCCGAATTGCCCTGCAAGTGCATGGGCGACGTCGTCGCCACCGGCAACTCGGTACCCGTACCTGCCAACGCATTCCGCAGCGCGCCGGCGAAATCCACATCTCTCGCCTTATAATTGGGAGTGTCGGCATTGACAATATTGGATGCCAATAATTCCTGACGGGCCGCACGCAAGTTCAGCGCGGTCTGATGGAACCGCAGCGCATCATCCAGTTTGTTGACCACGCCACCCCCCTTTTAACCAAAACACCCATTTATATGAGCCGCATACTAATCACCTACATCCCCACCCCATCCAATGATAAGCGGTGAGATTCCCCGTCAATTCTGATGCTTCGGCACTTCACTTAACAGCCTGCCGCAAGCACAATGCATAACCATGAGGAAATTACTTTTATTCGCCTGCCTGCTACTGGAATGCGCACCGGCACTGGCTGTCAATCAGGATCACGCGCAGATAAGGGCGACAGTGGATGCTTTCATGCGGCAGCAAACCGCTTCCCTGCCAGGCCAAGTCACTTACCGGATCGACGAGATCGACCGCCGCATCGCGCTACCGGCATGCACCCCGCTTGAAGCGTTTCTGCCCGCCGGCAGCCAGCTCATGGGCAAGACCGCCATCGGCGTGCGCTGCAACATGACAAACGGCTGGAGCATTTTTGTCCCGGTACAGATCAGGGTCAGCCTTGATCTGCTGGTCAGCGCGCGCCAGTTACCCAAGGATCACGTCATCCAGGAACAGGACTTCGCCAGCCAGACCATGGAAGTCTCACGCGCGACCGGGTTCACCGATCCCGCCCGGGTGATCGGCAAGGTACTACGCTATGGCATCACGGCCGGGCAGGTATTGCGCGAAGACATGCTGCGCCCCCCCTACAGCGTGACGCAAGGGCAAGCTGTGCAGGTTGCCGTCCAGGGCAACGGTTTCAGCATCCGCAACGAGGGCGTCGCGCTGAACAACGCAAGCGAAGGGCAGGCCGTCCGGGTTCGCATCGGGGAGCGGCGCGTCATCAGCGGGATAGCGCGTAGCGACGGTCTGGTGGAAATCGCCCCATGATGCAGCTTGCAATATTCCGGCCAGCCATTACAATCGGCCCGACCACATCTGGGCATCGCAACTCACCGGGAAACGGTCTGCGGCCCTAAAGTTCTTCGGTCTTTTGCCGATAAATAGTCAGCGGTAGTGTAATCGGATGCCGCCAGATTGAGAGGTTCACTGTGAAGATCGACAAACCCGTCAAGCCAATGTCCCCTGCCCTGCAGGATGCAGCCGCGCGCACGCCTGCCAAGGGCAACGCGTCCCTTCCCGCGACACCGCAGAGTGATGCCACCAGCGTTTCACTGGGTTCGACGGCAGCGCAATTGCGCAATCTGGCGGGGGACATGGCAAATGCCCCGGTCGTCAACGCAGCCAAAGTGGCCGAAATCAAACAGGCCATCAGCGAAGGGCGCTTCAAGGTCAATACGGACATCGTTGCCGACAATCTGCTGGAAACGGTGCGCGGCCTGATCGGCAGCAAGGCCTGACCCGGACCGGACTACCGAACCTGCTCCCCGACACTAACCAGCCTTGAACCAGACCGCCGCCACCAGCCTGCCGAATATCTTGGCCGCAGAGTGTGCCGCACTCCAGCGATTTGTCGCCCTGCTGGAACGCGAGCAGGGCATGCTGGTGGAAAACCGCACAGATCAATTGCTCGAACTTTCCGGGCAGAAATCGTCCGATGCGCTCAGCCTCAACAAACTCGCCGAATCACGGCACACCTTGTTGCAGCACGACATCCCGCAGCTCACCCGCGCCGCGATCGACGACTGGCTGACGAAACATCATGCGAAGAGCCTACCAGTCTGGCACGATATCGTCTCCCTGACGGAGCGTGCACGGGAACTCAACCAGATCAACGGGCAACTGATCCAGTCCAAACTACGCCACAACCAGCAGGCGCTGACCGTGCTCAGCAACGCGGTGAACCAGTCCGCGCTTTATGGCGCCGACGGCCAGGCACGTTTCTCGCCGGGGAGCGGTCGCTCGCTGGGAAGCGGCTGACCCCCTTGGCAGGAAACGCAGGCAACCAGAAGCAAGTCACCCATCTTCTGCCTGCGTGAACAACAGGAGATCAGTCTCAATGAACAAAATCCTATCTTGCGGACTGCGCCGCCCTTCCTTCATTGCGGCGTTAATGGGTATCGGCCTGATTGCCGCATTGCCGACATCTGCGCAAGCAGCCAGCGATTCCGACCGGATCCGGGAACTGGAGCGCAAGCTGGAACGCAGCCTGCAGCTGATAGAGGAGCTTTCCAACAAGGTGCACCAGTTGGAGACCGGCAAAACCGACCAGCCTCGCAGGATCGCCGCCGACAACCCGAACCAGCACATCGACACGCCGGGAGATGCCTTCCCGGCTGCATCTCTTCCGGCGGGCATGCGCCACCACGATGACAGCACGCCGCTGCATGGCTTCCTCGATGCCGGATTCGCTGCCAGCGGCCAGGGGAATGCTCAGGCCTCCGGCCCGAAAGGCTTCAATGTCGGCTCGTTCGACCTATATCTCACGCCCCAGTTCGGCGATCGGGCGAAAGCACTGGTCGAACTGCTGTTCGAAGTGAAGGCGAACGGCCACCTCGAAACCGATCTTGAACGCGTCCAGCTGGGCTACACCTTCAGCGATGCCGCAACGCTATGGGCCGGCCGCGTCCATACGCCGTTCGGCTACTGGAACACAGGTTTCCATCATGGCGCGCAGATCCAGACTTCCATCCTGCGTCCAAAATTCCTAGACTTCGAGGAAAAGGGCGGCATCATGCCATCGCACCTGACCGGCATGTGGCTCACCGGCAATGTCCGCACGGGCGACGGCAAGATCAACTATGACCTCTACGCCGGCAACGGCCCGCGTCTGGAGATCGGTTCCACCTTATCCACCGGCACCAGCAATCCTGCCGCCGGCGGAGACGACAATCACCAAGCCTTCGTCGGTTTCAATGCCGGCTACAACTTCGGCAGCGGCGCTGTCCGAGGGCTACGTCTGGGCGCGCATGGCTTCAGGGGGGACGTGAACGACAGCAACGGCAGCAAGACCGGGGTGAGCATGGGCGGCTTGTACGGCATACTCGTCAACGACGATTGGGAGATCATGTCGGAGTACTACCGTTTCCATGACACCGTCAAAACGCTTACCGCAGGCGCAACCGTCACCACCGCCGTAGGCAACGCACACACCAGCAACGCATGGTTCGCGCAGGCGGCCAGGAACTTCGGCCAGTGGACGCCTTTCGCCCGTGCCGAAAAATCCGCGCTGGATCGGAACGACCCGTATTTCTTCTACCAGACCGGCGGCCTTTCCTACTCGCGCCAGACACTGGGCTTGCGTTACGACCTGGATTACAGCAGTGCCATCAAGGTCGAGGTCAACAGCACGCATATCGACGGCACGAACGCGGACGGAACCGTGAATGACCGTTTCCCGGAGGCGCGCGCCCAATGGTCGGCGCGTTTTTGAGATACGGTGAAGCGGACCATCGTGAACCTTCGCTATCTGGCGCTGATCGCATTGCTCGGTTGTAGCCTGGCTGCACCGGCTCTGGCGGCAGATATCTATGTGATCTCCCACCCCGGGGTCAGCATCGCGGTCGAAGATGTGCGCGAGATTTTCCTGGGGGAAAAGCAGTTCGCCGGCCCCCACAAGATCGTCCCGGTGGATAACCTTGCGGCACAAGGCGGCTTCCTGTCCAAGGTGTTGCATATGGATGCTGCCAGCTATTATTCCGCTTGGGCCAAAAAGACCTTCCGTGACGGGATTGCGCCACCCATCCTGAGATCGGGCGGGGATGCCGATGTCATCCGTTTCGTGAAAGGCATGCCCGGCGCGATCGGTTATGTTGCCGTCAGGCCCGGCGACGATGTCGCCATCGTCGCGAAATATTGATCTGGACGCTTAACTCGCGCCTTCCCGCTCCACATTGGGCGACAGGATGGTGATGGTGACGCGCCGGTTCCTGGCACGATGTTCCGGACTGTCGTTCGGCACCAGCGGCTGATTCGAAGCCAGCCCGACCACCGACAAGCGCTGTGCCGCGACACCGCTCTCGATCAGCAACCGCGCCACGCTGCTGGCGCGCGCCGAGGACAGCTCCCAGTTGGAAGGATAGCGCGCCGTCTTGATCGGCACATCGTCGGTATGCCCCTCCACCTCGATCGGCTGACTCTCCTTGCTCAATACAGCAGCTACCTGACGCAACGTGCCGAGCACTTCCGGTTGCAGCGCCGTTTCGCCTGACCCGAACAGCGAACTGGCACTGATATCGATGACCACACCGCGTTTGGTCTGGCTGATACCGACCAGCCCCTGCCCGATCATGGGAAACATGACCTGCTCCAGCCCATCCGCCAGCGCCTTCATGCGCTCCTGTATCCTCCGCTGCTGTTCGCCCAGCCGCACCGTGCGCCGGTCTACCAGGTTCTTGAGCATCTGCTCCTGCGGATTCGGCAGCACCGGACCCGTACTGGAACTCGGCGTGGTATTGAGTGCAAGGCTCAGGGAGCTGCTGAAGGTCTTGTACTTCCCTTCATTAACCGAAGAAATGGCATACATCACCACGAAGAAGGCAAACAGCAAGGTCACGAAATCCGCATAGGAGATCAGCCAGCGGTCATGGTTGTCATGCTCGATACGTTTGGACCGGCGCGCCATGATCAGCCGAGGTAGCTTTGCAGCTTGATCTCGACCAGCCGCGGATTATCCCCGTTGGCGATACCCACGAGACCGTCGATGACCATTTCGCGCAGGTGCGTCTGCTGCATCAGGATGGATTTCAGCTTGTTGGCCATCGGCAGGAACAGCAGATTGGCGAATGCCACGCCATAGATGGTGGCGACGAAGGCGACGGCGATGCCGCCGCCCAGTTTGGACGGCTCGGCCAGATTCTGCATGACATGCATCAGGCCCAGCACCGCCCCGATGATGCCGATGGTCGGGGAATAGCCGGCGGCGGATTCCCATACCCGCGCAGCCTGCCAGCGCAACTGCTCCCAGGAGTGGGTATCCACATCCAGCACCTCGCGTATCTTTTCCGCGCTGTTGCCATCCACCAGCAGCTGCAAGCCCTTCTTGACGAACGGATCGGGCAAGGCGGCGATGCGCGCTTCCAGCGCCAGAATGCCGTCCTTGCGCGCCACCACGCTCCATTCGGCAATCTGCCTCGCCAGCTCCCTGCTGTTCATTTTTGGGGTGACGAACACCCAGCGCGCCATCGTGATCGCGGTGACGAACACCTTGATCGGGCTCTGCACCATCACCGCGCCGACCGTGCCGCCGAACACGATCAGGAACGCCGCGCCCTGGAACAGGATGGAGAGGTCGCCACCCTCGATAATCTGGCCGGCGAGTATTCCCGCCAACCCGATCACCAAGCCTAACAGCGTGAGCCTGTCCATCAGTATCCTTTCATCCAGCTGCGTAACCGCGCTACCGCCTGGCTGTGCAACTGCGAAACGCGCGACTCACCCACCCCGAACACCTCCCCGACTTCACGCAAGTTCATGCCCTGCTCGTAAATCATGCCCATCAGCATTTGTTCGCGCTCCGGCAGGTTGTCGATGGCACGCACCAGCTCGACCCTGAACCTTTCGTCAGTCAACAGTGTCAGCGGATCGGCATCATTATCGAACTCGAACCGCTCGAAGAAATCATTATGATCCTCGTCGTGAAAATCTTCGTAATAGACCAGCTGCGCGCCGCGCGACTCACGCAACATCTGCTGATATTCGGTGAGCGCCACCCCCAGTTCGGCCGCAATCTCGGTTTCATTCGGCGAGTGGCCCAGGCGCTGTTGCAGGCGGCTGATGGCCGCCTCGATGCTGCGCATGTCGCGACGCAGGCTGCGTGGCAGCCAATCTGCTGCGCGCAACTCGTCCAGCATCGCGCCGCGGATGCGTTGCGTCGCAAAGGTCTCGAACTGCGCGCCATGCAACTCGTCGTAACGGTTCGCCGCATCCAGCAACCCCATCATCCCGGCCTGGATGAGGTCGTCTACCTGCACGCTGGCAGGCAGCTTGATCATCATCTGGTGCGCCAGTCGCTTTACCAGCTGGGCATGTTCACGCAGGCATTGTTCTTTGTCGTTTATTCCTGATGCCTTGTACATGCCGTCAGTTTACAACGGACGCCATTTCTCCGCTGCATTGCCGCAACGATTTCATCAGGCCGCGAATAATGGCATGGGCACTGCCTTCCGCCTCATCATGCTGCGGCGGCAGGCACAACAATTTTTGCGCCAGCTCCTGATAGGCCTTCGCCGAGGGTTCCGCCGGAAAAGCCTCGACCACCGAGCGGCGCAACTGCATAGCGCGCTTCAGCTTGTCGTCCTGCGGAATATAGCCCAGGCAATCGAGCTGAGCCGCGAGATTGAGCCGCGCCACCTGGGCCATGTTCTCGAATGCCGTCTTCGCCGCCTGCGCGTCGGTCACCCGGTTCACCACGACCCCGAACCGTGCACGTGCACTTTCCAGCGCCAGCCGCTTGATCAGGGCATAGCTCTCGGTGATGCCGCTGGCTGTGGCGTCCGCCACCACCAGTAATGCGCCCCCACTTGCCAAACTTGATGAAACGGTTGAATGGACGGATTTCGCGGACAACGTTGCGGCATCCACCAAGACCACATCCACGCCGCTGCCCATTTCGGCCAAAGCATCCTCCAGACGCTCCTGTTCAGCTTGCCGCAAGGCCGTCAGCGCAGACATGGCGCGCGCAGCGGGCAGCACCGAATAGCCCTTGGCAGCCAGCACCGCTTCGGCGGGCACGCACTTCCCGCGCGCCACGTCCAGCAGATCGTGCCCGGCGGTCAGGCCGAGCCTGTCCGACAGGTTGCCCGGCGCATTATTCTCGTCCACAACCAGCACGTCCTTGCCCGAGCGCGCCAGCGCGGCGGCAAGATTGATGGTCACACTGGTGCTTCCCACTCCCGGCTTGCCGGACACCACGGTAATCACCTGCGTACGGTTGCGCACCAGCAGGCGGCGCAGTCCTTCGGCCTGATCCGTTTCGCCGCTACTGCGCATACGAGGCCTCATGGATACCCGTCATCACCGAGGGCAACTCCGCCTCGTTCAGCATGAACGGAGATTTTTCCGACACCGGCTTGAGCGCGCGGTGCAGCAGATAATCGAGGTTGACCACATGCAGGTTCTCCGGAACACGCTGGCCGTTGGTGATGTAGTGCAGCATCAGGCGGTAGCGCACCGCCACGTCCAGCACCGGGCCGAGGCTGACCGCCTCATCCAGCTTGGTGGGGATGCAACCGATAACCTTGTCGCTGTTATACATGCGCACCACATCGTCCAGCGTGTCGCCACTGCTGGTGGCATTCAGCAGCAGCAGGCGCTGCACGCCGGTCGCGTTGAACATCTCGTTCTGGTCGCCCACGCGCTCGTCACGCTGCCCCATCCCCACCGTATCGATCAGCACCAGGTGCTTGTGGCGCAAGGCGGAAAGTGTCAGGCGCAGATCGTCGGTATCCTTTACCGCATGGACCGCCACGCCGAGTATCTTGCCGTAGATCTTGAGCTGCTCGTAAGCGCCGATCCGGTAGCTGTCCGTGGTCAGCAGCGCCACCTTGTCCGCGCCATAACGCACCACGGCACGCGCCGCCAGCTTGGCGGTGGTCGTGGTCTTGCCCACGCCGGTCGGCCCGATCAAGGCGTACACGCCGCCCTTGACGACGATGTCGTCCGCATCCTCCGCCACGCGCAGATTGCGCTTCAGCACCTGCTTGA
Source organism: Gallionellales bacterium GWA2_60_18 (assembly GCA_001801105.1). The sequence continues at coordinate 40,576 of MGWS01000031.1, forward strand.
TCCAGCGCTCGCCTTCCATTTCTTTTCCAGCCGGCATCTTGTCGAGCAGCTTGCGCGCCAGCAGGGTGCTGAAACCGGCATTGATCATTCTGCGCAGCAAACCGCTGCGCTGCGGATCGCGTTGTTGCACGCCGGTCCAGAACAACGCTGCGATCTGCTGTTGCAGCATGGCATGCATCGACTTGATCTCGTCCAGGATATTATTTGCGGAGGATTGCGGAGCCAGGATCGGACACTGGGCGCCACCGGACGCCGGCTGAGGCTCAGCCTGCGGCACGGGGTCGGGCTGCCCGTACCCGACCTCCTCCGGCACCGTACGGCCAGACGGCTTGCCGGCCGCATTGGCGCGCCCCTCGCGGCTGAGCGCGCTCCACTTCTCGAATACCTCCCTGTTACCCTTAAGCTGTGGCGGCATCAGCGGGGAGCTCTCTTCCTGTCCTGCCTCCAGTCCTTCCGAAAGGGATACTTGGGTGATCTCTTCATTCGCCAGCGCGATGATTTCCACTCCCTGCGCGACCTTGCGATTGGACAGGATGACCGCACTGTCGCCCAGTTCGCTACGGATGTCCTTCAATGCCTGTCGCGCCGTCGGGGCGATGAATTTCCTGATGTTCATGCTCTACCTCCTACCATTGCGGTCACCCGGATCGTCTTGAAGTCCGGTACTTCGTCATGCGAAATCACCCTGATACCCGGCACGGCGCGCTTGAGGAAACGCGCCAGCAGGTCGCGCAACTGCGACGGCACCAGCATCACGGCCGGCAGTCCCATCTGCTCCTGCGCATCCGCCGCGGCGCGGGTTTCGCGCAACACGGTATCGGCCAGGCCGGGTTCGATGCCGAGACCGCTCTGGCTCGACTGCATCGCCTGCACCAGCAGATATTCCAGCTCCCTGTCCATGCCGATCACCTGCAACTCCTGCGCCCCGGGGTAGAGTTGCTGCACGATGGCAGGCCCCAGCGCCACACGCACCAGCGCGGTGAGCTGATGCGTATCCTGGGTATGCGGCGCATTCTCCGCCAGCGTTTCCACGATGCTGCGCATGTCGCGGATATGCATGCCTTCGTCCAGCAGGTTTTGCAGTACCTTCTGCACCACTCCCAATGGCAGCGTCTTGGGCACCAGATCTTCGACCAGTTTCGGATAGAGTTTGCCGAGATGGTCGAGCAGCTGTTGCACCTCCTGTCGCCCGAGCAACTCTGCGGCGCGCGCGCTGATCAGGTGGCTCAGGTGTGTCGCCACCACCGTTCCCGGGTCTACCACGGTATAGCCCATCACCTGCGCCTGCTCGCGCAAGGCCGGGTCGACCCATACCGCCGGCAGGCCGAACGCCGGATCGCGGGTCTGCGTACCGACCAGATGCCCGGTCACGCTACCCGGATTGATCGCCAGCAACAGGTTCGGATAGGCTTCGCCGCTGCCGATCTCCACCCCCTTGAGGGCGATGCGGTAACCGTTCGGACGCAAGTCGAGATTGTCGCGGATATGCACCGCCGACGGCAGGAAGCCGATGTCCTGGGTGAACTTCTTGCGGATGCCTTTGATACGGCGCAACAGGTCGCCATCCTGCGCCTTGTCCACCAGCGAGATCAGCCGGTAGCCCACTTCCAGCCCGAGCACATCGACCTGCGCGACGTCTTCCCAGCTTGCCTCGGCAGATTCGGTCATCACCGGTGCGACCTCGATGGTCGCTTCCGCTTCCTGCGCGACCACGCTTTCGTTCCTGCGCGTCAGGTAATAGGCGAACCAGAGCATGCCGCCGCCCAACGACAGGAACGCAAAGTGCGGCATCCCCGGGATCAGCCCCATTGCGCCAATGATCACACCGGTCAGCATGATGATCTGCGGCTGGCGGAACAACTGACTGGTCAGCTGTTGGCCGATGTTCTGCTCGCTGGCCACGCGACTCACCACCAGGCCGGCGGCAGTCGAGATCACCAGCGCCGGGATCTGTGCCACCAGACCGTCGCCGATGGTCAGCAGGGTGTAGTTCTTGGCTGCCACGGCGATGTCCAGATTATGCTGCAACACACCGACCACCAGACCGCCGATGATATTGATGAACAGGATGATGATGCCTGCCACCGCGTCGCCGCGCACGAATTTGCTGGCGCCGTCCATCGCCCCGTAGAAATCTGCTTCCTGCGCGATCTCGGCACGGCGTTGGCGCGCCGCATCCTCGCCAATCAGCCCCGCGTTCAGGTCGGCATCGATCGCCATCTGCTTGCCGGGCATCGCATCCAGGGTGAAGCGCGCGCCCACCTCGGCGATACGCCCGGCACCTTTGGTGATCACCACGAAGTTGATCACCACCAGGATGGTGAACACCACCAGACCGACGGCGTAGTTGCCGCCCACCAGGAAATGGCCGAATGCTTCGATCACCTTGCCCGCCGCATCCGGCCCGGTGTGTCCTTCCAGCAACACGATGCGCGTGGAAGCGACGTTTAGCGACAGGCGCAACAGCGTGGTGATCAGCAGCACGGTCGGGAACACCGAGAAATCGAGCGCCTTGTTGGTGTTCATGCTGACCAGCAACACCATGATGGAGGCCGCGATATTGAACGTGAACAGGATGTCCAGCAGCAGCGGCGGCAGCGGCAATACCATCATAGCCAGGATCATCACGATCAGCACCGGCCCGACCATACCGATCAACCCGGCGCGCCTGACGAAATTCTGGATGGCTAACAGGTTCATGATCTATTTTTCACACCGGTTGCAATGCCGCTTCGGGATCAAGCGTGGACGGCACCGGCAGCTCTGCCGGTGCTTGCGGCCGCGCGCCACCCTGCGTTTCGTAACGGCGCAGACGGTAAACATAGGCCAGCACTTCGGCGACGGCGGTATAGAGCGCTTCCGGAATAGAGTCGCCCAACTCGGTATGCTTGTGCAGCGCGCGCGCCAGCGGGGGCGCTTCCAGGATCGGCACGCGATTCTCCTCGGCGATCTCGCGGATGCGCAGCGCCAGCAGATGCGAACCCTTGGCCACCACGACCGGCGCGCGCATGCCGGTTTCGCTGTATTTCAGCGCCACGGCATAGTGGGTCGGGTTGGTGACCACCACGTCGGCGGTCGGGATCGCCGCCATCATGCGGCGGCGCGCCGCTTCGCGCTGCAGCTGGCGGATACGCCCCTTGACCATCGGGTCACCCTCGGTCTCCTTGTTCTCCTGCCGCACCTCTTCCTTGGTCATCATCAGCTTCTTGTTGTGATCCCACAGCTGGAACGGCACATCTATAGCGACGATCAACAGCATCGCGCCGACGATCGCCATGAAGCTCGCTCCGATCAGATACCCCATTTGCGGAATGGAAGCGACGGCAGCCTGGGTTCCGAGCGCCATCACCGCATCCTTGTTGTGCCAGATCACCCAGGCCGCGACACCGCCCACCAGCAGCGCCTTGCCGACCGCCTTGGCCAGTTCCACCAGCGCCGTTCTGGAAAACATGCGCCCCAGACCGGCGATAGGGTTCAGTTTGGACAACTTCGGCTGCAATGCCTCGACGCTAAACAGCCAGCCATTCAGCAACAGCGGGGAAAATGCCGCAGCGACCATCACCGCAAGCAGCAGCGGCGCAAAGGTGATCAGCATATCCAGGGAAAGGTCGTACAGACGCGGCACCAGCAGGTCGGCCTTGAAAGCCATGTCGCGATTCAGCGTCAAGCCGTCATGCACCATCTTGACCATCTGCTGCGTAAACGACGCGCCCATGAACCACAGCACGGCGCCACCCGACAACAGGACGGCAAAGGTGGATAGCTCACGCGAACGGGCAACTTGACCTTTTTCTCTTGCCTGGTCAAGTCGCCGCTGTGAGGGCTGTTCGGTTTTTTCTAGGTCGCTGTCTTCTGCCATGATGGAATCCGCGAGTCATGGCAATTATCGGCGACTTTGTAAAGCCCGAATCGGGGAATAGCGGGAGGATTGACAGCCTATTCAGCGGCCTGAAATTATTGACGGAAAAACACCGGCTACGCTGGAGGATGCCTGCGTTTTCGCTTACCTCGCACCCCCCATGCGGGCCAGCGCGCGTTCGGCCATTTGCGCCAGCGGCACGACTTCGTCCACCGCGCCCAGCGCAATGGCCTCGCGCGGCATCCCGAACACCACACAGCTCGCCTCGTCCTGCGCCAGATTGTAGGCGCCCGCCTTGCGCATCTCCAACATCGCCGCCGCACCGTCCTTGCCCATGCCGGTCAGCATCACGCCGACGGCGTTGCCCCCCAGCGTCGCGGCAGCCGAGCGGAACAGCACCTCCACCGAGGGGCGATGGCGGTTGACCGGCGGATCCTGGTTGAGCACGATCCGGTACCCGCCCTCGGCGCGCTCCAGCAGCATGTGCGAATGCCCTGGCGCCAGATAGACCGTGCCATCCCGGATCATCTCCCTGTGTTCGGCCTCCTTGACCCGCATCTGGCACAGGCCGTCCAGCCGGGCCGCAAAAGACTTGGTGAATAATTCGGGCATGTGTTGCGCGATCAGGATCGCCGGCGTGTTGCCCGGCACATCTTTCAGGAACACCCTCAACGCATCCGTACCACCGGTTGACGAGCCCACCACGATGATACGTTTGCTGAGCGGCGCCGGTGTCGCGCCGTTTCTCGCGGGCACGGGAACAGGGACTACCGCCGCCTCTTTCCTGTCCGGTTTCGCTGCCGCTGGCACATCCTTTTTTCCCGCTTGGCTAGAATCGGCCCGGCCTCCTGCGCCGGCCAATTCATACACGGTATGGCCGCGCAACCTGAACAACGCATTGGCGTGATAGAAACTTTCCGAATGTCCGGCGAACAACAGACCGTCTCCGCTCAACAACGGCGCAAATTTCTTCAGTATCGCGAGCTGCGTTTCCTTGTCGAAGTAGATCATGACGTTGCGGCAAAAGATCGCGTCCACCGGCGGACGTATCGGCCAGTTCGCATCCAGCAGATTGATCTTGCGGAAGACGATCATCTCCTGCAATTCGCGCCGCACGGTGACGGAATTGGCATCGGCACCCTTTCCCCGCACAAAAAACTTATCGACCTGTTGCGGTGTCATCCTGGCCACTGAATCCAGGCTGTAGCGACCGGCCTGCGCGATTTGCAGCACCTTGGTATCGAGGTCGGAAGCGATGATGCTGACCCGGTGATCGAAGCCGCCCATGGCCTCTACCGCAGTCATTGCCATCGAGTAAGCCTCTTCGCCGGTGGAACATGCCGAACACCACAACACGATGGGACGATCCTTGCCCAGCTTGCGCAGGTGCTCGGCCAAAATGGGGAAATGGTGCTCCTCGCGGAAAAACGAGGTCAGGTTGGTAGTCAACGAGTTGGTAAAGTCCGTCCACTCGGCCTCGTTGCCGCGCTCCAACCGATCCAGATATTCCACAAAAGTCTTGCTGCCCGCTTTGCGCAACAACGGGGCCAGGCGGCTATACACCAGCTCCTGTTTACTCTCGCTCAGGGAGATACCGGCATGTTCATGAATCAACTTGCGAATGCGCTGAAAATCCTGCTCGGTAAAGACAAATTCATATGACCGTTTGATGGCGTTCATACGGATAGATGGGGGGGTGGGAAGTGGGAAGTGGGGAGTGGTAAGCGGGTTCCCCCCCACCACTGAGGCGCGAAGTGCCGATTCACTCCCCACTCCCCGATTTTCAATGTCCGCGCACGTCGCTGAGCAACTCCTTGATATCGAGGATCAGCACGATATCGCCCTCGC
>MGWS01000032.1:0-3024 GCA_001801105.1 Gallionellales bacterium GWA2_60_18
CCCGGTGATCCTGATCGCCGACATCGACCGCGGCGGCGTGTTCGCGCACCTGGTTGGCACGCTGGAGCTGCTGTCTGACAGCGAACGCGCGCGCGTCGTCGGCTTCGTCATCAACCGCTTTCGCGGCGATATCGCATTGCTGCAACCGGGGCTGGACTGGCTGGAAAAATATACCGGCAAACCGGTGCTCGGCGTGCTGCCCTATCTGCACGACTTTCATCTCGAAGCCGAGGATGCGCTCCCGCCATCATCCCCTCTCCCTTGCAGGGAGAGGGTTAGGGAGAGGGTAGAAGCGAGCGAGGAAAAACTGCGCGTGATCGTCCCCGTGCTCCCCCACATCAGCAACCACACCGACTTCGACCCGCTGCGCCTGCACCCGCAAGTCGAGTTCAGTTACGTCACGATGGGCGAGACCATACCCGCCGCCGACCTGATCATCCTGCCCGGCAGCAAGTCGGTGCGCGGCGATCTGGACAGCCTGCGCCGCGCGGGATGGGATGCGGCCATCGACAAACATCTGCGCTACAGTGGCAAGCTCATCGGCATCTGCGGCGGCCTGCAGATGCTGGGCCGCGCGCTACACGATCCGCTCGGCATCGAAGGCGAGCCCGGCAGCAGCGCAGGCCTGGGGCTGCTGGAGTTCGACACGACGCTGGCGGCGGAGAAACAACTGCGCAACGTGCGCGGTACGCTGGCGCTGGAAGATGCGCCGGTAGCGGGCTACGAGATCCATGCCGGCATATCGGAAGGCCCCGCGCTGCAGCATCCGGCGCTGCAACTTGAGCACTGCCCGGACGGCGCAGTTTCGGACGACAGGCAGATATTCGCGACCTATCTGCATGGCCTGTTCGAATCGCCGCAGGCGACCGATGCGCTGTTGCACTGGGCCGGGCTCGCCGACGCGAGCACGCCCGATTACCACGCGCGCCGCGAAGCCGACATCGATAGGCTGGCAGATGCGGTCGAACAGCATCTGGACGGCAACCGATTGCGCGCCTTGTTCGGGTTGGGAGAGAGAATATGAAAGAACTGATCCTCGGCGGCGTGCGCTCCGGCAAAAGCCGTCTGGCGGAACAGCGCGCCAACGATTCCGGGCTGGAGGTCGTGTACATCGCCACCGCGCAGGTGCGCGACGAAGAGATGCAACGGCGCGTCGCGGAACATCAGGCGCGCAGGCCGGGCGACTGGCGTTCGGTCGAGGCCGGGCAGAACCTTGCCGTAGTGTTGCAACGCGAAGCCAAGGCAGAGCGATGCGTGCTGGTGGACTGCCTGACGCTGTGGCTGACGCAGTTGCTTTGCGATGCCGACGAAACGGTGCTGCGCCGCGAAGTGGACGCACTGCTGGAAGCGCTGCTCGCGCTGCCCGGACACATAGTCATGGTCGGCAACGAGACCAACATGGGTGTCGTGCCCATGGGCGAATTGTCGCGCCGTTATTGCGACGAAGCGGGGCGATTACACCAGCGGATTGCCGCGTTATGCGACCGCGTGACGTTGACGGTGGCCGGCCTGCCGCTGGTCGTGAAAAGCAGCTCGTAGCTTGTGGCACGTGGCAGGTAGCGAGTGGATGTTGATAAAAAGGAGCGAATATGAATAACAACTGGCTGGCGCAACCCTGCGCCACACTGAACGAAACCACCCGCAACGCCGCCCTGGCGCGCCAGGGACAACTCACCAAACCGCCCGGCTCACTGGGGCAACTGGAACATATCGCGGTGCGGCTGGCCGAGATGCAGGGCGTCGAGCACCCCTCGATGGACCGTGCCGCCATCGTGATCTACGCCGCCGACCACGGCGTCGCGGCCGAGAACGTCTCGGCGTTCCCGCAGGCGGTGACCGGCGAGATGGTGAAGAACTTCGCGCGCGGCGGTGCTGCGATCAGCGTGCTGGCCAGGACGCTCGACGCCACACTGGAAGTGGTCAACCTCGGCACGGTCAACGATCCCGGCGACTGGCCCAACGTGGTGCGCGCAATCATCGCGCCATCGACGGCGAATTTTGCGGTCGAACCCGCAATGAGCGAAGAGCAGTTGGCGCAGGCGCTGCAGGCCGGACGCGACAGCGTGCTGCGCGCGCTGGAGCAAGGCGCGCAGATATTTATCGGCGGCGAGATGGGCATCGCCAACACCACTTCTGCGGTGGCAGTCGCCTGCGCGCTGCTGGGTGCTACGCCCAAGGAACTGGCCGGCCCCGGCACCGGCCTTGACCACGCGGGCGTCGCGCACAAGGCCGAAGTGATCCAGCGCGCACTGGAGTTGCACGGATTTTCTTCCTCCAGCAATGGGAGATGGGCAGGCGAGTCTGCGTTGCAGGTGCTGCGCCACGTCGGCGGTTTCGAAATCGCCGCATTAACCGGCGCGTACCTCACCTGTGCGCAGCACGGCTTGCCCGTGCTGGTGGACGGTTTTATCAGCTCGGTCGCCGCGCTGGTCGCCGTGCGCTTCGATCCCAACGTGAGCGACTGGCTGCTGTACGCGCACACCTCCGCCGAGCCGGGACACCAGCGCGTCCTCGCGGCACTCGATGCGCAACCGTTGCTGAACCTTGGCATGCGCCTGGGCGAAGGTAGCGGCGCGGCCACCGCATTGCCGCTGCTGCGGCTGGCCTGCGCCCTGCACAATGGCATGGCGACGTTCGCCGAAGCGTCGGTGTCGGAGAAGATTTGATGGTTTGTTCGAGTGGCGGGTGGATCAAACGGATGCTGGTTCAGCTTGCATTGGGCTTCCGGTTACGCCCCATATAGAGATACTCAGTTTTCCACGAAGCGGTCATTTATCCGCAAATTGACACACCTCCTACAACTCGGAGAAAATGCCGCTTCTGTTCGGTTCGACGAAACGGAACACGGTGCAAATCCGTGGCGGGCCCGCCGCTGTATCCGGGGACGGACGTTGCAAGGTTGCAAGACCAGCCACTGACGGGGATCACCCCGGCGGGAAGGCGCAGCGATCCGGCTGATCCGGTAGCCAGAAGACGTGTCGAACCGGTGCGGAGTCAAGGAAACGGCTCCGGCTGACTGCATGC
>MGWS01000032.1:3055-23104 GCA_001801105.1 Gallionellales bacterium GWA2_60_18
GCAAGAGTTGCAACCCGGACGGCATCGGTCTCTCGCACTATGTGCTGATGGACAAGAAGGCGGCCAAATGACGGCTGCTGTTTTGCGCCGGGCCGATGCCAGCCCGGTATTCATCCCCGTGGACATCGGCCACGCTGTTTACGCCGCCGTCACCGACCCGAACACCGCCTTCTGGGCGTTGGTCGACAAGACGCGCATCCGGGAAGAGATTGCTGGCGGCACGCTGCTCGACAGCTATCGGGCCAAGGCCGACAGTTTCGCCCGCGAGCTGCATGCGCTACGCTTCGAGTTGAAACCTTCCGGTGTTTACCTGAATCCGACCGAGCGCTGCAACCTCGATTGCACCTACTGCTACCTGCCCGGCGAGCAGCGCAGCAACGGCAGTCACATGCCGCCAGAAATGCTGGCCGCCTCGCTCGGCAAACTGCGCGACTACTTCCGCTCGGTGATGCCGGAAGGGCGCAAGCCGCGCGCCATTTTTCACGGCGCAGAACCGTTGATGAACAAGGCGGCGGTATTCTCCGCCATCGATGCATTTTCCGATGATTTTGTTTTCGGCTTGCAAACCAACGGTACGCTGCTCGATGACGCGGCGCTGGAATTTCTTACTTCGCGCAACGTCAGCATCGGCCTGTCGCTGGACGGTCCTTTTGCCGGCATCACCGATGCCACGCGCAAAACCTGGGGCGGCAAGAGTGTGCATGACAAGGTACTGGCGGCGATGAAGAAGTTGAAAGGCTATGGCTCGTGGAGCGTCATCACCACCTGCACCACCGAAAACCTGCCCTATCTGACGCAGATGGTCGAGCTGTTCCATGCCAACGAAGTGCCGACCTGCATGCTCAATACGGTACGCTGCACCCTGCCCGGTGCGCGCGGCGTGAAGCCGGCCGACGGTGATATGGCCAAGGCGTTTTTTGCCGCCATGGACCGTACACACGAGCTTTATCGTGAAACGGGGCGCAAGCTGATGGTCGCCAATTTCGCCAATATCCTGATCGGAATTCTCGCGCCGACGGCACGACGGCTGATGTGCGATATCTCACCCTGTGGCGGTGGCCGCGCTTTCTTCGCGCTGGCGGCAGACGGCGGCCTGTATCCGTGCAGCGAGTTCATCGGCCTGCCACGATTCAACGGCGGCAATTTGCTGGCTGAGGGCGGCGTCGAAGCGGCGCTGGCCTCCACCGCTTTCCAGGCCGTGACGACGCGCGATGTCGATACTTTCAGCCCCTGCGGCGACTGCGCGATCCGCCATTTCTGCGGCTCGCCCTGTCCGGCCGAGGCACAGGAAATGAATGGCGGCATGGAGAAGATCGGTGCTTTCTGCGAGTTTTACAAGGAGCAGGTTAACTACGCTCTGCGCCTGATCGCCGACGGCAAGGCCAACGACTACCTGTGGGATGGGTGGGACGAGGATACGGAGACGGTATTCGATCTGGCGATGTAACTGAGGATGGGTTTTCTTTGAAACTTGAATGCCGATTGCCCCGCCAGTTAGTGTGTGTCCATTATTCTTGGCGTGAAGCGGATCGCCCGCTTCATGGTGCCAAACCGACATCAAGATTGCCTGTGAGGTATCCGTTCCGAGTCGTGAGCGCATCGGAGATGCTGGCTGTCTGTGGCGAATTGCACGCAAACTACTGCCCCATATTCCATCTGCCAACCTAGCGTATCCGCCAGCGATACGTCTGCGAACAGCGCCAGCAGCGCGCGTATGCTGCCGCCGTGCGCGACCAGCGCGATGTGCTGCTGGGGCAGTTGCGCCAAGTCGTGCATGAATCCCTGCGCGCGTTGCATCAGTTGCTGCGCCGACTCGCCGCCCGGCGGGGCGTAGTCCATCACATCGGCGGCCCACGCGTCGATCTCGTTGTGCGGAATATCGTCCCACGGTTTGCCTTCCCATGCGCCGAAGTGCTTCTCGATCAAGCGTGTGTCGCTGCGCAGTGGACAGCCTAGCGCTTGCGCCAGATGTTCGCCCAACCGGTGGGCGCGCAGCAGCGGCGAGGCGATGACGAGTTGCAGCGGCGGCAGGCAATGCAGGATGTTGTTCGCTTCTGTTTCGAAGCTGCCGGCCACGTCGATGTCGAGCTGGCCGTAGCAGATACCGGACGCGATGTTTGGTTTGGTGTGGCGGATGAGATAGAGCGTTTGCATCAAAGTGCGGCGAGCAGGCCCAAGTAAAACGCCAGTTCGGAAAGCTGCTGCACCGCGCCCAGGCAGTCGCCGGTGTAGCCGCCCAGCCGTTGTTGCAGCCGCCAGGCGAGGTATGCGCGCATCAGCAGGGCAGCGAATGTGGCGGAGAACAGGGCCGTGGCATCCGCGCCTGCGGCGTATAGCAGGCCTAGTGTGGCGCTGCCGGTGAGCAGCGCGACGGCGAAGCTGAAGCGGCTGAGTTGCTGCGCGACTGGTTTGGCGCGCGCACTGTCGTCGTCGCGGATGTAGCGCTGGGTGAGCATCAGGCTGGCCGCCATCAGGCGGCTGACGCTGTGTGCCGCGATCAGTGCGGCGGCGGCGAGCGGCAGCGAGTGTCTGCCGCACAGCTCGAACAGCGCCTGATATTTCAGCAGCAGCGCCAGCACGATGGCGATCACGCCATAGGCGCCGACACGCGAATCCTTCATGATCGCCAGCATCTTTTCTTTGGTGTGGCCACCGCCGAAGCCGTCGGCAAAGTCGCTCAGGCCGTCTTCGTGGAATGCGCCGGTGACGAGGATGCTTGCGGCTATGCTCAGGCCCACCGCCAGCGACAGCGGCAGCACCTGCGCGCCCAGATACAGCACGGCGGCGGCGATTGCGCCGACGAGCATGCCGACCAGCGGCAGATAGCGCGCGGCCTGTTCGAGTTGTTGCGCGGAATGACCCACCCACGCGGGCACGGGGATGCGCGTGAAGAACTGGACGGCGGTGAGGAACAGGCGCAGTTGTCGCAACATGGCTGACAGGTGTGACAGGTGTAATGAGAGCGCGGTCAGACTAGCAGTGGACGCATGCTATGTCCATATGCAGAGCGCTTTGGCGGGCGCTTTTCTGCTAAAGTGCGCGCCATCATGCATATGACCGGCTACCAGCTTTACGCGCGCCTGCTCGGCTACGTCAAACCCTATTGGCGCGTCTTTGCGGCATCCACTTCGGTATGGTGGTGGTCGCCGCCACCGAGCCGCTGGTGCCGGCGCTGATGAAGCCGATGCTGGACGGCACCTTCGTGCACAAGGATCAGGCGATGATGCGTAACTGCACCGCATCCAGTCCGCTGTCACAGAGCGCGCTTGAGCCGCTCGGCTTGCCTGTTTTCCCGGTATGTTCTTCGCTGCTAGAATGTGCCGCGTCATCTTGATTACCGGAGCCCGTCAGCCATGTTGATCGGTTTTGTCTTTCTGTATTTGATCGTTTCAATCGGCATCGGCATGTATGCGGCCACCAAGGTCCACAACGCGCGCGACTACATCACTGCCGGACGTTCGTTGCCGATGTACATCGTGCTGGCCATGGTGTTTGCCACCTGGTTTGGCGCGGAGACCGTGCTCGGCATCCCCGCCACCTTCATGGAAGAAGACTTGGGCGGCCTGATCTCCGACCCGTTCGGCGCCTCGCTGTGCCTGGTCCTGTTCGGTCTGTTCTTCGCGCGCAAGCTCTATCGCATGAACCTGCTCACCATCGGCGACTTCTATCGCCAGCGCTATGGACACAAGGTCGAGGTCATCGCCGGTATCGCCATCGCGCTGTCCTATCTCGGCTGGGTATCGGCGCAGGTCACCGCGCTGGGGCTGGTGTTCAACGTATTGTCCGACGGCCAGATCACCCAGGCGCAGGGCATCCTCATCGGCGCCGCTATTGTGCTGATGTATACGCTGTACGGCGGCATGTGGTCGGTGGCCATGACCACCTTCGTCCAGATGATCGTCATCGTCATCGGCCTGATCTACATCTCGGCGCTGCTAGCCGACATGACCGGCGGCGTCGCGCCGGTGATCGAGCACGCGGCCAACAACGCCAAATTCCATTTCTGGCCAGAGATGAATGCGGTGGCCATGGTCGCCTTCATCTCCGGCCTGCTGACCATGGGCTTCGGCTCCATCCCGCAGCAGGACGTGTTCCAGCGCGCCAACTCCTCCAAGAACGAGAACGTCGCGGTGTGGGGCACGGTGCTGGGCGGTGTGGCCTATTTCCTGTTCGCCGCGGTGCCGTTGTTCATGGCCTACTCGGCCAACCTGATCGACCCGGCGCTGGCCGCGCAGTGGCTCGCCGATGACAGCCAGAAGCTGTTGCCGGAGCTGGTCAAGGCGCACCTGCCGATGTTCGCCCAGGTGATCTTCTACGGCGCCTTGCTGTCGGTGATCATGAGCACCGCATCAGGTACCCTGCTCGCCCCTTCGGTCACATTATCCGAGAACGTGCTCAAGGGCTGGATCACGCGCAAGAACCTGTCGGACCACAAGATGCTGGAGATGACGCGCTGGGTGGTGGGGGTCTTCTCGGGGTGCGTCACGCTCTACGCGCTGTGGGCGCTGGACCATGAGACCGGCATCCACCAGATGGTGGAGAATGCCTACAAGGTGACGCTGGTGCTGGCCTTTACGCCGCTGGTGGCGGGGCTGTACTGGAAGCGTGCCACGACGCTCGGTGCCTATCTGGCGATGGGCCTGGGTGTGGCGACCTGGCTGCCGATGGAGTTCCTGGTGCCGGAAGCCGATCTTCCGCCGCAATTTGCCGGCTTTCTGATGAGCGTCGTCGGCATGGTCGCCGGTTCACTGCTGTCCGGGCCGGCGCCTCATCGCGCTTCCCACGGTTAGTTCCGGGGGGCGCCATTGTCATCTCCCTGTCATGAAATTTTCATACCCTTGCAATCCTGAACGATAGCGGGGGAATAACGATGAGTGCGAAGATACTGGTGGTGGAAGACGAGCCGGCGATCCTGAAGCTGCTCGAATTCAACGTCATGCAGGCCGGCTTCCAGGTGCTGCGCGCGGAGGATGCCGACAGCGCATGGCGCCAGATCCGCGATACCCTGCCGGACATGATATTGCTGGACTGGATGCTGCCGGGCACCAGCGGCTTGGTGCTGGCGCGGCAGCTGCGCGCCGATGCGCGCACCCGCGACATCCCCATCATCATGTTGACCGCGCGCGGCGACGAGCGCGACAAGATACTGGGGCTGGAGTCCGGCGCGGACGATTACATCACCAAACCGTTCTCGCCGCGCGAACTGATGGCGCGCATCCGTGCCGTGCTGCGCCGCCATGCCCCGCAATTGCCGGATGAGACGGTGGCGGCGGGCGGTCTCGAGCTGTCGCCCTCGGCGCACCGGGTGAGCGTGAAAGGCGTGCCGGTGGAACTGGGGCCGACCGAGTTCCGCCTGCTGCACTTTTTCATGACCCATGCGGAACGCGTGTATAGTCGCACGCAACTGCTCGACCAGGTGTGGGGCACCCAGGTGTTCGTCGAGGAGCGCACGGTGGACGTGCATATCCGCCGCCTGCGCGCCGCGCTGGAGGCGTCCGGAATGGACGCGCTAATCCAGACGGTGCGCGGCAGCGGTTACCGATTTTCCGTGAATTGAGGGGATGCATTGCAGGATTTCTGGTTCAGGCTGCTCTTGCCGGTCGCAGCCAGCGCGCTGTTTGCGCTGCTGTTGTGGGGCGTCTTTTCGGCCAGCGTAGCCCTGTCGTTCATGCTGCTGGTGCTGCTGATATTCATGGCGCGCCATGCGCGGCAGCTGTTCAGGCTGGAGCGTTGGCTGGACGATCCGCGCATCGAGACCATTCCGGAGGCGGAAGGTTTCTGGGACGAGGTGTTCTCGCAGCTGTACAAGATGGTGAAGCTGCACCAGCAGACCCGGCGGGACCTGGCGGCAGAACTGCAACATATCGAACAGGCCACCGCCGCGCTGCCGGAAGGTGTGGCGATCCTGAACGAGGCGAACCGCATCGAGTGGAGCAACCCGCTTGCCCAGCGCCACTTCGACCTGGATCCCGAGCATGATGTCATGCAGGACATCACTTATCTGGTGCGCCAGCCGGAATTCATCGATTATCTCCAGAAGGCGGATTTTGCCCAGCCGCTGGTGATGCGCCCGGCGCGCCACGGCGACATGGTGCTGTCCATCAAGCTGATTCCCTATGGCGCGAACAAGCGCCTGCTGATCAGCCGCGATATCACGCAGCTCGAACGCATCGAGGCGATGCGGCGCGACTTCGTCGCCAATGTGTCGCATGAATTGCGCACGCCGCTGACTGTGGTGAACGGCTTTGTCGAGAACCTGCAAGACATGCCGGACATGCGTCAGGAGGATGCGCGGCAGGCCTTGCAGCTGATGGCCGAGCAGACCCGGCGCATGGATCACCTGGTGGCCGACCTGCTGGCTTTGTCCAGCCTGGAGAACGACCAGAATCCGCTACGCGAGGAAAAGGTGGAGATGAAACCGCTGCTTGAAGACGTGCTCCGCGAAGGGCAACTGCTGGATGGCGGCAAACGCGAACTGCGCCTCGAGATGTCTTGCGGCGAGAACCTGTCGGGCAACCGCGAGGAGTTGCGCAGTGCGTTCGGCAACCTGCTCAGCAACGCCATCCGCTACACGCCGGAAGGCGGGACTATCCTGCTACGCTGGGAGAAACGCGACAGCCATCCGGTGTTCGCGGTACAGGACAGCGGCATCGGCATCGCGCCGCAGCACATCCCGCGCCTGACCGAGCGTTTCTACCGCGTGGACCGCAGCCGTTCGCGCGAGACCGGCGGTACCGGGCTGGGGCTGGCGATTGTCAAACATGTCGCGATGCGCCATCAGGCCCGGCTGGATATCACAAGCGAAGAAGGCAAAGGCAGCACCTTCGCGCTGGCGTTTCCGGCCAGGCGCGCGATCCATCCGGGTTGAATTGAACCTGGAGCCGCAGTTGACCGCTCGATTTGTTACTCGACAGCACGATTTACTCTTTCAGCCGGTTGGTGAGTTCGCTACGTGGCGGATTGCACAGTTTTTGCGGCGCATGGTGGTGTTGCAACGCCTTGCCCTGCACCGCAAAAACAGCACACTCCACCACGTTCAACTACGGTTTCCAGGTTGAAAAAAGGCAGCCCGTTCTCAGATTGAAACCGCCGTGAAGCCGACGCGTTCGTAATCCAGGCCGTGCTCCACGCTGAACCCCATCTTGATCAGCTGTTTTTCCAGATTGGCATGCAACACCTCGACCACGCGGTTGGGCTGGAAATAGTCGCGCGGAACGACCAGGCTGGGCGGGGTGTTGAGCGCCGGCACGGCGTGCAACAGGAAGGCCGGGACGTATTTGTCCGGCACCGTGAGGTTGACGCCGGTCGCCTTGATGCTCACCGCCTCGGCCTGACCCTGCAGGTAACGCACGCCGATCTGCAATTGTCCGGCGCGCGTGACGTTCGCCCAGGCCGTGATGCCCAGCATGAAGGTCGCCGCATCGCTGGGGCGCAGGGCGATCAGCTGGTTGTAGCCCAGGCGTCCGCCGAAGGTATCCGCGCGCGTGAGCCGCGCGCCCATGATGCTTTCGTTGTCGAGATGCCAAGTCTCCAGCGGGAAACCCATTTCGAGCAGTTCCTTGTTGTGCGCATCCTGCAGCACCTGGCCAAAAGTCTCGATCTGCCGCCGCGCCGCGCTGCCTACTGACGTCTCCGGTGCGGGTTGTTTGAACGGCCTGCCGGACAGGTGCGCGTAGATGCTTTCCGGCTTGTAGCAGAGTTGCGCCTGCTGGGCGACCGGTTTGCGCTCGGTGGCGCGCGTGTTGCGGTCTTCGCACCAGCACTGGTGCAGGAAAGACAGGAACTCGATGCAGTCGTTGCTGGTGCTGTGGTCGCTCAGGTTGGCCTGGCGCGGGGTCTGGCCCTGCTGCAGCAGGATGGTCTTGACGCGCAGCAGCTTGGACAGCGGCACCATGGCCAGGTAGCGCATGGTTTCGTTATGGGTGACGGTCTTGACGGGTTGCAGCCCGCGCTTGCTGGCCAGGTCGATGGCGAGCGGCAGGGCGTCCCCCTTGCTGACGGTGTAGCTGCGCTCCACCGTGACCGTATTGCACCATTGCGCCAGCCAGCGATCCAGCAGATGCAACTGGGTGCGGGTCAGCTCGGCGGGACGCGCATAGCAGGCGAGCAGGGATTTGACATAGACGCCGAGGCAACTGCTGCGCGGCTGGATGGCGCTGAGCGGATCGGGTACCTCGGCCTGGTGCAGGCCGTGTTCTTCGGCAAAGGCATACAATTCATGCAACTGGTGCCACAGCTTGGCATCGAACTCGTAGCCGGTGCGCAGATGCTCGAATATCTCCAGGCCGCTGTACAGCAGGCAGCGCTGGCACAGCAAGGCCCCATGCCTGGCGAGTTGCTTGTCGCCGGCCATATAGCCTTGCAGGCAGCGCTGATAGCCCAGCACCATCGCCTGCCACAACTGCACCAGCGCGACGAACACCATCAGCTCGCTCTCGTTCAGCGGCAGCGGCTTGGCGATGAGTTTCTTGGCGTAATCGTCCTGCACATAGCCGACGGTCTCGCGCAGCAGTTCCAGCGTGTCAAGCCGCTCCTGGCCACGCATCGGATAGCGGTTGAGTTCATTGATCTGGGTGAGCAACAGGCTGTGCGCCAGCTGCAGATTGGTCAGTTGCAATTGCCCCAGCCATTGCGCGCAACTGGCCGCATCCTTGCAGAACGGATTGGCGCGGTCGTCGGTGGGTTCGAGCGGCAGGGTCAGCATGTTTGTTGTTTTGAGTATCAGCCCGATACTTCCATGAGGCATGCCCGCCCGTCAAGCGGCGGCAGCGTGAAGGATGGCGAGCCAGTGCCAAGCGCTGACCGAATGTCGTGCCTGCTCATAGCAGCACCCTCTCGATGCTGCCGTCATTGGCCTTGGCCACATAATCGGCCAGCCAGTTCTCGCCGAGCAGATGCCGGGCCATCTCGATCACGACGTAGTCCGAGGTGGTATCGCTGTCGTCGTTGTAGCGCGACAGCCCTTGCTGGCAGGACGGGCAGGCAGTGAGTATCTTTACCTCGCCCGCGAAGCCGTCGGCGCGCAACAGGGCCGCACCCTTGCGCATCTCCTCTTCCTTGCGGAAGCGCACCTGGGTGGCGATGTGCGGCTGCGACATGCCGAAGGTGCCCGCCTCGCCGCAACAGCGCTCGTTCAATGCGACCGGCACGCCCATCAGCTCGTTCACCACTTTCAGCGGCGGATGGGTCTTTATCGGCGAGTGGCACGGGTCGTGGTACATGAATCGGGTGCCTTCCACGTCCTGAAGCCTTACCCCTTTCTCCAATAGATACTCATGGATGTCGAGCAGGCGGCATCCCGGGAATATCTTGTCGAACTGGTATTGCAGCAACTGGTCCATGCAGGTGCCGCACGACACGATCACTGTTTTGATATCCAGATAGTTCAGCGTGTTGGCGACGCGGTGGAACAGCACGCGGTTGTCCATGGTGATTCTGCCGCCGATGTCTTCGCGCCCGGCAGAGGTCTGCGGATAGCCGCAGCACAGGTAACCGGGCGGCAGCACGGTGATCGCGCCGAGGTCGTACAGCATCGCCTGCGTTGCCAGGCTGACCTGGCTGAACAGGCGCTCCGAGCCGCAACCGGGGAAGTAGAACACCGCCTCGGCGTCTTCGCCGGCCTTGCGCGGGTCGCGGATCACCGGCACCACGGTAGCATCCTCGATGTCGAGCAGCGCGCGCGCAGTGCGGCTCGGCACCCCGGCGGGCAGCGGCTTGTTGATGAGGTGGATCACCTGCGCCTTGAGCGGCGGTTTGCCGACGGTGGCGGGCGGGTGGCGGGTCTGCTCGGTCAGTAGCCCTATGCCTTTGGCCATGCGGTACGCCATGCGCTGCCCGCGGTAGGCCCACTCGATCAGAACCTTGCGCACCAGCTTGATGGTGGCCGGGTCGGTGGCGTTGAGGAACAGCATCGAGGCGGCTGTCGCCGGATTGAACTTCTTCTTGCCCTGCTTGCGCAGGAAATTGCGCATCGCCACCGAGACGTCGCCGAAGTCGATATCCACCGGGCAGGGCGCCTTGCATTTGTGGCACACCGTGCAGTGATCGGCGACATCGCCGAACTCGGCGAAGTGCGCGACGGAAATGCCGCGCCGGGTCTGTTCCTCATACAGGAACGCCTCGATCAGCAGCGAGGCGGCGAGGATCTTGTTGCGCGGCGAATACAGCAGGTTGGCGCGCGGCACATGGGTATTGCAGGCCGGCTTGCACTTGCCGCAACGCAGGCAATCCTTGATCGAATCGGAGATGTCGCCGAGCTCGCTCTGTTCCAGGATCAGGCTCTCCAGTTCCATCAGGTTGAAGCTGGGAGTATAGGCGCGCTCCAGATTGCTGCCGGGCAACAGCTTGCCCTTGTTGAAGCGCCCGTCCGGATCGATCCTCTGCTTGTAGGCGATGAAGGGGGCGATCTCCTGCTGTTCCAGGTAATCGAATTTGGTGATGCCGATGCCGTGCTCGCCGGAGATCACGCCGCCCAGGTCGCGCGTCAGCCGCATGATGCGGTCTACCGCGCCGTAGGCCTGCTGCAGCATGGCGTAGTCGTCCGAGTTGACCGGGATGTTGGTGTGCACGTTGCCGTCGCCCGCATGCATGTGCAGCGCGACAAACACGCGGCTCTTCAGCACGCGGGCATGGATCGCCTCGCAGCGTTCGAGGATGGTTTGATAGGTGCGGCCACTGAACATCTGGCGCAGCGGCTCGCGCACCTCGCGCTTCCATGAGGCGCGCAGGGTATGGTCTTGCAGGGCGTGGAAGATAGAGCTGGTAGGCGGTAGCTCGTGGCTCGTAGCTTGAGGCGGGGTTGTGCTACCCGCTACCGGCAACCCGCTACAGGCTCCATCAAGATTCTCCAGCAACCAGGTCCAGCGGTTGCGCACCTCGGCGAGCAGTTGCTGTGCGTTCTGGCGACGGTTGCCCAGCAGTTCTTCATCGCCCAGTTGCGCATCGTCCTGGTAATAGAGCGGCAGTTCACCGACGAAAAACTCGTCCAGCGCATCCAGCAGTGCGAGTTTGTTGGAAAGCGACAGCTCGATGTTGATGCGCTCTATGCCGTCGCAATAATCGCCCATGCGCGGCAGCGGGATCACCACATCCTCGTTGACCTTGAACGCGTTGGTGTGGCGCGCGATGGCGGCGGTGCGCGCGCGGTCGAGCCAGAACTTCTTGCGCGCCTCGGCGGATACGGCGATGAAGCCTTCGCCGTGGCGCAGGTTGGCCAGCCGCACGATCTCCGAAGCGGCAGCGGCGACAGCGTCCGCATCGTCGCCGGCCACGTCCGCGACCAGCACCATCTTCGGGCGCGTGCCGCGTCTGGACTTGGTGGCATAGCCCACCGCCTTGAGATAGCGCTCGTCCAGATGTTCCAGCCCGGCGAGGAACACCGGGGAGGCGAAAGATGATTTGTTGTCAAATAATCCGGTGATCTCCACGATGGCGGGCACCGCCTCGCGTACCTGGCCGAAGAACTCCAGGCACACCGTGCGGGTGTGCGCGTGGGCGCGGTGCAGGACGAAGCGCGCCGAGGTGATGATGCCGTCGCAGCCCTCCTTCTGGATGCCGGGCAGGCCGGATAGGAACTTGTCGGTGACGTCCTTGCCCAGCCCGGCCTTGCGGAACGCGTTGCCGGGGATGGACAGGATCTCGGGTTCGCCGGCCGGTTGCCGGCACGCCGCATCGTGATAGCGCGCGATGCGGAACTTCGCGCTCTCCGCATCGTGGATCTTGCCGAGGTTGTGCTCCAGACGCTCGACCAGCATCCACAGGCCGTCCGGGGTCACCATCTTCCACGAGGCCAGATTGTCCAGCGCGGTGCCCCACAGCACGGCTTTCTTGCCGCCGGCGTTCATCGCCACGTTGCCGCCGATGCAGGAGGCGTCGGCCGAGGTGGGGTCGACCGCGAACACCAGTCCGTTATCGTCGGCGGCCTCCATCACCCGCCGCGTCACCACGCCCGCGCCGCAATGGATGGTGGCATAGGACTCGTGCAGCCCAGGCAACGTCAGCCGCTCGACCGGCGACAGGGCATCCAGTTTTTCGGTGTTGATCACGGCGGAATAGCGGTCGAGCGGAATGGCCCCGCCGGTATAGCCGGTGCCGCCGCCGCGCGGGATGATGGTCAGGCCGAGTTCGATACAGGCGCGCACCAGCGGTGCGACCTCGTCCTCGGCGTCCGGCGTCAGCACCACGAACGGATATTCCACGCGCCAGTCGGTCGCGTCCGTCACGTGCGACACGCGTGCCAGCCCGTCGAACTGGATATTGTCGCGGCGGGTGATGCGGCCCAGCACGCGCAACGCGCGCCTGCGTAACTGCAGGGTATGCTCGAATTCGTCGGCGAAGCGGTGGACTGCCGCGCTGGCCAGTTCGAGCAGGCGCTTTACCGCGTCGTTATGACTTTCCCTGGTATCGGACACGTCTTCGGCGGCCACGCGCCGTGCCTCGATGGCGTTCAGGCGGTGATGCAGCGCGCCGATCAGCGCCTCGCGCCGCTTGCGGTTGGCGAGCAGGTCATCTTCCAGATACGGGTTGCGTATCAGCACCCAGATATCGCCCAGCACCTCGTACAGCATCTGCGCCGAGCGACCGGTGCGGCGTTGTTCGCGCAGCGTGTTGATGATGTCCCACGCTTCAGCACCGAGGATGCGCAAGATGATCTCGCGGTCGGAGAATGACGTGTAATTGTATGGGATTTCGCGGAGCCGAGCGTTCATGCCGGTAGCCTTGGTTTCGGGGCGTTCATTCTACCGTATCGCGCGCCATCGCTCGACCCCGACGGCGTTGCGGATAGAATGTGCATCATGAAATCGGTGAACTCTTGCAACCGGGTGTTTTTCGCGCTCTGGCCGGATGACGCTGAGCGCGCCGCGCTGGCGGCGTGGCAGGAGCCGTTGCGCGAACTGTGCGGCGGGCGCGCGATGCGCCCCGATACGCTGCATACCACGCTGGTGTTCCTCGGCGAGATGCCCGTGCAGCGGCTGGAACCATTGCAGTTGGCGGCGCAGGAAGTGGCATTCGGGCCGTTCGAGCTGCGCTTCGACGGCGCGCGTTACTGGGGCCACAATCATGTCGTGTTCGCCGCGCCGGGTGCCGTTCCCGCAGCGCTGCATGCGCTGGTGCACAGTCTGGAACAGCGGCTGGCGGTGCACCGCTTCCGTTTCGAGCGGCGAATCTACAAACCCCATGTCACGCTGCTGCGCCATGCGCAATGGGGCGACACCCCCTTGCCGGAGCTGCCGCCCGCCGTCTGGCAGGCGCGGGATTTCGTGCTGGTGCGCTCGCTGCGCGACGAACAGGGCGCGCGCTACGAAGTGCTGGCGAAATTTCCCGCCAAATGATATGGTTTTTCATGACCGATGGCCGGACCTGCTCCGGGATTGCAGCAAAAACCATTACATCATCGGCATGACTGGAGGAAGTAATGAAACAGGCAAAACAGTCCAGTGCTCTGCGCCGGACGTGCGGCAATTGCGACTGGACGCTCAGGAGCAAGAGCGATGCGAATCAAGTGGTCTGTGTCGCGCATCTGAAGATCATGCCGGTCGATCATTCCGGCGAATGCGATCATTACCGTCAGACCGCAACCTGCTACCGGACGCAGCACAAAAAGTGAACCCCGTTTCAGGTTCAATCCTCCTGCCGGATTGTGATCCGCTCCAGGCATAGCGCCGCCGCGGCAAAACCCATCGCCGCCGTCACCGTCACCGCCGAACCATAACCCGCACAACTCAGGTCTCCCGTGGTGCAGCTCGTCCCTTTGCGCGCGGGTTGCTCCAGATACACGCAGACGGCGCCGAACTTGCCGTTCTTCCTCGGCAACAGGCGGTGTTCCTTGCGCAGCAAATTTCTCACCCGCGCCAGCAACGCATCGTGCGTCACCTGCCCGATGTCCGCCGCGCGCAGACTGAGCGGATCATCCTTCCCGCCTGCCGCGCCGCACACCACCAGCGGAATCTTGTTGTAGCGGGCATGCGCGATCAGGGCGGCTTTCACCCGCGCCTCGTCGCAGGCGTCGATGACGGCATCGAACGCGCCCGGGGCGATCAGTTGCGGCAGGTTCTCCAGCGTCAGGAAATCCTCGATGGCATGCACCCGGCAAGCGGGATTGATGTCGCGGATGCGCGCCTGTAGCGCCAGCACCTTGGCCTCGCCCAGCGTGCTGTCCAGCGCCTGGATCTGCCGGTTCACGTTGGACACGGCGATCTGGTCGAAGTCGATCAGCGTGAGGTTGCCGACGCCGCTGCGCGCCAGCGCCTCGACCGCCCAGGAACCGACTCCGCCCACCCCCACCACCGCCACGCGGCCGCGATGCAGCGCGATGCGGGCGCCCTCGCCATACAGGCGGTCGATGCCGCCGAAGCGGCGTTCATGGGTGTCGTCGAGTGGATGCAGAGGCATGGTGTCAGTCGGGCGCAAAGAGTCGTGGAAGCACGGATGATGCATTCTGTGTGGTGATGCGCGCAATCTCTTGCGGCGGTACACCGCGCAACTCCGCCAGCGTCTGCGCGATGCGCGGCAGGTATTCCGGCTTGTTCGGCGCGCCGCGCGGCAGGAATGCCGGAGGCAGGTCCGGCGCGTCGGTCTCCAGCACGATGGTCTCCAACGGCAGGGTCGCGGCGAGGTCGCGCAAGTGTGTGGCGCGCGGCCAGGTCATCGCGCCGCCGAAGCCGAGCTTGAAACCGAGCTTGATGAACTCCTCCGCCTGCCGGCGGCTGCCGTTGAAGGCATGGGCGATGCCGCCCCTCACCCTGTGCAGGCGCAGGTGCTTGAGGATGATGTCCTGCGCGCGGCGGATGTGCAGCAGCACCGGCAGGTCGAACTCGCGTGCCAGCTTGAGTTGTTCGACGAAGAAGTGCTCCTGGCGCGCCTGCGCGTAATTGGCGATGAAGAAATCCATGCCGATCTCGCCGATCGCCACCGGGCGGTGGTCGCGCAGATAGTTGCGCAACACCGTCAGATCATCCGGCATGGCGCTGTCGACAAACATCGGATGGATGCCGTAGGCCGGCGCGCAGCCTGGGTGCAGCGCGCACAGCTTGCGCACGGCCTCGAAGTTGTTGCGATTCACCGCGGGCACGACGATGCGGTCCACGCCCGCTGCTGCGGCAGCGCGCACGATGTCGGCCTGCGCGCTGCCGAATTCGGCGGCGTCGAGATGGCAGTGGGTGTCTATTAACATATCGTTCCAATCTCATCGTTGTAGGAGCGGCGGCAGCCGCGAAAATACGGTAGCGCGGCGGGAATCTCGCGCCTTCCGGCGCTCCTACAGCGTCAGCACGATCTTGCCGGTCATGCCGCCCGCCTCGATCATGCGGTGCGCCTCGGCGGCCTGCTCCAGCGGCAGCTTTTTCGTCACCAGCACGCCCAGACGTCCCGCCTCGACCAGTTGCGCGCCCTGTTCCAGTATCTTGCGCTGGCGCACACGCTCCTCGTGCAGATTCATCACCTGCGGCGTGAGCATCAGTTCGAAACACAACGACAGGTTGCGCAGCCGTGCCTTCTGCACATCGTCCTGCGTCAGCGCGGTGGCGAGCAGGCTGACCACCTTGCCGCCGATGCGCGCGGCATCGAGCGAGCGCAAGAAAGTGTCGCCGCCCACGGTATCGAACACCACGTCCGCTCCCTTGCTTTCCGTCCAGTCCAGCACCTCCTGCACGAAATCCTGCGCGTGATAATCGACGATCTTCTCCGCGCCCAGACCGTGCACCAGCCCGACCTTGCGGTCGCATCCGACTGTCACCGCGATGTGCGCGCCGAGATGATGCGCGAGTTGCAGCGCGACATGCCCGACACCGCCGGCGGCGGCATGGATGAGTATCGTCTGCCCGGCTTGCAGGCCGGCGCGTTCGACCAATGCCTCCCACGCGGTGATCAGCACCAGCGGCAGCGCGGCGCTGTCCTGCAACGACAGGTTGGCAGGCTTCGCGGCGCAGTAATCCTCGTGCAGCGTGGTGTATTCGGCGTAGCAGCCCGGCTCGTCGCCGATGCCGCCGTTGCAGAAATACACTTCGTCGTTGACCCTGAAGCGCGTCACCTGTGCGCCCGCCGCCGTCACGATGCCCGCGCCGTCGCAGCCGAGGATGGCCGGCAGCTTGTCGGGATGATAGGCCGGCCTGGCGCGCAGCTTGGTGTCGAGCGGATTCACCCCGGCGGCGGCGAGCTTCACCAGCAGATGGTGCGGCGACGGCAGTTCCGGTTGCGGCACGTCATGCAGTTGCAAGACTTCGACGCCGCCTGCGGCGGTGGCGAGGATGGCTTTCATCTATGATTCTCCGTGTCCGTCATTATTCCGGCGCAGGCCGGAATGACGGGTTATCGTCAATGGGCCGTATGTTAAACTTCGCGCACTCTTTTAGCGAGGCCACAGCCATGTCTGGAAACACTTTCGGTAAGCTGTTCACCGTCACTTCCTTCGGCGAATCGCACGGCGCGGCCATCGGCTGCATCGTCGACGGCTGCCCGCCGGGGATGGAATTGAGCGCCGCCTGCATCCAGCCCGACCTCGACCGGCGCAAGCCCGGCACCTCGCGCCATGTCACGCAGCGTCAGGAGTCGGACACGGTGGAGATACTCTCCGGCGTGTTCGAAGGCAAGACCACCGGCACCCCCATCGCGCTACTGATTCGCAACGAAGACCAGCGCAGCAAGGACTACGGCAACATCGCCGACACCTTCCGCCCCGGCCACGCCGACTACACCTACTGGCAGAAATACGGCATTCGCGACCATCGCGGCGGCGGACGCGCCTCGGCGCGCGAGACCGCGGCGCGCGTGGCGGCGGGCGCCATCGCCAAGAAATGGCTGCACGAACAATACGGCGTGTACGTGCAAGGCTATCTCGCGCAACTCGGCGAGATCGTGATCCCGTTCAAGAGCTGGGGCGACGTGACCGCCGACGGCAACAGCTTCTTCGTCGCCGACGCCAGCTATGTCGGCCAGTTGGAAGACTACATGGACGCGCTGCGCAAATCCGGCGACTCCATCGGCGCCAAGCTCGCCGTGGTGGCGCACAACGTCCCGGTGGGCTGGGGCGAGCCGGTGTTCGACCGGCTGGACGCCGACATCGCCCATGCGCTGATGGGTATCAACGCGGTCAAGGGTGTGGAGATCGGCGCGGGCTTCGGCTGCGTCACGCAAAAAGGCAGCGAGCACGGCGACGAACTCACGCCGCAGGGCTTCTTATCGAACAACGCGGGCGGCATCCTCGGCGGCATCTCCACCGGGCAGGACATCGTCGCGCATTACGCGATCAAGCCGACTTCGAGCATTCGCATTGAACGCAACTCGATCAACAAGGCGGGGGAGGCGGTGAAGGTTTCTACCGAGGGCAGGCATGATCCCTGTGTGGGGATACGCGCTACGCCGATTGCGGAGGCGATGGTGGCGCTGGTGTTGATTGATCATGCTCTGCGCAATCGGGGGCAGTGTGGGGATGTGGTTTGTGAGACGCCAAAACTGCGTTGAGCCCCACTTTAGATATGGCTGATCTTCAGGAGAGCGCGCAGCTAAACGAGCTATACCGGCTTTACGGAATAGCTGCTCACAATTGCAGCAATATCGAATACCGAATCGTGTATCTGCTATTGGGTCCGAAATGGAAGCAAACAGCTAACCTCAACTCGGAAATAGTAGTGGAAATTTACGATAAGCTTCAGCGCCTACCTTTGGGCGTCTTGCTCAAGGAGTACAAGCAACACTTCATTTTTTCTGATAAGCAACGTGAGCTAATGGATTCTGTGCTAGAAAAACGAAACTATCTGATGCACCGTTTTTTCGGTGCGTATGGAAAGAAGATGCACGACCCAAGGGTGCAAGAACAAATGATCTCTGAATTGAAAGATCTCACGTCCATCTTTCAGTCGGTATCGCGATCACTAGATCCGGAGACATGGAAGCAAGCGTAGGATGGGTTGAACCCTTCGACTGCGCTCAGGATAAACTCTGCGATATCCATCAAAATCGCCGGGGGTTGCCCGGCAGCAAGTTCCTTTCTTTTGCTTCGCCAAAAGAAAGGAACCAAAGAAAAGGCGACCCTGGTTTGCCGCCCCTGCGGGGTGCCCTCGATCAGATGCAAACGAGCGGGGCTGCGCAACTCGCACGATCCGCTACGCGGCCACGTGCTCAAACAGTGCTCGCCTAACATCACCGCTCGTTTGCATCTGATCGAGGCGGCGCTCAAGGGAAGGTAAGTCAAAGGCGGTTTTGTGTGCGCTGCGCGCACGTTTTTTTGTGTTGGTGAGGCGGGCGTGCCCGCCTCACTGGTTTTGGATTTTGGGGTTCGGGTTTCGGCTTATGACTTTCCTCCCCTGTGCGCCGCCGAGTAGCGCAGGCTGGTCAGGGGATGTCGGCGAGGACTGTCTGAGCGCGTAGCGCGAGTTCCGCAGCCGCCTGACCAGTCGAGCAACGCAGGGAACCGCGAAGCGGCGGTAAGCTGGGGTCGCCTTCTTTTTGGTTACTTTTTCTTGGCGAAGCAAGAAAAAGTAACTAGCTGTCGGGCTACCCCCGACGGTGTTGGTGTTGGATTACGCACCGTGCGCCAACCCAACCTACGGAACTGTTAGCGGCGGATATTTTCGCGTGGGCACAAAAAACGTGCCCACCCTACAACTTCCGGTATAGCCGGTAATGCTCGTTCTTGTCGCCCTTGCGGCTGCCTTCCCAGATTTTCTTCCAGCGTTTTTCGTCCAGCAGCGGCTTGGATAGCCGGTCGCCCTGGATCAGGCGCAGGTCGCAGCGTTCGTGGCGGTCTTCGCGCGTGAGGATGCCGCCGAAGTAATGCAGCATGGCGCGCTGGCCGTCGCCGAGGTAGTCGCGCCCGACGCACTGGTATTTTGTCGGCATGGCGTGTTTCATCGAGGCGACCATGTGGCGGTAGCTCTTGCCGCTGTCCAGCCAGGGCAGCCAGATCGTCATGGCGAGTATCCATAGCAGGGTGATGCCCGCCGCCCAGTTCACCACGGCACGGCGCATCGAGCGGCCGACGCGCCACACCAGCACCAGCCACAGCACCGTGGCGATGACCGCGATGACGAAAGGCGTGGTCTGGAATTCCGGATCGAAGCCGGGCTGGTAGTCCTTCAGCCAGCGCGTGATCTTGGCGTGGTTGTCCAGCAGCAGTCCGGCCCAGCCCCACCACATCGCGATGGCGAGCAAGGCGAAGGTCATCAGGCCGAACCAGTCGAGCGCGTTGGCCGCGCCGCGCCGGAGTGCGGACAGTGAGGCGGTGGCGAGCAGGGCGAGCGGCAGCAGCATCGGCAGCGCGAATACTTCCTTGATGTCGGGCACGAAGCTGAGCGTCACCAGCATCACGCCGAATGCGACCAGCGGCAGTTGCAGGTCGTCGCGCTGCGCCAGGCGGCGGCGCGACTGCCACACCACCCAAGCCGCCAGCGGCAGCGCGGGCCACGCCAGCCAGGGCAGGTTCTTCAGATAGTAGAACGATTCGTGTGTCGGGCCGCGTCCGGCATAGTCCAGCCAGTTGCCGATGTTGTGTGTCCACGCCCAGTCGGCGAACAGTTGCGGCGAGTGCAGGTACAGCAGCAGCGGCCATATAATGAGCCAGGGCAGGGCGCACAGCGCGGCGACGGCGAGGCTGGAAAGATAGCGGCGCACGCGCCACTGGGAGAATAGCGCGGGCAGCGCGGCGGCGATCAGCACGAACAGCAGCGGTGCGATGAAGCCCTTGGACATGAAACCGATGCCCATGCCGGTGCCGATCAGCAGGCCGGCGCGCACGCTGCGTTCCTGGCTGAGCGTGAAGCCGTACAGCATCATCGCGCAGCCGGCCAGCAGGCCGAGGTCGGTGATCATCTGGTGCGCGCGCACCAGCATGCCGAGGCAGCCGATCAGGATGATGGCGGCGGCCCAGCCGCGGTTCTCGCCGTACAGTCTGCGCCCGGCCAGCCCGGTGAACAGCAGTGCGAGCGCGGTATAGAAACCGCTCGCCAAGCGCGCGCCGTCATGCAGCGGCAGCAGCGGTGCGAACAGTTTGGCAGACAGCGCGGCGCTCCAGTAGAACAGCGGCGGCTTGTCCAGATACGGCTCGCCCGCGAGCAT
>MGWS01000032.1:23151-30100 GCA_001801105.1 Gallionellales bacterium GWA2_60_18
TGATGAAATACATTACGCTTCCAGAAAAAATCATTCGCTACTATTCGGGTGAATAGTCAGTGGATCGCTACGCTCAGTGGGAAAACCCCACTCCCCACTTTCTACTCCCCATTCACTACTCCACAATCTTGATGCGCTGCCCCGGCTGCGGCTCGCCGCTGGGATATTGCGCGTTCATCAGGCGCAGATAGCTTTCCGCCGACTGGCCGAGCGGCGATTTTTGCGCCAGTTTGGCGTAGCGGTCGCCGGCCCACACCGGGATGACGTGGATGGTGAGCGGCTTGATCTGTTTGCGTTCCTCGGCGCTCAGCGCGCGGAAGCTGTTCAGCGTGGCGAGGATGCGTTCGCGCCAGGCGGGCAGCTGTGCTTGATTCTTGGCCTTGCCCTGCAGGATGAACACCTGTCCGTTCAGGAACACCACGCTGCCGACGCTGTCCGGCAGCTCGATCAGCGCGGCGGGCAGGCCGTTCACTTCGATGGAGCGTATCTGCGCGTTATAGCCCGCCAGACGGCGGGCGAACTCAACCGGCGTGCCGTTCGCCTTACCGCCCGGTTTCATCACGACCTGCGCCTCGCCCTGCGGGCTGATGGCGGCCACTGCATCGGGCAGGTTATGCACCTGCCAGGTCGCGGGGAATTGCAGCGTCATGCCGAGCTCGGCGTGATAGAAACGGTTGTCGCGCACCACGCCCTGATCGCTGTTGTCGTTGAACACCATTCCCTCGATGGCGTCGAGGAACTCGTTGCGTCCCGCGAACGGTTGCGCCACGGTTTGCTTGCCGGCTTCGCCCACCGCCTGCTGCAAACGCGTGTCGTTGTCCGGGTGGGTGGCGAACAGGCCGTGGTAGCGGCGCGGTTCGCGCCCTTCCTGTTTGGCCAGCTCGGCGTCCATCGTTTCCTGGTCCTTCAGCGTACCGATGACCTTGATGATGGCCTGCGGGTCGTAGGCGCTGCGCGCCAGATAGTCCGCGCCGAGGCGGTCGGCCTCCAGCTCGTGCTCACGCCCGTAGCCTGACAGCAGCGCGCCGCCGAGGATGTTGGTGAGGTTCTGTGCCACCGTCGAATTGAGTTGCGGCACGAAGATGGAAGCGATGGTCAGCCCGATGTCGGTGGCCTGCGCGACGCTCTGCTGGCGCACTCCGTGGCGCGCCGTCACATGGCCGATTTCGTGGCCCAGCACGGCGGCCAGCTCGGCCTCGCTGTTGAGATAGGCGAGGATGCCGCGCGTGATATAGACGTAGCCGCCGGGCAGCGCGAAGGCGTTGATCTCCGGCGTATCCAGCACGGTGAAGTGGTATTGCAGGTTGGGGCGGTGGCTCTGTTTGGCGAGCTTCTGGCCGATGCGGTTCACGTATTCCTGCAACGCGCGCGATTCATAGACGCGATACTGCTTCTTGATCTGCTCGTCGTTCTTGCGGCCGACGGCGACCTCCTGGCTTTCCGACATCATCACGAAGTCGTTCCGCCCGGAGACGGGATTCTGCGCGCAGCCGGCGAGCAGCGCGAGGGCCAGAGAGATGATTAGGATGCGCATGTCGACTCCTGCTAATGTGAAACAAGGTACGCTCTGTAGGAGCGGCGGAAGCCGCGATAGATCGCGCCTGCCGGCGCTCCTACGAAAAGGCGTGTTTCATTGTCCCGGTTCAGGCGCGATTGTCGCCGCAAATAAAAAAGGCAGCAAACGCTGCCTTTTGATGTCGCCACGGAACGAAGTTCCTTACGCGGCCTTGGTGCCGTATTTCTGGCGGAACTTGTCGATGCGGCCCGCGGTGTCCACGATCTTCTGGGTGCCGGTGTAGAACGGGTGGCATTCGGAACAGACTTCGACGTTCAGCACCGGCTTGCCGAGCACTGACTTGGTCTTGAAGCTGTTGCCGCAACTGCACGTCACGGTGATTTCCTGGTACTTCGGGTGGATGTCTGCTTTCATTTTCTTTCCTTCGGATATTCGGTGCGGCGGGTGTACGCACTCACAGGGGCGCGAATTATCCATAAAAAGGACTCACCGGGCAAATTTTTGTTGGATACGCCGGATTCTTGTGGGACGAGGGATGCATCACATACACTGCGCGCCTGTTCGAACAAAGGGAGTGGCGACGATGCCCGGGTTGAGCCGCAACGATTACCGCACGCTGGCGCTGGCCGCACTGGGCGGCGCGCTGGAATTCTACGACTTCATCATCTTCGTGTTCTTCGCGGTGGTGATCGGGCAACTGTTCTTCCCGCCCGACATGCCCGACTGGCTGCGCCAGGCGCAGACCTTCGGCATCTTCGCGGCGGGTTATCTGGCGCGTCCGCTCGGCGGCATCATCATGGCGCACTTCGGCGACCTGTTCGGGCGCAAGCGCATGTTCATGCTGAGTATCCTGCTGATGTCCGTGCCGACGCTGGCGATCGGCCTGCTGCCGACCTATGCCAGTATCGGCTTGTGGGCGCCGCTGCTGTTGCTGGCCTTGCGCGTGCTGCAAGGCGCTGCGATCGGCGGCGAAGTGCCGGGCGCATGGGTATTCGTCTCCGAGCATGTGCCGCCGCGCCATGTCGGCTTCGCCTGCGGCACGCTGACCGCCGGGCTGACTGGCGGCATCCTGCTCGGTTCGCTGGTGGCGACCGCGATCAACAAGGTCTATGCGCCTGCCGATTTGCTGGCCGAAGGCTGGCGCGTGCCGTTCATCATCGGCGGCGGATTCGGCCTGGTCTCGGTATGGTTGCGCCAGTATCTGCACGAGACGCCGGTGTTCAAGGAGATGCAGGTGCGCCAGGAGCTGGCGGATGAACTGCCGTTGAAAACGGTGATCCGCGCCCACCGCCCCGCCGTGATCCTCACCATGCTGATGACCTGGCTGCTGTCCGCCGCCATCGTGGTGATGATCCTGATGACCCCGACGCTGGTGCAGAAACTCTATGCGATCCCCGCCGCGGTCGCGTTGCAGGCCAACAGCATCGCGACGCTGTTCCTCAGCCTGGGTTGCGTGACGTTCGGCGCGCTGGCCGACCGCTTCGGCGCGGGGCGCGTGCTGGCCTCCGGCTGCGTGCTGCTGGGCGCGACCTCCATGCTGTTTTACACGCAACTGTCAGCCACGCCGCAGTACCTCGGCGAACTCTATGCATTGTGCGGGTTCTGCGTCGGCGTGATCGGAGTGGTGCCCAGCGTCGCGGTCAAGGCGTTCCCGCCGGTGGTGCGCTTCTCCGGCCTGTCGTTCTCCTACAACGTGGCCTACGCCGTGTTCGGCGGCCTCACCCCGATCGCGGTGAGCCTGCTGCTGCCGCTCGACGCGCTGGCGCCGGCCTATTATGTGGCAGCGTTGAGTCTGCTGGGCGTGGCGATCGGTATGTATCTGTGGCGGCACGAGCAGGGAGCAGGGGCTCCGCAAGGCGGGGATGTGACCGTCCGCGAGTGACGCCGGTCGCCGACACGCGGATGGAAGATTGGCACGCATGAGTTGAAGAGGCGGCGGCGCGAGATGCACGGCGGGTGAAGCTGTGCGACAATGCGCGCTCGCATAAACAGAGCGCTTCAAGCGCCATCAGCAAACCACGTTTCAGGAACTACCCTTGGAAAAGCTCAAACAGTTGCTCGCAGCCGACATGGCCGCAGTGGATCAGGTGATACGCGCACGGCTGCATTCCGAAGTCGCGCTGGTCAACCAGGTCGGCGAATACATCGTCAACAGCGGCGGCAAGCGCCTGCGTCCCGCGCTGGTGGTGCTGTCCGCGCAAGCCTTCGGCTACCGCGGCACGCAGCATCACAACCTCGCGGCGGTGGTCGAATTCATCCATACCGCTACCCTGCTGCATGACGACGTGGTGGACGAATCAGATATGCGCCGTGGCCGTGAGACGGCGAATGCGCTGTTCGGCAACGCCGCCAGTGTGCTGGTGGGCGATTTCCTGTATTCGCGCGCCTTCCAGATGATGGTCGATGCGGGCGAGATGCGCATCATGCAGGTGCTGGCCGACGCCACCAACACCATCGCCGAGGGCGAAGTGTTGCAACTGCTCAACTGTCATGACGCGGACGTCGATGTGCCCAGCTACATGCGCGTCATCCACTACAAGACCGCCAAACTGTTCGAGGCCGCGATGCGCCTCGGCGCCATCCTCGGCAAGGCAACGGCGGCAGAGGAAGATGCAGCGGCGAAATATGGCATGCACCTCGGCACCGCGTTCCAGCTGGTGGACGATGTGCTCGATTACTCCGCCGACGAGTCGGTCACCGGCAAGCATCTCGGCGACGACCTCGCCGAGGGCAAACCTACCCTGCCGCTGATCCATGCAATGCAACACGGTACGCCGGAGCAGGCCGCCGTGGTGCGTGCCGCCATCGAGCAAGGCGATGTGGCACGGTTGGGCGAGGTGCAGGCCATCATCCACGCCACCGGCGCGCTGGAATTTACGCGCCGGCAGGCGCTGCACGAAGCGGAGGCGGCATGCGCGGCCATCGCGACGTTTGCCGATTCTCAATACAAGGAGTCTCTGTTAGAATTGGCACACTTTGCCGCATCGCGGCAATTTTAGTTTCATAAATTCGGGGTGTAGCTCAGCCTGGTAGAGTACTGCGTTCGGGACGCAGGAGTCGGAGGTTCGAATCCTCTCACCCCGACCAATCGAAGAGGGGTCAGGCGGCAAGCCTGACCCCTCGCTGTTTCTGGAGTGTTCGTTATGAAGATGTTCAGGATCTGTGGCTATGGCAGCGGGCGCAGCGCGCTGGTCTCCGCGCTGGTCGAGGAATTCGATTTCCGCCAACTCGCGGTCGCGGTAGTCAAATATGCACACAAGCCGTTCGACATGGACAAGGAAGGCTCCGACACCCACAACCTGCGCCAGCGCGGCTGCCGTCAGACGCTGATCGCCAACCGCGAGCGCTGGGGGCTGCTGTGCGAAACGCCGGGTTGCCCCGAGCCAGACCCCTTCCTGCTGGCGCGGCATCTTGCCGATTGCGATCTCGTGCTCGCGGTCGGCTTCGACGATGCGCCGCTGCCCGGTCTCGAAGTGATCCGCGCCGACAACAAACACCAGCCGCACTATCCGCGCGATCCGCTGATCCGCGCCGTGGTGACCGACGGCGATTGCCCGCCGGACATGTCCAGCTGCTTCGCCCACGACGACATCGAGCGCATCGCCGCGCATATCCTCGAACAGGCCGTGCCGTTGCCCTGACCATTTCGCCATGGATAAAAAAACGGGCACCCAAAGGCGCCCGTTGGCTTTGCGGAACCGGCTCGCGCCGGATCAGAAGGAGTGGATCATGCCCATGCCCAGAGCGGACAAGGTGGCGTCTGCTGTCGCCGCGCCGAACGCATTGTTAGCAAATGCATATTGGCCATTGGTATCGTTGTCCAGTCTGGTGTAGGCGCCCCACAGTTCGGTGTGCTTGGACAGGTTGTTGCCGTAGCGCAGGGCGAACTGCGTCGCGCCGCTATCGGCAGTGCCCGATGTGTCATTGGCGCGAGTGTAATATGCGCTGAAATTGCTGTTGCCCA
Organism: Gallionellales bacterium GWA2_60_18; assembly: GCA_001801105.1. The sequence goes on from MGWS01000032.1 coordinate 28,632, forward strand.
TCTTGTACTTGCCCGACAGTTCCCAGGCATTGCGCGAAACCGTCGCCGTGCTGGCCACCGTGGTTGCCGCCGCCAGTCTTTCATAGGTCAACCCGACCTGGCCGTCCGTGAACTTATAGGCGCCGACCACGCGGTTGGCGCTATCGGTCAGGTTGGCGACGGCGGTGTATGTGCCGCCGGCGGTCGTGGTCTTGTTGTCTTTGTGGCTTTCATAGCCGTATGCGGCATAGAGCAGATCATTCTCGTAAGTCGCCGACAGCGAGACCGCCGTCTTGTTCACATGGATGCCGGCGGCGGCAGGAGTGGATTCGCCGCCCGGCTTGTAGGCCAGCTTGGCCTGGAAGCCTTTGAGATTCGGCGAGCAGTATTGCACCACGCTGGTTTGGCGAACAACAAAGCTCGCGCCGCTCAGGCTCTCGCGACCGATCAGGTCGGTCGCGGAAAAGCTGGTAGTGTTGTCGAACAGCTCGACCTTGTTGTGCGTCACCTTGAAAGGCGTATCCCAGATGCCCATGAACACCGTGCCGAAGCTGCCTTCCAGCCCGACCGCAGTGTTGCGTGACCCGTTGAAGGTTCCGGTGCCGCCGGCGCCAGTCATGTCGACCTGAGTTTCGAGTTGGTAGAACGCCTTTAGTCCGTCGCCCAGATCTTCCGCGCCTTTGAAGCCGAGACGCGAAGCGTTGCTGGAAACGCGCTGGTGATTGATCGCTGCACTTTTATCGTTATGCGCCGATTCATAATCGACGTTCAGCAAGCCGTAGATGGTGACATTGCCGGTGTCGGCCAGCGCCGCCGCAGGCGCGATGAGCGCGGTGGCCAGCGCCGCCACGAATGCTCTTTGTTGTATGTCGAACTTCATGTAACCCCCCTAAAATATTTTGAATAATTGGTTGAAGCTGTTAAGGCGGACGCATTCTAGATAAAGGCGCATTCACTGCGCAATACATGCGGTGCAGATTTAACAAAAAACTCATGTGACACTCGTCCATGACAGGCGGAAACAAAGGCCAGGATTGCCAAATGTCAACTCCGCGTGGTTTGCTTGGCAATGGGATGTCAGTCTTTGGCGCTACCGCAGACCATCCCGATACTTTGACCAAATCGTGCCGCTGGCGCAGAATTGGCAACGGAAAGTTATCGAGCAGGTCATATACACCATGTCAGAAGTATTCAGGATCAACCCGGCACCCTCCGCGCTGCAGCCCGTCGCCGCCGATTACGCGGCGCTCGACGTGCCGCGCGACCACGGCGACACGCTCGCCGACACCCTGCTGCGACCGTTGCGCGACCTGCGCATCTCCGTCACCGACCGCTGCAACCTGCGCTGTACCTATTGCATGCCGCGCGAAGTGTTCGACGAGAACCACGATTTTCTGCCGCGCGCCGAGCTGCTTACGTTTGAAGAGATCGAACGGCTGGCGCGCCTGTTCGTCCGGCTCGGCGTGCAGAAGATCCGCCTGACCGGCGGC
>MGWS01000032.1:30108-104789 GCA_001801105.1 Gallionellales bacterium GWA2_60_18
GCTGAAGGACGCCGGGCTGGCGCGCATCACCGTCAGCCTCGACGGGATGAGCGACGAGACCTTCCGCCTCATGAGCGACTCCGACATCTCCGTCGCCACCGTGCTGGAAGGCATCGCCGCCGCGCAGACCGCCGGGCTTGCGCCGGTCAAGGTCAACATGGTGGTCAAGCGCGGCGCGAACGACCACGAGATCGTCCCGCTGGCGGCGCACTTCCGCAACAGCGGCGTCATCCTGCGCTTCATCGAATTCATGGACGTCGGCACCACCAACGGCTGGTGCATGGACGACGTGGTGCCCGCGCGCGACATCCTCGAGCGCATCGCAACTTACTACCCGCTGGAACAGATCGACCCCAACTACAGCGGCGAAGTGGTGGAACGCTGGCGCTACGCCGACGGCAGCGGCGAGATCGGCGTGATCGCCTCCGTCACGCAGGCGTTCTGCCACGAGTGCACCCGCGTGCGCCTGTCCACCGACGGCAAGCTCTACGCCTGCCTGTTCGCCGACCGCGGTGCCGACCTGCGCACCCCGCTGCGCCAGGGCGCCGGCGACATCGTGCTGGCCAACCTCATCGCCAGCCACTGGCAACAGCGCGCCGACCGCTATTCGCAACTGCGCCACGCCGCCACCGGCCTTGCCAGACCGAAGATCGAGATGTCGTATATCGGTGGTTGAAACCGGAGTTTGCGGGAACGCAATTTCGTTACGCGATTGCCGATGTAATCTCTTTGTCTGATTTGCGAAATTGACAAAAATCATCTTATCAATCACCCCTCTCCCCGCAGGAAGAGGGGTAGGGGAGAGGGGTGTTGCAAAAAAGCAACATCCTCCCCGCAAAGTTTTGACAGTGCCGGCCACGCTTCTATACAGTCCGTTCCCAGCAATGGCGGAAGGTTCGTCCGGCGCTGCAAGTTGGATTAACGTTAAACAACTTTTTCAATCTTCTAAAATTCAGGAGTATCCACAATGCAAAAGAAACTCATCGCAATCGCAGTTGCAGCCGCTCTGGCCCCTGCAGCAGCAATGGCCGACACCACCGTTTACGGCCGCATCCACGCTTCTATCGATTCCGTTACCGGTGCTACCGGTCAAGCGGAGAGCCTGTTCGTTAACTCCAGCTCTTCCCGTTTCGGCGTGAAGGGCAGCGAAGATCTGGGCGATGGCCTGAAGGCACTGTATCAACTGGAAACTGGCGTGCAGGCAGTCGGCGGCACGTCTGGCGATGGTAATGGTCAAGCTCCGACAGGTACACTGTTCTCCGGTCAACGTGACACCTTCATCGGTGTTGCTGGCGGCTTCGGTACCTTCCTGGCTGGCCGTCTGCCTGCTGACAACCAGTACGTGTACGATTCCAACCTGTTCGCTGACCAGATCGGTGATGCTGGTAACTTCATCTCTACCAATGGTGTCGGCGCTGGCCGTGCCAATGGTGCCTTGCACTATGTTAGCCCGGACATGAGCGGCTTCAACGTCGCCCTGACCTACCTGCCTGGTACCGCTGTGGCAGCTACCGCCCTTGCCAACGCTAATACTGCGGCCACCCACGGTAAGAACACCTACGGTATCAAGCTGAACTATGCAGCTGCCGGCGTGACTGCTAGCCTGACTTACTTCGACGTCAAGTTTGTAACCGGCACAACCACGACCAACGACCGTAAGCCGCTGTCCGTGGCTGGTAGCTACGACTTCGGCAATGGTATGGTGACTGCGCAGTATTACAAGGCCAAGAGGGATAACACCGCTGGTGCAGTTAACAGCCAAACCTTCTACAACCTCGGCGGCAAGTTCAACGTGTCCGGCAACAGCGCGATCAAGGCACAATACTCGCACGCTGGTGATGACAGCATTGTTGCTGGCGAACAAGGCGCCAAGATGTTCGCGATCGGTTACGATTACAACTTCTCCAAGCGCACCGGCATGTACGTCGCCTACGCATCGGTCAGCAACGATGCAAATGCCACGTTCCGTGTGGACAACTATGGTCATTCCGGCACCTCGACTGCCCCTACTGCTGGCAACGATCCGCACGGTTTGAGCGTTGGCTTGACCCACAACTTCTAATATCGCGCAGGGCTAGTCTCTGCAAGATAGACAAAGTTGTTAAGAACGGGCATCTTCGGATGCCCGTTTTTTATTTTGCGTAGCGATTAATCTCAATGCTTCCGCTCCCCCGTCTCCTCGCTCTATCAGCTCTGGTAGAATTATTCAGTTCTATTCAAACGTGTCATATCAGTCCAAATGGCATCTGCCAGAAAAGTCAAATCGCCTGCGCCGCAGGACCTGAACCAGCTGGTATGGCTGTTCAATGCAGGCCACTGGGCTAATTGTGAGGTTGGCGCACGGGCACTGACGGCGCGCTTCCCCGCGCACGGTTTTGGCTGGAAGGTGCTGGGTCTGGTGCTGATGCAGCAGGGGCGTGCCGCCGAGGCGCTGCCCGCGATGCGAAAGACTGCGGCACTGTTCCCGGGCGAGGCCGATGCGCATTACAACCTTGGAGTAGCGCTGATGGCAGAGGGGCTGGTGGTCGAAGCCGAAGCCAGTTATCGCCGTGCACTGAGGCTCAATCTCGGCTATACCGAGGCGCATGGCAACCTTGGCAATGTACTGTCCGAACAGAAGCGACATGCGGAGGCTGAGGTCGCGTATCGCCACGCGCTGGAACTCGCGCCACAGGTGCCGGAAGCGCACAACAACTTGGGCAACGTGCTCAAGGAGCAGGGGCGTCATGAAGAGGCCGAGGCCAGCTATCGGCGCGCGCTGGAGCTGAATCCGCATTATGCGGAGGCATACAACAATCTGGGTGTTGTCATTATGGAGCAAGGTCGGCACCTCGAAGCCGAGGCTAGCTTCCGTAGCGCGCTAGGGATTGATCCTGGTTATGTCGAGGCGATCAGCAATATGGGAATTGCATTTAGTGAGCAAGGCTGTCATGCCGAGGCCAAAGCTTGTCACCAGCAGGCGTTGAAACTCAAGCCGGATTATGTCGAGGCTCATCTCAATCTTGGCCATGTGCTTCGCTCTCAGGGAATGCGAACCGAAGCCGAGGCCAGTTATCGTCGCGCGCTGGCACTCAAGCCTGATTATGCGCTGACCATGCTCGCTTTGGGCAAGCTGCTAGGCGATTCCGGGCGGTTTGCCGAGGCGGAGGCGCAGTTCCTGCAGGCGTTGATGGTCGAGCCGGAGATGCCGGAAGCTTGGGCGGAACTGGTCGGTACCCGCAAGATGACGACCGTCGATACGGCATGGATGGACACCGCTGAGAGCATTGTTGCGAAAGGGGTGACTACCCGTCAGGAATCTGCGCTGCGTTACGCTATGGGTAAATACGGCGACGATGTAAAGGATTACGACCGCGCCTTCATTCACTATCAGCGTGCCAATGAACTTGAGAAGACTTTCAGCCAGTCATACGATCGGCAGCAACGTAGGGAAATGACCGAGCGCCTGATGCGCGATTATCCGGCGGAACGGGTGAGCGAGGTGCGCCCCGGTGCTTCCGCTTCGGAGCGCCCATTGTTCGTCGTGGGCATGCCGCGTTCCGGTACTTCGCTTATCGAGCAGATACTTGCCTCGCATCCTGCAGTGTTTGGCGTCGGGGAACTACATTTCTGGGGTGATACGGCGAGGAAGATTGGCCAGGACATTACGCCGGAACATCTGGACGAGGCGGCCTTGCGCCGCATCGCGGACGAATGCCTGCAAGAACTGGCGAGCCATTCTACTGATGCGGTGCGAGTGGCGGACAAGATGCCGGGCAATTTCGCCCATCTGGGATTGATCCACGCGGTGTTTCCGAACGCGCGCATCCTGCATACCCGGCGCAACCCGATCGACACCTGTCTGTCGATCTATTTCCAGAACTTCAGCGCCAGCCATGACTATGCCAACGACCTGAAAGACTTGGCGCACTACTACCGCGAATACCACCGCCTGATGGCGCATTGGCGCGCGGTGTTGCCGCCGGAGGTGTTCCTCGATGTGCCTTATGAGGCGCTGGTGGAAGATCAGGAAGGTTGGAGTCGCCGGATCATCGAATTCGTCGGGCTGGAGTGGGACGACGCCTGCCTGAACTTCCATGAAACCGAGCGCAAGGTGGGTACCGCCAGCAACTGGCAGGTGCGGCAGAAGATATACAGCTCTTCAAAGGAACGCTGGCGCAATTACGAGAAACATGTAGGGCCGCTGTTGGGGTTGCTGGAGCTGTATCAGCCGGTCATCGCCCGGTAAACCGGGCTCCCACATAAAACCATCGCGCCATTCCACCTGTGGGAACCCGGCTGTGCCGGGCGATGGTTTTTCACCATATCCAATCGCCCAGTAAACCGGGCGTAAACCACCTACAACCACACCGCATTCCAATACGGATATTGGCCAAGCTCTTTCACCAGCCCGGCACGCAGGGGGTTGGCAACGATGTAGCGGGCGGTATCGCGCAGGCATGGTCTCTGCAAGACATGCAAAGTTGTTTAGAACGGGCATCTTCGGGCGTCTGTTTTTTATTGTGGATGCGCCTGTTTTTACTGTTAGAATTTTGCACACAGTGAGTTTGCTGGTGTAAAACCCACGCATGGAGGTGAGCATCATGCCAACAATCAGTATGTTTTACGGTATTTTGGTGGCAATCATGTTCGAGGATAATGATCGTCACAACTTGCCGCATATCCATGTTCGTTACGCTGGCGAGAAGGCTTCGATCGCCATTGAGGACGGGCGTGTGTTGGCCGGCAGTATTCCACTCAAGCAGTTGAAAATGGTGCAAGCGTGGATTGAAATTCACAAGGATGAATTGTTTGCGGACTGGGAACTTGCGGTGGCAGGGGAACAACCATTCCGCATCGCTCCGTTGCAGTGAGGAGGCAATATGGATGCTCTGTTGGATGTTGTAAAAGTCGAACCCGGCCTGGACTACAAGTTATATCTTGAGTTCGAGAATGGAGAGAGGCGCATTTTCGATATGCGCCCATACTTGGACAAAAAACCATTTGCACAATTGAAAGGGTCGCCGTTGTTCGGCAAGGCGACCGTTGATTATGGAACTGTTGTCTGGCCCGGAAATATTGATATCGCGCCGGAAACACTTTACGACCTGTCTCTTCCGGTGTAGTTTGCGCAGCAAGGTGGGCACGGCCAGCAACTGGCAGGTGCGGCAGAAGATCTACAAATCATCGAAGGAACGCTGGCGCAATTACGAGAAACATGTAGGGCCGCTGTTGGGGTTGCTGGAGCTGTATCAGCCGGTCATCGCCCAGTGAACCGAGCTCCCACAAAAAACCGATGCCACTTCTTCTTGTGGGAGTCCGGTTCACCGGGCGATTGAATGCCCTCAGCTCCCCGGAACCAACCCTCCCAGCGCATCCAGCAGCGGGCCGAGGAATTTTTCGTAGGTGCGCCAGCGTTCTACCGATGAGGTATAGATCGGCTGGCGCACCTGGGTGACACTGGCGGTTCGCACCGCGCGCTCGGTCTTGTGGAAGTCGAGGCAGGCGTCGTCCCATTCCAGCCCGCAATATTCGATCAGGCGGCGTGCCTGGGCCTCCTTGTCCGCGACGATGTCCTCGTAGCGCACATCGAGGAAGGCTCCGGGTGGCAGCACGTCGCGCCAGTGCTGCATCAGGCGCGCATAGTCGGCGTAGTAGCGCCCCAGTTCGGCCAGGTCATAACTGAACTCCTGCCCATGGGCGAACAGCTTGGTGAAGCACGACACGCAGGTATCCACCGGGTTGCGGTTGACGTGGATGATGCGGGCGTTCGGCAGCATCAGGTGGATCAGGCCGACGATCATCGAATTGGCCGGCATCTTGTCGGTGATGCGCTGCGCATCCGGCACGCGCGACCGTAAGCCGGCGGCGTAATCCGCGCCCCAGGAGGCGAGCATTGCTTGATCAAGTGCGCGCAAGTTGTCGGGAAATCGTGTTGCTGTGTTTGTTGTGCGCTCGCGCGCAATTTGTTGCAGATCCATCAGTTCGCCCGCGCCGTAAACATCCGGATGGCTGGCGATGATCTGTTCGGCCAAAGTGGTGCCGGAACGTGGCATACCCAGCACGAACACCGGCGTTTGCGAGGGGTCGCCGCTGCCGCGTAGGCGCTCGATAGTAGCGCGGTCGAATATCTCCATGAGTGTGTCGGTCAGCCGCGCATTGGCGTCCGGGCCGTAGCTCAGCGTCGCACGCTTGAGCTTGCATCCGGTAATGAAGTGTGGGAAGGCGCGCTCGCAATCGCGCAGGTCGTCGTAACCCTTGCCCAGTGCAAAGTGTAGCTCTATCGTCCACTTTTTTGAGTTTGCACTTCCGCTTTGTTCTTCCGCTTGCACGGCGGCGAAGTTCGCGTCACCGGGCTTGACCTTCCTTGCGTGGACGAGGGAGATGCGCGCATCGAGGTTGTCCGGGCTGGCGGCCAGTGCGCGCAGCAGCGTCGCTTCGGCTTCCGGCAGGCGGCCCTGTACCTCTTGCAGGTGGCCGAGGCCGGTCAGCGCGTCGTTGCATTCGGGATCGAGTTGCAGCGCGCGGGTGAATTCGGCTTCCGCCTGTTCGGGCTGTTCGGTTTGGGTATATATCTTGCCCAGCAGCGCGTGTGCATCGGCATGCTTGGGGTCGAGTCGCAACGCCTGCAATGCGGCAGCCTCCGCCTCAGGATAGGTCTCCAGCGCGAACCAGGTACGAGCCAGTCCGCATTGCGCGGCGGCATGTTCCGGGCGCAGTTGCAGTGTGCGCCGGTAACAGTCGAGGGCGGCGCTTTCCTGTTCCTGCACCAGATAGACGCCGCCGCGGTTGCACAGCGCCTCGGCATAGTCCGGGTTGAGTTGCAATGCGCGCTCGAGTGCGGCGGCGGCTTCTTCGGGGCGCGCCAGTTCGAGCAGCAACGCGCCGAGGTTGTTCATCGGCTCGGGGTAGTTCGGGTGCGTAGCGATCGCCTTGTTGTACCAGGCGATGGCGTCGTCGTTGCGCTTCTGCGCGCGCATGATGTTGCCCATGTAGTTGAGCGCGGGCGCGAAGTTCGGCTGCAGCGCCAGCGCGCGCTTCATGCAGGTTTCCGCTTGGGTGTAGTCCTTGCGGTCGAAACAGGCGATACCGAGGTTGCAGTGCGCCATCGCCATCTGAGGTTCCAGCGCGACCGCGCGCTTGCCGTGTGCCACCGCTTCGTCCAGTTGCCCGAGCTGGCGGAGAATCTCGCACAGGTTGGCGTGGAACAGCCCGACCTTGCCCTTGTGGCGGATGGCCTGCCGGATCAGGTCGGCCGCCGCTTCGCGCTGCCCCGCCTGATGCGCGATGATGCCGAGCAGGTGCAGGGCGAACGCATGGTTCGGCTGGTTTTGCAGCACCTGGCGCAGCAATTGTTCGGCTTCCTGTAAGCGTCCCTGCGACTGGAATTGCGCGGCCAGTTCGACGGCCTGGTCGGCGGAAAGGGGGCGTTGGTTATGCATGATTGACTTGTGATTTGGCGCGAGCGCGGATTATCCCTGAAACTCAGGATTTTCGCAGTGTCCGCGCCACTACCCATGCGCTGACCTCGCCGGCGCCGCGTTTTTTCACCGCTTCGGCGAGGGCGTTCAGCGTGGCGCCGGTGGTCAGCACGTCGTCCACCAGCGCGACGTGCTTGCCGGCGAGATCGGCATCGCAACGGAATGCGCCGCGCACGTTGTTCTTGCGTTCGTCCCAGGGCAGCGCCGATTGCGGCGGAGTGTCGCGCACCCGGTGGCAGGCGCGGGGCAGCAGCTCGATATCGAGTTCGCGCGCGATTCCGGTGCCGAGCAGCAGCGACTGGTTGAAGCCGCGGTCACGCAGCCGTGCGGGGTGCAGCGGCATCGGGATGATGCAATCGGGCAGGGGTGTCCCGGCGAGGCGTTGTGCCAGCTTCCGGCCGAAGGCATGCGCCAGCGCGAGTTGTTCGCCGTATTTCATCGTGTGGATCAGCTTGTCGAGCGGGAAGGTGTAGCCGAACAGGGCGACGCTGCGGCTGAATTTCGGCGGGTGCGCGAGGCAGTGCCCGCACACTTCGCCGCCCGGCACGGGCAGGGCGCAGACCGGGCAATGCGGCGCGTCGAGGTAGGGCAGGGCAAGGTCGCAGGCCGCGCACCACAGGCCGTCGCGGCTCATGCTGCCGCACAGCACACAGGGCTGGGCGGGCAGAAGTTGCCTCATGCCGGAGCAGATGTTCAGTAAAGTGCCCTGTAAAATTGACAAGCCATCGCCCTTTCCGGGATGATGCGCGGCCTTTAAGGATAAATCCGGAAAAGGCAGGGTGTCCACGAAAAACACGAAACTCACGAAATATCCCTTCGGAGCAGTTTTTCGTGCCTTTCGTGTTTTCCGTGGACATGTATTTTTGAATCATCATCATCCGCACAAGACATGAAAACTCTGGAAATACCCTGCGGCACATCGCCTGCAAGAACGCCGCAATGCTGGAGCGTGGTCGAGATCGAAGCGCTGTTCCGCCTGCCGTTCGCCGATCTGATGTACCGCGCGCAGCAGGTGCACCGCGAACATTTCGACCCCAACGCGCTGCAACTGTCCACTTTGCTGTCGATCAAGACCGGCGGCTGTTCCGAGGATTGCGGTTACTGTTCGCAGTCGTCGGTCAATGCCACCGATGTGCAGAACCAGAAGCTGCTGGAGGTGGAGTCCGTGGTCGCCGCCGCGCGCGCCGCGCGCGAAAACGGCGCGACGCGCTTCTGCATGAGCGCGGCCTGGCGTGAACCGTGCGACCGCGATCTGGTGAATGTCGCGCAGATGGTGCGCGAGGTGCGTGCGTTGGGTATGGAGACCTGCGCCACGCTGGGTATGCTGAGCGAGGAGCATGCCGCGCAGCTGCGCGAGGCCGGGCTGGATTACTACAACCATAACCTCGACACCGCGCCGGAACTCTACGGCGAAATCATCACCACGCGCACCTATCAGGACCGGCTGGATACGCTGGAGCATGTGCGCAAGGCGGGCATCAACGTGTGCAGCGGCGGCATCGTCGGGCTGGGCGAGAACCTGACCCAGCGCGCCGCCCTGATCGCGCAATTGGCCAACCTCGATCCCTATCCGGACAGCGTGCCGATCAACAATCTGGTGAAGATCGAAGGCACGCCGCTGGCGGAGGCCGCCGATCTCGATCCGCTCGACTTCGTGCGCACCATCGCAGCGGCGCGTATCACCATGCCGAAGGCTTTCGTGCGGCTCTCCGCCGGTCGCGAGCAGATGAGCGAGGCGGTGCAGACGCTGTGCTTTCTCGCCGGGGCGAATTCCATCTTCTATGGCGAGCAACTGCTTACCACCGCCAATCCCGAGATCGAGCGCGACCGTGTGCTGATGGGCAAGCTGGGGATGTATCCGCTGGCAGAAAATTCGATGTAGGATGGGTTGAGCGCAGCGATACCCATCAATCGGGAAGATCGGATGCACGTTGTTGGGTATCGCTGCGCTCAACCCAACCTACCAAAACTGATGCCATTCACCCAACTACAAGCTGATCTCGATGCCCGTGCCGCGCAGGGGTTGCTGCGCGTGCGGCGCACGCTCGAAAGTCCGCAGTCGCCGCACATCGCGGTGGACGGCAGGGAATATCTTTCGTTCAGCAGCAACGATTATCTCGGCCTAGCCAATCATCCGCAGCTCGTCGCCGCATTGCAGGAAGGTGCGCGGCTATGGGGCGTCGGCGCGGGTGCGGCGCATCTGGTGAGCGGGCATTTTGCGCCGCACGAAGAACTCGAACGACGGCTTGCCGCCTTTGTCGACAAGCCCGCCGCGCTGTTGTTTTCCACCGGCTATATGGCCAATCTTGGCGTGGTGCAGGCGCTGGTCGGCAAGGGCGACACGGTATTCGCCGACAAGCTCAACCACGCTTCGCTCAACGATGCGATGCAGCTGTCGCGCGCCGCGATCAAGCGCTATCGTCATGGCGATATGGCGCAGCTCGCCGCATTGCTGGAGCAGACGATCAGCGGGCGCAAGCTCATCATCACCGACGCGGTATTCAGTATGGACGGCGATCTTGCGCCGCTGCCGGAACTGCTGGCGCTGGCCGAGAAATACGATGCTTGGCTGTATGTGGACGACGCGCATGGCTTCGGCGTGCTGGGCGAGCAGGGGCGCGGTTCACTGTTTGTTGACGAGACACAAATCAGCTTTGCTTGTAGGAGCGGCGGCAGCCGCGATGGAAATATCGCGGCTGCCGCCGCTCCTACCTCGCCGCGCACCATTTATATGGCGACACTGGGCAAGGCCGCCGGGGTGTCCGGCGCGTTCGTCGCGGCAGAGCAGGTGGTGATCGACACCCTCGTCAATCACGCGCACAGCCATGTCTACACCACCGCCGCGCCGCCCGCGCTGGCCTGTGCGTTGCGGGAAAGCCTGCGCCTGATCGAACAGGGCGACGCCTTGCGCGCGCACCTGAACCGGCTCATCGCCAAGCTGCGCGCGGGCCTGGGCGATCTGCCGTGGCGGCTGATGCCGTCTGACACCGCCATCCAGCCGCTGCTGATTGGTGACAACCAGCAGGCATTGCGCTTGAGCGAAGGGTTGCGCGAGCGCGGCATCTGGGTCGCGGCAATCCGTCCGCCGACCGTGCCGCAGTGTACGGCGCGGTTGCGCATTACGCTATCCGCCGCGCATAGCGAGGCGGATGTAGTTAGCCTCGTCGAGGCATTGCATGAGCTTGCACGTTGATAGTTTCGGCAGCGGCGCACCGCTGCTGCTGATCCACGGCTGGGGCATGCACGGCGGCATGTGGGGCGAGGCCGCCGCGCAGCTGGCGCGGAATTTTCGTGTGCATTGCGTCGATCTGCCGGGGCATGGACGTAGTGCGGGGAGTGGTCAGTGGGGAGTAGAGCGTGGGGAGGGGGCGCTGGATGGAATCGTCGGGATGTTGTCCGCGCAATTTTCCGAACCGCTCACCGTCTGCGGCTGGTCGCTGGGCGGCATCATCGCGCAGCGCTGGGCGGCGCTGGAACCGCACAAGGTCAGGCGTCTCGTGCTGGTGGCGAGCACGCCGTGTTTCGTGCGCCGTCCCGGCTGGGAATGCGCGATGGCGGAGGAGGACCTGCGGCAGTTCGCCGCAGCGCTGGAGCAGGATCATGCCGCCACCCTGCGCCGCTTCCTCGCGCTGCAACTGCGCGGCAGCGCGAACGAGCGCGAGTTGCTGGCGGAGTTGCGCGAGCGCCTGTTCAGCCGCGGCGAACCCGGCATGGCCGCGTTGCGCGCCGGGTTGGAGATATTGCGCGATACTGACCTGCGTGCGGTGCTGCCGCAGATCGGCCAGCCTGCGCTGGTGATCGCGGGTGGACGCGACAGACTCACGCCGCCGCAAGCGTCGCGTCATCTGGCGCAGGCCATGCCGGATGCGCGCCTGATCGAGATCGAAGGCGCGGCGCATGCGCCGTTCCTGTCGCATCCGGACGAGTTCGTGAAACAGGTCGCGGTCTTTATCGAAGAGAGGTAGGAGCGGCGGCAGCCGCGAAAAGTTCGGTAGCTCGCCGGAAGTCTCACGCCTTCCGGCGCTCCTACGATTAGTGTATTGAAAACGGTTTTGCAGAATGAACGAATTTGAAATAGATAAACATGAGGTGCGCCGCGCCTTCAGCCGTGCGGCGGCGGATTACGATGCCGCGGCGGTGTTGCAGCGCGAGGTGTGCGCGCGCATGCTGGAGCGGCTCGATTATGTGAAACTGCAACCGGCGCGCATCCTCGATGCGGGTTGCGGGACCGGCTGGGGCGCACGCCAGTTGGCACAGCGCTATCCGGCGGCGCGCGTGGTCGCGCTGGATATCGCCATCGGCATGTTGCATGCGGCGCGCAGCCATGCCGGCTGGCGGCAACGCTGGTTCGGCGGCGCGGGGCCGGTGCAGCTCTGCGGCGACATCGAGGCGCTGCCGCTGGCGGCGGACAGCGTGGAGATGGTATGGTCGAACCTGGCGCTGCAATGGTGCAACGATCTGCCGGCGGCCTTCGCCGGGCTGCATCGCGTGCTGAAGACGGAGGGCATGCTGATGTTCAGCAGCTTCGGGCCGGATACGCTGAAGGAGTTGCGTCAGGCGTTCCACGGCGTGGACGGCTACAATCACCTGAACCGCTTCGCCGACATGCACGATGTCGGCGACATGCTGATGCAGGCCGGGTTCGCGGAGCCGGTGATGGATATGGAATACATGACGCTGACTTATGATGATGTGCGCGGAGTGCTGGACGACCTGAAGCGTATCGGCGCGCATAACGCCACCGCCGGGCGCAGCCAGGGGCTGACGGGCAAGGCGAAGTGGGCGCACATGCTGGAGAACTACGAACGCCTGCGCCGCGACGGCAAGCTTCCGGCCACCTACGAGGTGGTGTACGGTCATGCGTGGAAGCCGCAACCGCGCGTCGCGCAGGATGGCGCGGGAATCATACGGACGCCTTTCAAGCTATGAGCTATTTCATCACCGGCACTGATACCGGCGTCGGCAAGACGCTGGTTTCCTGCGCGCTACTGCAAGCCTTCGCCGCGCGGGGCAAGCATGTGGTCGGCATGAAGCCGGTAGCAGCGGGTTGCGGCGAGGATGAGCAGCACGAGGATGTGCGCCATCTGCGCGCCGCCGGCAACGTGCAGGCGGCACGCGGACAGATCAACCAGTATTGCTTCCAGCGCGCGGTTGCGCCGCATCTGGCAGCGCAGTTTGTCGGCGTCGCGATCGATTTCGGGCGCATCGCGACTTCGCTGGCGGAACTGGAGAGCGTGGCCGATGTGGTGATCGTGGAAGGCGCGGGCGGCTTCCGCGTGCCGCTCAACACGAAACAGGACAGCGCGGACCTGCAGGTAGAGTTGGGGCTGCCGATCATCCTCGTGGTGGGGATGCGGCTGGGCTGCCTGAACCACGCGCTGCTCACCGTGGAAGCGATCATGGCGCGCGGCCTGACGCTGGCCGGCTGGGTGGCGAACCGGGTGGACGCCGACATGGCGATGCCGCAGGAGAACATCGCGGCGCTGCGCCAGCGCATCGCCGCGCCGCTGCTGGGCGTGATCCCGTATCTGGCGCAGCCGGATGCGGGCGCGGCGGCGGTGCATCTGGATGTGGGTCTGCTGGCGTCGGAACGGGATAAGTCCGAAGTATCCGGAGACCTGGCGGAATGATCGAGTTCAGCCTTGCAGCGGTATTCCTGGTCGGGCTGCTCGGCGGCGTGCATTGCCTCGGCATGTGCGGCAGCATCGTCGGCATCCTGACCGCGCAACTGCCGCAAGGGAAGGCCCACTGGCCGTTCCATCTCGCCTATAACGCCGGGCGGTTGGCGAGCTACGCGGCGGCGGGTGCGCTGGTCGGCGCGCTCGGGCAGACCGGCCTGTTGCTGCGCGACAGCGTGCCGGTGCAGCATCTGCTGTTCGCGCTGTCCAGTCTGATGCTGATCGCGCTGGGGCTGTATCTCGCCGGCCTGTGGGGCGCGGTGCGCCGTATCGAGCTGGCCGGCGGCGTGTTGTGGCGGCGCATCCAGCCGCTCACGCGGCGCCTGTTCCCGGTCGCTACGCCGTTGCGCGCCGGGCTGCTCGGTATGGCATGGGGCTGGCTGCCGTGCGGGCTGGTATACAGCGTGCTGGTGACGGCGCTGGCCAGCGGCAGTGCGCCGGGCGGCGCGCTGGTGATGCTGGCGTTCGGGCTGGGGACGCTGCCCAACCTGCTGGCGATCGGGCTGTTCTGGGACAGCATCAAGCGCCATGTGCAGTCGCCGCGCGTGCGGCTGGCGGCGGGCTTGCTGGTGGCAGGATTCGGTGTGTACGGGTTGGTCAAGGTGGGCTATACCTTTGCAACTTATGGATGGGCGGGAGCGTGTCATGTGGCTGCGTAACTTTTTTCTATGCATATTGTTCGCGCTGCTTGCTGCGTGCGAGCAGCCGAAGCTGCCTTCCCCGTTCCACGCCAGCGATGTCGCAGCGAAGTTCGCGCAGGCGGATTTCCGTCTGACCGACCACAACGGCAGGTCGCGCACGCTGGCGGATTTTCGCGGCAAGGCGGTGGTGTTGTTCTTCGGTTATACCCAGTGTCCCGATGTCTGTCCCACCACGCTGTCCGACCAGGCGCAGGTGATGCGTCTGCTCGGCGGCGATGCCGCACGGGTGCAGGTGCTGTTCGTGACGGTCGATCCGGAGCGCGATACGCCGGAGCTGCTGGCGCAGTACCTGCCCGTGTTCAACCCGTCGTTCCTCGGGTTGTACGGCGATGCTCAGGCCACCGCGCAGACCGCGCAGGCATTTGGCGTGGTCTATCAGAAACAGCCGACCACGTCCGGCTACAGCATGGACCACTCGGCAGGCACGTTCCTGATCGACCCGCAGGGCAAGGTGCGCCTGCTCGCGCCCTACGGGCAGCGCGCCGAATGGCTGGCCGAGGATATTCGATTGCTGCTGGCTGGGGTATGATGGCGCGTGTTTTGTAGGGGTAGCCGCGAAAGACCTGTCGCGCTTTCCGGCGCTCCTACGGTGCCAAACAAGGGGGTAGCCGTGAAATTTCTGCTGGTGGACGATCATGCGTTGTTCCGCGACGGTCTGCGTTATATCTTGCAGCAGTTGCCCGAAACCTCCGAGATCATGGAGGCGGGGAATTTTCCTGACGGGCTGAAGCTGGCCGAGCAACATCCGGAGCTGGATCTGGCGTTGCTGGACCTGAACATGCCCGGCAGCGAGGGGGCGATATCCATCCGCTATTTCCACCAGCGCTATCCGCATATCCCGGTCATGGTGGTGTCCAGCGAGGAAGACCGCGCCATCATGGAAAAGGTGATGGATTACGGCGCGATGGGTTATGTGTGCAAGAACTCCAGCGCGCAGGTGGTGCTGGGCGCGGTCGGGCTGGTGCTTTCCGGTGGCCTGTATATCCCGCCGCAGGTCATGCGGCATGGCGGAACTGCCGCCCGGAACGGGGATGGGCAGCTGGATCGGCGCCGGCTGCATACCAACGAATACGGCTTGACCGCGCGCCAGATGGACGTGCTCGGGCATCTGGCGGAGGGCTTGTCCAACAAGGAGATCGCCACCGCGATGAACCTTGCCGAAGGGACGGTCAAGATCCACATCGCCGCCGCCTACCAGATACTGCGTGTGAGCAACCGCATGGAAGCGGTGCGCGTGGCCGAGAAACTCGGCCTGATCGGTGCCGCGAATGAGTGAGGCGGGTGAGTTGCCGGGCGGCAAGCTGTTCGTGTTGCTGCGCGAGTCGCGCTGGTTGCTGCTGACCGCGACCGCGCTGTATGCCGCGCTGGCGCTGTACGGTTACGATCCCGCCGACCCGGCCTGGTCGCACAGCGCCAGCGGCGCGCAGGTCGCCAATCCCGCCGGAGCGGCGGGTGCATGGCTCGCCGACCTGCTGTTCTACCTGTTCGGCGTGTCCGCATGGTGGTGCGTGGCATTCGTGCTGCAACGCGTGTGGGCGGGCTACCGCGGGCTGAGCAGCGACAGCCTGTTCTGCAAACGCACCTTCTGGGTTTCCGTGATCGGTTTCGTGGTGTTGCTGCTCGCCAGCAGCGCGCTGGAGGCGACCCGTCTGTATAAACTCACGGCGGTGCTGCCGTTGGCGCCCGGCGGGATGCTGGGCATGGCGCTCGGCGACGCGCTGATGAGCTGGTTCGGCTTCACCGGCGCGACGCTGCTGCTGCTGGCGCTGATGGCGACCGGCTTCAGCGTGTTCAGCGGCATGTCGTGGCTGCGCTTCGTGGACCGGCTCGGCGAATTGCTGGAGACTTCATGGCGCAGCGCCTCCATCGCCTGGCAGACACGCCGCGACAAGCGCATCGGCGCACAGGCGATGCACGAGCGCGTCGCCAGCGTGGAAGAGGAGAAGAAGCGCGTCGAGGAACATTTGCCGATCCACATCGAGATGCCGGTGACCGAAGTGGCGAGATCGGCGCGGGTGGCCGAGGAGAAACAGGCGCCGCTGTTCGCCGACATGCCGGATTCGCCATTGCCGCCGCTGCATCTGCTGGACGAGGCGGGGCAACAGGCCGAGGCGGTCTCCGCCGACACGCTGGAATTCACCTCGCGCCTGATCGAGCGCAAGCTCAAGGACTTCGGCGTGGAGGTCAGGGTGATCGGCGCCTACCCCGGTCCGGTGATCACGCGCTACGAGATCGATCCCGCCGTCGGCGTGAAGGGCAGCCAGATCGTCAACCTGATGAAAGACCTCGCGCGCGCCTTGTCGGTGGTGAGCATCCGCGTGGTCGAGACCATTCCCGGCAAGTCCTGCATGGCGCTGGAACTGCCCAACCCGAAGCGCCAGATGGTGCACCTGTCGGAGATCCTCGGTTCCAAGGTGTATGCCGACATGGCTTCGTCGCTGACCATCGCGATGGGCAAGGATATCTCCGGCAAACCGGTGGTGGCCGACCTGACCAAGATGCCGCATGTGCTGGTGGCCGGCACCACCGGCTCGGGCAAGTCGGTGGCGATCAACGCGATGATCCTCAGTCTGTTGTACAAGAGCACGCCGCAACAGGTGCGCCTGCTGCTGGTCGATCCCAAGATGCTGGAGCTTTCGATGTACGAGGGCATCCCGCATCTGCTCTGTCCGGTGGTCACCGACATGCGCCAGGCCGCCGCCGGACTCAACTGGTGCGTGCAGGAGATGGACCGGCGTTACCGCCTGATGTCCGCGCTCGGCGTGCGCAACATCGCCGGCTACAACCAGAAGCTGCGCGATGCGGTCAAGGCGAAACAGCCGCTGACCAACCCGTTCACGCTGACACCGGAATCGCCCGAGCCGCTGGAAGAGCTGCCGATGATCGCGGTGTTCATCGACGAACTGGCCGATCTGATGATGGTGGTCGGCAAGAAGGTCGAGGAACTGATCGCGCGCTTGGCGCAGAAGGCGCGCGCCTCCGGTATCCATCTGGTGCTGGCGACGCAGCGCCCGTCGGTGGACGTGATCACCGGCCTGATCAAGGCCAACGTGCCGACGCGCGTGGCGTTCCAGGTGTCGTCCCGGATCGATTCGCGCACCATCCTCGACCAGCAGGGCGCGGAAGCCTTGCTGGGGCAGGGCGACATGCTCTATCTGCCGCCGGGCACCGGTTACCCGCAGCGCGTGCATGGTGCCTTCGTGTCCGATCAGGAGGTGCATCGCGTCGCCGAATACCTCAAGGCGCAGGGCATGCCGAACTACATCGAGGGCGTGCTGGAGGCGCCGGAAGAAGCAGGCGAAGGCGGCGAGGGCGCGGCGCTGGATGCCGAGGCCGACCCGCTCTACGACCAGGCGGTGGAGATCGTGCTGAAGACGCGCCGCCCGTCCATCTCGCTGGTGCAGCGCCACCTGCGCATCGGCTACAACCGCGCCGCGCGCCTGATCGAACAGATGGAAGCGGCAGGCATCGTGTCGGCCATGCAGAGCAATGGCAACCGCGAAGTGATCGCGCCTGCGAGGCAGGACTGAGGGTCGAGGATTGAGGACTGAGCAGACCCGTTGCATGCCTTTAATTTAGTCCTCGCCCCTCAGTCTTTAGTCCTTGGCCTTTCTATTCAGAGAAAACCGATGAAATATATCCTTGCCGTTCTATTGTTGTTCATCGCACCGTTTGGTGCCCACGCAGGCGGCATCGACAAGCTGAAATCCTTCATCGCCTCCACCCGTTCCGCGCAGGCAGAGTTCACCCAGGTGGTGCTGGACCAGAATGGCCGTCGCATCCAGAGTGCCTCCGGCACGATGCAGTTCGTGCGCCCCGGCAAGTTCCGCTGGGTTTACCAGAAACCCTATGAGCAGATCATCGTCGGCGATGGCGCGAAGTTCTGGCTGTACGACGCCGACCTCAAGCAGGTCACAGTGAAGAAACTCGACGCTGCGCTGGGCAGCAGCCCGGCGGCATTGCTGTCCGGCAACAACGAGATCGAGCGCGGTTTTGCGCTCGAAGAGAGCGGCAGCCAGGACGGGCTGGACTGGTTGCGGGCGATACCCAAGGCGCAAGACAGCGGTTTCGCCGGCATCCTGATGGCATTCGACGCGCGCTCCGATCTCGCCATCATGGAGCTGAACGACCAGTTCGGCCACAAGACCGTGCTGCGTTTCTCCGGCTTGCAGCGCAACCCTGCGCTTGCGCCCGACCTGTTCAAGTTCGTGCCGCCCGCCGGAACAGATGTGCTGGGCGAGTGACAGGATAGACTCCCGGCATCATGGCTGACCTGTTCTCCTCCAATGCACCCGCAGCGCCGCTGGCCGAGCGCTTGCGTCCCAAACATATCGACGAGGTCGTCGGTCAATCCCACCTGCTGGGTACGGGCAAGCCGCTACGACTGGCATTCGAGTCGGGCAAGCTGCATTCGATGATCCTGTGGGGACCGCCCGGCGTGGGCAAGACCACGCTGGCACGGCTGATGGCATCTGCGTTCGATGCCGAGTTCGTGCCGCTATCGGCGGTGCTGTCCGGCGTGAAGGACATCCGCGAGGCTATCGCGCAGGCCGAGCTCACGCTGCAACAGCATGGCCGCCACACCATCCTGTTCGTGGACGAAGTGCACCGCTTCAACAAGTCGCAGCAGGATGCCTTCCTGCCTTTTGTCGAGCAGGGTCTGGTCACCTTCATCGGCGCGACCACCGAGAACCCGTCGTTCGAAGTGAACGGCGCGCTGCTGTCGCGCGCGCAGGTGTATGTGCTGAAGTCGCTGTCCGAAACAGAGATGGCGCAGCTGTTCGAGCGCGCGCAGCAAGCCGCATTGCAGGGCATCGCATTCGATGCGGCAGCGCAGGAACGCATCATCGGCTATGCCGACGGCGATGCGCGCCGTCTGCTCAATGTGCTGGAGCAGTTGCAGACCGCTGCCGAGACCGCGAAGGTCGAACGGATCGATGCCGCGTTCCTCGACAACACGCTGGCGCAGAACCTGCGCCGTTTCGACAAGGGCGGCGAAGCGTTCTACGACCAGATCTCCGCGCTGCACAAGTCGGTGCGCGGCTCCGACCCCGATGCCGCGCTGTATTGGCTGGTGCGCATGCTGGACGGCGGCGCCGACCCCAGATACTTGGCGCGGCGCATCGTGCGCATGGCGTGGGAAGACATCGGCCTGGCCGACCCGCGCGCCATCGACATCACGTTGAGCGCGGCGCAGACTTACGAACGCCTCGGCTCGCCGGAAGGCGAACTGGCGCTGGCGCAGGCCGTGCTGTACATGGCCGTCGCCGCCAAATCGAACGCCGGATACGTCGCGTATAATGCCGCCCGCGCTTTCGTCAAACAGGACGGCTCGCGCGAAGTGCCGCTACACCTGCGCAACGCGCCGACCAAACTGATGAAGCAGCTCGATTACGGCAAGGACTACCGCTACGCGCACGACGAGGCAGGCGGCTATGCGGCGGGCGAGGATTATTTCCCCGACGGCATGCCGGAGGTGAGTTTCTATCAGCCCACCGAACGCGGGCTGGAAGCGAAGATTTCGGAGAAACTGGCGCATTTGCGGCAGCTGGACGAAGCGGCAAAAAACAAAAAAGGATAGGTGGCATGTTGGATATTCAGACATTGAGGAATGATTTGGCCGGAGTGGCTGCACGTTTGGCGACACGCGGCTACACGCTGGACACCGCGAGGTTCGAGCAGCTGGAAGCGGAGCGCAAGATCATCCAGACGCGCACGCAGGAGTTGCAGGCCAAGCGCAATGCGACTTCCAAGCAGATCGGCCAAGCCAAGGCCAAGGGCGAGGATGTGTCGGCGATCATGGCCGAGGTGGGCGCGCTGGGCGAGGAGCTGAAACAGCTCGAAGCCAAGCTGCCGCTGCTGTTGCAGGAAATGGATGCGTTCCTCGCTGTGATTCCCAATACCCCGCACGCGAGCGTGCCGGTCGGTAAATCGGAAGCGGACAACGTCGAAGTGCGCAAGATCGGCGAAATTTCAAAGTTCGCCTTTGAAGTAAAAGATCACGTCAGCATCGGCGAAGGCCTGGGCGGACTGGATTTTGAAACGGCCACCAAGATCGCCGGTGCGCGTTTCTCTTTGCTGAAAGGCCCGCTGGCGCGCATGCATCGTGCGCTCGCGCAGTTCATGCTGGACACGCACACCGAGAAACACGGCTACACCGAGACCTATGTGCCGTATCTGGTGAACGCCGATTCGATGCGCGGCACCGGGCAGTTGCCGAAGTTTGAGGAAGATTTGTTCAAAGTGCCGCGCCAGATGGGCGAGGGCGAGGAGAATTTCTACCTGATCCCCACCGCAGAAGTTCCCGTGACCAACATGGTGCGCGACGAGATCGTGCCGCTGGAAAAACTGCCGATGAAGTTCGTGGCGCACACGCCGTGCTTCCGCAGCGAAGCCGGTTCGTATGGCCGCGACACGCGCGGCATGATCCGCCAGCATCAGTTCGACAAGGTGGAACTGGTGCAGATCGTGCATCCGGAAAAGTCTTATGAAGGGCTGGAGGAGTTGCTCGGTCATGCCGAGGTCATCTTGCAGAAGCTCGGTCTGCCCTATCGCGTGGTCAAGCTGTGTAGCGGCGACATGGGCTTCTCTGCCGCGATGACCTACGACATCGAGGTATGGCTGCCCGCGCAGAACACCTATCGCGAAATCTCGTCCTGCTCCAATTTCGAGGCGTTCCAGGCGCGGCGCATGCAGGCGCGCTTCCGCAATGCGGCGGGCAAGCCGGAGCCGCTGCATACCCTCAACGGTTCCGGCCTCGCGGTCGGGCGCACGCTGGTTGCCGTGCTTGAGAACTACCAGCAAGCCGACGGCAGCGTGGTCGTGCCGGAAGTGCTGCGTCCTTACATGGGCGGGATGGCGAGCATCAGGAAGGCTTGATTTCTGTAGGGTGGGCACGTTTTCTGTGCCCACGCGGGAATAACAATGGCTGGACGTGTGGGCACAGAAAACGTGCCCACCCTACTACTTGATCGTTTCGGCGTCGCTTGTCTCCCAGCGTTGCAACAGGCGTTGCATCGGGCCGAACAGCCGGTAGGGTGATTCCTCGGGGATGAGTTGCGCTTCTTCCTGGCTGGTGCGCTTGAGCAGGTCGTAGTAGCCGCGGACGTTCTCCACCAGCACGGCGGCTTCGCCGCCGCGCGCGTAACCGTGTTTCAGCGTCTCGTAATATCCCGGCTGGTTCAGCAGCAGCAGCGATTTTTTCACGTCCTCCCAACTGTCCGGGTTGCGCCCGGCGCGCTGGGTCAGGATGCGCGCGTCCTCGATATGTCCATAGCCCTGGTTGTAGGAGGCCAGCGCCATCCAGGTGCGGTCTGGCTCGGGGATGCGCGACGGGAGCTGTTCCCTGACCAGCACCAGGTATTTCGCGCCGGCGATGATGCTTTCGCGCGCATCGAGGCGGTTGGCGACGTTCATGCGGTCGGCGGTCTCCTCGGTCAGCATCATCATGCCGCGCACGTTGGTGAACGAGGTGGCGAGCGGGTTCCATTGCGATTCCTGATAGGCCAGCGCGGCCAGCAGGTGCCATTCTTCTCCGGTGAGTGCCGCGGCTTCCTCGAAGAACGTACGGTAGCGCGGCAGCACGCTGTTGGCGCGGGCGATGAACTGCGAGGATTCCGTCGGCGCGAAGCGGTCGCTGTAGCCGTAGTAGCGATCCAGCAGGCGGTTGAGCGTGCCATCCTCCCGGATGTGGTCGAAGAAGCCTTGCGCCGCCTTCATCAGGGCCGGGTCGACATCGCGCGGAAACGCCCAGGCAAGCTGCGTAGGGGTGCCGATATC
Organism: Gallionellales bacterium GWA2_60_18; assembly: GCA_001801105.1. Next base: position 51,727 of record MGWS01000032.1, read on the forward strand.
GAAGGCGACGGCCAGATTGGGGTAGTAGTTGCGCGCATCGGTGAAGTGGGTCTCATTGGCCACCGCACAATCCAGCGAGCCTTCGGCGACTTCCTGCAGGAGCTTGCGCGCACCGGTCCGGTGATGCGCCTGCCATTGCAATCCGGGGGCTTCCTTGCGTGCCTCGCGCAGCACTGCTTCCTGTGCCGAATCGGCCGGCGCGGCCAGCTTCAGGCCGGTCAGGTCGGCCAGTGTTCTGGGACGGGCGATATCGCGGTTGCAGATGACCTGCTCGCGCACCGTCTGGTAGCTCGGGCCGTAATGCAGCGCGGTGACGCTGATCTCGCTGCGCAACGAGGCGGCGGCGAGATGGGCGCGGTGGTTGCGCAGCGCCGCGTCGATCTCGCCGGGTGGCATCGAAATCAGGCCGACGCGGGTGTGCAGATATTCGCCGAAGCGCTGCGCCAACTCGCGCTCGAACACCGCCTCGGCGCCCAGCGAAATATCGGGCACGATGACCAGCAGCTTGCCCGCATGCCAGGCGGGAAGCTGCAAGTCGCAGTTGGCCAGCAACAGGGCCAGGCAGACGGCCAGCGCCGCCCGCAAGCGTTGGATCGTGGTTCGCATGCGAACATTCTGCACGAAATCCCAGCCCGGATGTTTCATAAATTCGTGTGATGATCGCGCAGGATTTTGTTTTGCAGGGGGATTTTATGAAGGAGTGGCGTAGTTATTCATACGCCCGACGGAAGAAAATTTCCCTGCGAAGCAAAAGACCAGCGAGGGCGCGCGTCAATTTATGAAACATCCGGGCTAGCTTGCTGGTAAAATGCGCGCCGCTGCTTACGGCACGCCCTGGAGAGGTGGCAGAGTGGTCGAATGTACCTGACTCGAAATCAGGCGTACTGAAAGGTACCGTGGGTTCGAATCCCACCCTCTCCGCCATATGCGCGATGCAGTCAAGCCACGCCACTGCCATTGTCAAACCCGAGCAAATTGCTATACAATTACAGCGTTGCCGAGGTATCAAAACCGATATGGGCGCCTCTACAAATTCAAGATACTAAGTGAGTCAAGGCGCGAAAGAAATTTTAGCGCGCCGCATATGTCTTATATGTAAGCGTTAAAATTTCTTGAGCAACGCAGTATCGCGACGGAGTTTGGATTTGTAGGGATGCACACATGTTTTTGCCGTTCACCGTTTGATGTCTTATGGTGGATGGCGCTTCAATCCGTGCCGGAGGCGCTGTGCTTGTGCATCTGACGGGTCGCGCGGACGACATGATATTAGAGGAGTAACAGATGCAAGATATAACCAAGAACGACCTGATCATTAGAATCGGTGGCGAAGGTGGCGAGGGTGTCATCTCGGTCGGCGATTTCATCACCCAGGCCTGCGCGCGCGCCGGTCTCGATGTCTACACCTTCAAGACCTTCCCGGCCGAGATCAAGGGCGGCTACGCGATGTATCAGGTGCGCGCCAGCACCGAGCGGCTGTACAACCAGGGCGATACCTTCGATGTGCTCTGCGCCTTCAACGGCGAAGCCTATGACATGAATCATGCGCGCCTGAAACCGGGCACCGCGCTGGTGTATGACTGCCCAAGCGATTTCGAGCCGGATGTGCCGGAGGGCGTGTATGCCTACCCGATCCCGATGACCCATGCGGCCAAGGAGATGAACAACCCGCGTGCCAAGAACATGGTGGCGCTGGGTGCGCTGTCGGTTCTGTTCAATGTGCCGGAAGCGGCGTTGCGCGAGGTGATCGTCAACAAGTTCACCCGCAAGGGCGAAGCAGTGGTGCAGGGCAACCTGGCCGCCTTCGAGAAAGGCCGCGAGCTGGCGGCCGCCTTGCCCAAGACCGATCCGTGGAAGATCGGCACGCCCAAATCCAAACAGGATGTTGTGGTGCTGTCCGGCAACAATGCCATCGGCCTCGGCGCGCTGATCGCCGGGCTGGATTTCTTCGCCGCCTATCCGATCACGCCGGCGACCGAGGTCGCGATCTATGTGGCCAAGCACTTGCCCAAGCGCGGCGGTACGCTGATCCAGGCCGAGGACGAGATCGCCGCCATCGCGCAGGTGCTGGGCGCCTCCTACGCCGGCAAGAAGGCGATGACCTCCACCTCCGGGCCGGGGCTGTCGCTGATGAGCGAGATGCTGGGCATGTCCTTCATGAGCGAGACGCCCTGCGTGGTGGCGAACGTACAGCGCGGCGGCCCCTCGACCGGCCTGCCGACCAAACATGAGCAATCCGACCTGTTTCTGGCGATCCATGGCGCGCACGGTGATTCCGGCCGCATCGTGCTGTCGGTGGAGAACGTCAGGGACTGTATCGATCTGACGGTGGTGGCGTTCAATCTGGCGGAGAAATACCAGTGCCCGGTGCTGCTGTTGTCCGACGGTTCGCTGGCATTCTCGACTCAGAGCGTGCCTTATCCGGACCCGGCCAGCTATACCATCGTCAACCGCAAGCGCTGGGACGGCGAGGGCGAATACCGCCGCTACCTGCACACCGCTGACGGCATCTCGCCGATGGCCGATCCGGGCACGCACGGCGGCATGCATATCGCTACCGGCCTGGAGCACAACGAGGCCGGGTTGCCCAGCTATACATCGGACAACCATGAGGCGATGCAGGCCAAGCGCTTCAACAAGCTGAAGAATGTGGTCAACGATGTCGCGCCCACAGAAGTGGATGGCGAGGGCGAGGCGGATCTCGGCGTGATCGCCTGGGGCAGCACCATCGGAGTGGTGCGCGAAGCCTTGCAGCACTTGCGCGCCGAGGGCTATCAGGTCAAGGGCTTCTATCCCAAGCTGTTGCACCCGCTACCGGCGCAACAGTTCGAGGATTTCGGCGCGACCTGCAAACGCCTGCTGTTGCCCGAGGTTAATTTCCAGGGGCAGCTGGCGCATTTCGTGCGCGCTGAAACCACATTGCGCCCCGAGTCCTATACTATCTGCGGCGGGATGCCCTTCACGCCCGAGATGATCGTCAACAAAGTACGGGAGATGTTGAAATGAGTCACCCACAAGCCCATCTGCATAAAGTCGAACTGCAACCCAAGGAGTACCGCGACGAGGCCAAGTCGTTCTGGTGTCCCGGCTGCGGCCATAATGGCGTATTGACGGCATTGCTGCGTTCGCTGTCCGAACTCGGCGTCGATCCGAGCTATCTGGTGAACGTATCCGGTATCGGCTGCTCCTCGCGCCTGCCGTATTTCGTGAAATCCTACAAGATGCACACGCTGCATGGTCGTGCCGGCCCGGTGGCGACCGGCGTGCAACTGGCGCGTCCCGACCTGGCTGTAGTGGTTACCGGCGGCGACGGCGACGGTTTCTCCATCGGCGGCGGACACATGCCGCATCTGGCGCGCAAGAATATCAACATGACCTACATCCTGATGGACAACCATATCTACGGGTTGACCAAGGGGCAGGCTTCGCCCACTTCGCGTCCGGAGATGAAGGCGAGCACCACGCCTTTCGGCGGCGTCGAGCCGCCGCTCGATCCGGTGCTGTACATGCTCACCTATGGCGCCACCTACGTCGCCCAGGCATTCTCCGGCAACGTCAAGCTGGCGTCGCAGCTGATCAAGGACGGCATGGAGCACAAGGGTTTCGCCTTCATCAATCTGCTGTCCCAGTGCCCGACCTTCAACGAGCTCGACACTGCCAAGAGTTTCAAAAGCGCTTGCGAGCAGCAGGATACCGCGCATGACGTCGCCGATCTGGATGCGGCTATGCATGTGGTCAACACGGCGAAGCAGGAAGGGCGTCTGCCGACCGGATTGCTGTACAAGGTCGAACGCCCGACGCTGGATCAGCGCATGGCCGAGTTGGTCGAGCGCGTCGGCGGACACAAGGATTATGACCTGCGCAAGGTCATCGACCTGGCGCGCCCATGACAGCCAAGCCCGATCCGGCAAATACGGCTGACAAAGGACAGCCCGTTAACCTGACCATCAACGGTCTTGCCGTTGTTGCGCATGCGGGCATGACCGTGGTCGAAGCCGCCTGGCACGGCGGTGTGCCGCGCGTGACCAGCGTCGGCTGCATGGAGGGCGTGTGCGGCTCGTGCCGCATCATGCTGCGGCGCGGCAAGCAGGTATCGGTGGGGCTCGCCTGCCAGACCTTCGTCGAGGATGGCGTCGAAGTCATTTTCCTGCCGCCGGCATCGGCGCCCCGGCATCATTACGAGCTCGATGATTTCAAGGACGGCTGGGACATCCATGAGCGTTTCCAGGATATCTTCCCCGAAGCGGCGCGTTGCCGCCATTGTCACGGTTGCGTTGTTTCCTGCCCCAAGGGCATTTCCGTCGAAGAAGGCGTCGCGCAGGCTTCGGCAGGACGCTTCCGCGATGCGGGGGAGACCTTCTTCGAATGCGTCATGTGCGAGCTGTGCGATGTTGCCTGCCCCGAATTGATCGCGCCGGCGCACGTGGGACTGTTCAGCCGTCGCGTGACGGCGCACTTCCACCTGCGTCCGCCCAATCTCATCCACAGGCTGGAAGAGTTGCGTCAGGACATGAACAAACAGCATCAAGATAAACCGGAAAACACTCAGGAAGAAAAAGATGAGTAACGGTATTCCACTGGCCGAGGCGCTGGCGCACTACCGCCCCGATGCGGAGCTCGGCGCACTGCCCGAAGCGGGCGATGTGGACGCGTTGCTCAACACCTGGCATCCGGATCATCTGCGCGACAGCGTAGTCAAGCTGACGGTGGGGGCGAACGCAGGCGACAGTTGCCAGCGCGAACTGGCCGGACTGCTGCAGGCTGAAGCCTTCATCGACGAGGCCGATCTGGCCGGCACACCGGTGACCGATGTCGATGTGCTGGTGATCGGCGGCGGCGGCGCCGGTTGTGCGGCGGCGCTGATGGCTGCCGAAAAAGGCGCGCGCGTGTTGCTCGCCACCAAGCTGCGGCTCGGCGACAGCAACACGGTGATGGCCGAAGGCGGCATCCAGGCCGCCATCGAACCGGACGATTCGGTGCAGCGGCATATCCAGGACACTTTGCGCGGCGGGCATCACGCCGCCGATCCGGCGCTGGTCGCGGCCATGGCCGGAGACGGCCCCGAGGTGTTGCGCTGGCTGATACAACAGGGCATGCAGTTCGAGCAGACGCCCACCGGCGACCTGCATACGCGCCGGGCCGGCGGCATGAGCGCGCCGCGCTTGGTGCATTGCCGCGATTACACCGGGCTGGAGATGATGCGCGTGTTGCGCGAGGCGGTGATTCAGCATCGCAGCATCGAGGTATGGGAGCAGAGTCCCGTCGTCGAGTTGCTGTCCAACGAGACCGGACAGAAATGTGTCGGCGCGGTGCTCACCTCGCTGATCGACGGTCAGTTGCGCATCGTCCGCACCCGCTCCGTCATCCTGGCGACCGGCGGCTTGGGGCGGTTGCACCTGAACGGTTTCCCCACTTCCAACCATCTCGGCGCGACCGGCGACGGGCTGGTGCTGGCGTATCGCATCGGCGCGCAGTTGCGCGAACTCGATTCCTTTCAGTATCACCCCACGGGGCTGCTGCACCCGACGCACCTCGCAGGCAAGCTGGTCACCGAAGGCGTGCGCGCGGCGGGCGCGTTGCTGGTGAACGGCCTCGGCAACCGCTTCATTGACGAGCTGCAACCGCGCGACGTGGTGTGTTCCGCGATCCTGCGCGAATGCGGCGAAGGGCGCGGCATCCGTATTGACGACCAGCGCGTCGGTGTGTGGCTGGATACGCCGCGCGTGGAGCGCGCCCAGCCGGGCCTGCTGGAAAAGCAATTCCCCAACCTGATGACGCGCACCCGCGTCTCCGGCATCGATCCGCGCGTCGAACCCTTGCTGGTGCATCCCACCCTGCATTACCAGAACGGTGGGGTGGTCATCGATGTCAACGGCGCCACCACCGTGCCGGGCCTGTATGCGGTGGGTGAAGTGGCGGGCGGCATCCACGGGCGCAACCGCATCATGGGCAACGCCCTGCTGGAGATCATCAGCTTCGGGCTGCGTGCCGGCGCTACGGCCACCGCCAACCGGGATCGCGGCCCCAAGAAAGTCACGCTGGAACACGTGAACCGGCTGCGCCGCGCCCTGACCATCGCCGGCATGCCGATGGCGCAGCGCACGCCGCAAGTGTTGCCGGATTATGCAGCGGGGGGCGTATGGGAGCGCTGAATTCCGTATTGCTCCTTCCTTCGCGCCGCGTCGGCGCCGACATGGCGCGCTGGCGCGAGGCGGGCGGCGGCGAAGCGCTGGCCAAGGCGTTGCGCGATCCTGCGGCGGTGCGCGAGGAAGTGCGCTTGGCCGATCTGCGCGGCTTGGGCGGCAGCGGTTTCCCGGTATGGAAGAAGTGGGACGCCGTCGTCGCCGAAGCACCCAAGCCGGACAAGTATCTGATCGTGAACGGCAACGAGGACGAGCCCGGCACCTACAAGGATCGTTTGCTGCTGGAGGAGACGCCGTATCAGGTGATCGAAGGCGCGGTGGTGGCGGCGCTGGCGACCGGCGTCAACCGCATCGTGTTCTACATCAACCCGGACATGAAGCGCTCGCTGGCGGCGATGGGTAAGGCACTCGAACAATGGCGGGCATCGGAACTGCCGGCGCAGGTTGCCGCCGTGCTCGGCAGGGAGATGGAACTCGAACTGCGTCCCGGTTCCGGGCACTATATCGGCGGCGAAGAGACGGCAGCGATGGAGTGGGTCGAAGGCCGTTTCCCGTTTCCGCGCGGCAAGCCGCCCTATCCGGCGCAGGCGGGCGTGTACGGTAATCCGACCGTGATCAACAACGTCGAGACGCTGGCGCACGTGTCGCATATCGCGCGGCACGGCGGCGCATGGTTCAAGTCGCTCGGCAAAGGCGCGGGCAGCGGCACCAAGCTGTATTCCCTGAGCGGCGACGTGCTGCATCCGGGGGTGTACGAACTGCCCATGGGCACGCCGCTGCGCGAGCTGATCTTCGTGCACGGCGGCGGCCTGCTGTCGGGCAAGCCGCTCAAGGCGGTGTTCACCGGCGGGCCCTCGAGTACCCTGCTGACGCCCGTCGATCTCGACGTGGCGATGGATTTCGACTCGCTGCGCGCGCGCGGCAGCAGCCTGGGCACGGGCGCGATGATCGTCGTTTCCGAAGGCACCGGCATCGTCAAGCGCGTGGCCGAATACGTGCGCTTCTTCGCGCACTCCTCCTGCGGCCAGTGCCCTTCGTGCAAGACCGGCACCGCCACCATGAGCCGCCTGCTGGACAGGATAGACACCGGGCGCGGCACGGCAGCCGACCTCACTACCCTGGAAAATCTCTGTACCATGCTGCCGGGCAGTGGCCGTTGCCATCTCGTCAATGGTGCTGTACTGTTGCTCGACAGCGCGTTCCGCCACTTTCACGACGAGTTTCGGCAGGCGCTGCAAGGAAAGCAATCTTTGTGAGACAAGGGGGGTTCCATGGTCTTTTCGCGTACCAGCCAGTATGCCATCCAGGCGCTGATCTACATCGCCACCCAGCCGCTGGGCAAGCCGATCCTGAGCCGTAAGGCGGCGGAATATCTCGGGGTCCCCACGGCCTATCTCGCCAAGATCATGCAAAGCTTGAGCAAGGGGAACTTGCTGCACTCCTATCGCGGGCGCATGGGAGGCTTCTGCCTGCGCGAGGGCGTCGGCGGTACCAGCCTGATGCAGATCGTCAGCTTGATCGAAGGTGTGGGTTTTGCCGATTATTGCGTGCTGGGCCTGAAGGTTTGCAGCAACGAAACACCCTGCCCGGTGCACGAAAAGTGGATACCGATCAAGATGAAACTCATCGAGCTGTTGCAGGAGCATACGGTCGATCACCTGGCCGCCGCAGTGCGTAGCGGCAAATACCGTATTTGCGATCTGCCGGCGGCGCTGCTGGGTGCGAAAATGGCTCCACAAGGGTTATAATGTCTTAGTTTTGCACATCTCGTTTGGCTGACTTGCGCGAAGGCGCGTACATGTGATTGTTCGGATGGGGAGCTTATGACAGCAGCTATGCAAATGAAACCGGGGCGCTCTGCAACGGAGCAAGTATTGAGCGGTGATGTTTGCCTCCCGGTCGCCTGCGACGATTGCGGTATCTATGGCTTGTGCCGCGCGGCGAACGGGCCGGATGTGGACTTGTCCATGCTCGAGACCATCGTCAAGAACCGCAGGCTGTTCAAGCGCGGCGAAACGCTTTACCGGGTCGGCGAGCCCAGGCGCGCCGTCTACGCGATCCGTTGCGGCTCGGTCAAGACTTATGTGCTGACCGATGATGGCCGGATGCAGATCACCGGCTTTCATATCACCGGCGAGTTGCTTGGGCTGGATGCCATCGTTGCCGGGCATTACACCAGCGAGGCCAGGGTTCTGGAGACCACCATGGTGTGCGAAGTGCCCATCGACGTGTTGCAGGCATACAGCGAGGATGTCCCCTCGGTTAGCCAGCAGATACTCAGGATACTGAGCCAGGAGATCATCGACTATCAGGAGTTGATGTTGTTGCTCGGCAAAAAGAGCGCCGATGAACGTCTGGCCACTTTCCTGCTGAGTTTTTCCCGGCGTTTCCAGAAACGCAATTATTCTTCTTCGAGATTCAACCTGAGCATGTCGCGCAGCGATATCGGCAATTACCTCGGCATGGCCGAGGAAACCGTGTGCCGCGTATTCTCCCGCTTCCACGACGAAGGGCTGTTGACTACCGCGCGCCGGCAAGTGCAGCTCCACGACCTGGAGCGTCTCAAAAACATCGCGCGCGGCTAACGCGCCAACCCCTCCGATACGCCGTTTCCGACTGTTTTAATCGGACACGCGGGTATTAATTAAATGTGATTTGGTTGACCTGCGTCAGGGAATGCCTGTGCGTTAGCAGGTATATTGCGCGAGCTTAAGTTGAGGGCAAAATCCGATTGCCCGACGTGGAATCGCTCAAGGCGGTTCGTACCCAAGGTTGTAATTGCAGTGAAGAAGGGGTGTGTTGCCGGTCGCAGTTGCAAGCCGGCGGCATCTTGGATTTTTAACTTGTTCCAAGGGAGGAAATACTGTGGAAGCGACTCAGGCGACACCAGTAAAATATGATATGGAGGTGGTGCGATGGTTCACCATTGCGGCCGCCATCTACGCTGTGGTGGGTACGTTGATCGGTGTGTATATTGCATCGGAATTGGCGTTTCCATTCTTGAACTTTGATCTGGCCGAGATATCGTTCGGACGCCTGCGTCCGTTGCATACCAATGCGGTGATCTTCGCCTTCGGCGGTTGCGTGCTGATGGCGACCGGTTTTTACATTGTGCAACGCACCGGCTCAACTAGGCTGTGGAGCAACGGCATGGCATGGTTCACCTTCTGGGGATGGAACCTGATCATCGTGCTGGCGGTAGTTTCGTTGCCGATGGGTTGGTCGCAAGGCAAGGAGTATGCCGAGCTGCCGTGGTGGGTGGATATCATGATCGCGGTGGTGTGGCTGTCGTTCGGTCTGAACCACATCATGACCGTGGCGATCCGCAAGACTTCGCACATCTACGTATCCAACTGGTTCACCATGGGCATGATCGTGATGATCACCTACTTGCATGTGGTCAACAGTATGGCCATCCCGGTTGACATGGTGACTTCCTACTCGATGTTCTCGGGCGTGCAGGATGCCATGGTGCAATGGTGGTGGGGCCATAATGCGGTGGGCTTCTACCTGACCGGCGGTTTCCTCGGCATCATGTATTACTTCGTGCCCAAGCAGGCCGGGCGTCCGGTGTTCTCCTATCGCCTGTCGGTGCTGCACTTCTGGGCGTTGACCTTCGGCTACGTCTGGCTGGGCGCGCACCACCTGCAATACACCGCGTTGCCTGACTGGACCGGCTCGCTGGGCGCTGCGGTCTCTCTGGCGATGATCATCCCGTCCTGGGGTGGCGCGATGAACGGCATGATGACCTTGTCCGGTGCGTGGGACAAGCTGCGCACCGACTACATCCTGCGTTTCCTGGTGGTCTCGCTGGCGTTCTACGCGATGTCCACATTCGAAGGTCCGGTGATGTCCATCAAGACCGTCAATGCGCTGTCGCACTATACCGACTGGACTGTCGGCCACGTGCACTCCGGTGCCTTGGGCTGGATGGCGATGGTCGCCTACGGTGCGATGTATCACATGATCAAGAAGCTGTGGGGCGTGGACAAGATGTACTCCGAAAGCCTGGTGAACGTCCACTTCTGGCTGGCTACCATTGGTACGGTGATCTACATCGTGGCGATGTGGGTGTCCGGCATCATGCAGGGCCTGATGTGGCGCGACTATGACGAGTACGGCACGCTGACCTATACCTTCGTTGAATCGGTATCCGCGATGCATCCGTATTATGTGATGCGTGCAATCGGCGGTGCGATCTTCCACCTGGGTACATGGATCGCTCTGTACAACATCGTGATGACTGTCCGCACGGCGAGTGCCATGCGCGGAGTCAACGCCGTTCCTGCCAAAGCATAAGGAGTGAAACATGTCTGATCACGACAAAATCTATTCGACCAAATTTCAGGACAAGATCGAGCGCAGTACCGTCCTGATGTTTGTGGTGACCGCGGTCGCCGTCGCAGTCGGCGGCATCGTGGAGATCGTCCCCCTGTTCTACCTGCCGAACACCGGCATGACCAGTGCGGACGGCACCTTCAACAACACCCAGCACAAGGACAATGGCGGTGCGACCATTTCGATGGACAAGATCGTCTGGAATCCCGCGACTTCGGCACACAAGACGCTGAACGACTGGCAGCCCGGTGATGGCGTGCGTCCCTACAAGGCGCTCGAGACCGCCGGTCGTGCCGTGTTCATCCGCGAAGGCTGCTTCCTGTGCCACTCGCAGATGATCCGTCCATTCCGCGACGAGAAGGACCGCTATGGTCACTACTCGATCGCCGAAGAGTCCATGTACGACCATACCTATCAGTGGGGTTCCAAGCGTACCGGCCCTGACTTGGCTCGTGTTGGCGGCAAGTATTCCGATGAATGGCATCGTCGCCATCTGAAGTATCCGCGCGAAGTGGTGCCCGAGTCGGTGATGCCCAACTACTTCTGGCTGGATAACATGCCGGTCAATGTGGAGCGCACCGTCGATACCATGAAGGTCATGACCATGATGCCGTTCAACCCGGTGCCCAAGACCATCTATACCGATGCGTATCTGGCAGGCGCCCCGGCCGAACTGGCGGGCAAGACCGACATGGATGCGTTGATCGCCTATCTGCAGGGGCTGGGCAACCACGTCAAGTTCGAGGAAGGCGTGAACTACCGTGACTAAGCTGCTCGGATACCTGGGTATGGATGTTGCCGCCATGACCACGAATGACTGGCTCGGGGTGTTCTTTGCCCTGACCTCTTTCATCGGCATGGTGGCAGTCTATGTCCTGGTGTTTCGTCCGGCCAACAAGGATATGTTCGAGTCACGGCGCAGCATGGCGCTGGATGACGAAGACCCTATCAAATTGGGAGAAAAATGATGAGTGAAAAACACGATGTGGGTGGCGTGCCGACGACAGGGCACGTTTGGGACGACGATCTGGCGGATTTCACCAACCAGCCGCCGAAATGGTGGATGCTGGGGCTGACCGCCAGTGCATTGTGGTGCGTAGTGTACTTCCTGTACTACCCGTCGGTTCCGGTTTCCACCGGAGGCTTCTTTACCAAGGGGCTGGGCGGATGGACCGCGATCAGCGAGATGGAGGCGGACAAGAGCACGGTGGATGCGGTGCGCGGCAAGTATGAGGCCAAGCTCAACGGCATGACGCCGGCCGCGATCCTAGCGGACAGCGAGCTGTCGGAATACGTCAAGCGTTCCGGCAAGGTGCTGTTCGGCGACAACTGCGCTGCCTGCCACGGCACCAACGGCGTCGGTACGCATGACAAGGAAGGGCTGTTCGCCCCGGTGCTGAACGACGACGACTGGCTGTATGGCGGCAACATCGATGCCATCCACGAAACCATTACCGGCGGTCGTCAAAGCGTGATGCCGGCGCACAAGGGTATCGTGTCCGAGGCCGAAATCGCGGCATTGGCTAATGCGATCGCGCAAGGGCAGCCCGCTTCCACACCGCTGTTTGCCGAGAAGGGCTGTATCGCCTGCCACGGCGAAGACGGTAAAGGCAACCATGCGATGGGCGCGGCCAACCTGACCGACAAGATCTGGCGTTTTGACAGTTCCGTCGAGGGTATCAAACGCACCATCACCTATGGCGTCAATTCCGGTGATGCGATGGCTCGTAATGCCGTGATGCCTTCCTTCCAGGCAGCCGGCAAGCTGAGCGATGCCGAAATGAAGAAGCTGGCGGTGTACGTGTATAAGTTCGGCGGTGGTCAGCCTGATGCGGCCCCTGCTCCGGCAGAGGTTCCGGCAGAGGTTCCGGCAGAAGCGCCGGCGGCTGAGTAAGCAATCATGAATTCGCGCGTGGCAAGCCACGCGCGAGTTTTTTTACTCAAGGGAGGCATAAAATGAATCAGGACGCTGTTTTCTGGGGTGTGATTATCTGTGTGGTGGGAGCCGCAGCCGTCGTTGGGTGGCTGCTATTCGTGGTTTACCGGAATGCGACACGCGGTCAGGACGGACAGTAATTCAGCCCTTGCCGCTTGAAGAAGGAGGAGAGCATACTCTCCTCCTTTTTTCATCTGGCATATCAGGATATACTAATAAAGATTCATCAAGAATCTACGGCAGGTTGCCCGGCGGACGGCAAGCCTGCTCATGGAGTCGGGAAGCCTGAAGGCCATTTGTTTCAGGTGTCCCGTTTATCCGCATGGCGTAGCGGATTTTTTATTGTCGGTCTAGTCTGAGACCGGTCAGGAGCGAATCAAGTGAACAAAGAAGCCGAACAGAAGGAATCGGGTGTCGTAACGGACATCTATCAGGAATTCGAGACGTGGACTGTCAACAAGGGTGACAAGACCATCCATGCCAAGCGCATGCCCGGTTTTTTCCGTAACCTGAAGAATTACACGCAATGGGTGCTCTGGTTGCCGTTCTTCCTGTTTCCTTACGTGCGCTGGAACGGCAAGCAGGCCATCCTGTTCGATATCCAGCATCGCCAGTTCCATTTCTTTGACCTGACCGTGTTGCCGCAGGATATCTGGATGCTGTCGCTGGTGCTGCTGGTGGCGGCGATGACTTTGTTTGCTGTCACCTCGGTCGCCTCGCGCGTGTGGTGCGGCTATTTTTGCTTCCAGACAGTGTGGACCGACTGGTTCACCTGGTGGGAGGACAGGATCGAAGGCAATCCGGTTGCTAGGCGCAAGCTGGAACTGGCGCCATGGGATCTTGAGAAGATATGGAAAAAGCTGGTCAAGCATTCCGCCTGGATGGTGATAGCGCTATTGACCGGCATCAGCTTCTCCATCTGGTTCGTCGATGCCTACGACTACTGGAGCGATCTGCTGCATCTCCGCTTGCCCACGGTCGGCTGGGTGACGCTGACCATGTTCTTTGTCGGTACTTATATCCTGGGTGGCCTGTTGCGCGAACAGACCTGTATGTGGCTCTGTCCCTATGCGCGCATCCAGGGCGTGATGTCCGATTCGCAGACCATCCTGCCGGCTTACGATTACAAGCGCGGCGAGCCGCGCGGCAAGCTGCATCGTGATGGGGAGGCCAAAGCGCAGCAGGGAGATTGCATCGACTGCTTCCAGTGCGTGCAGGTGTGTCCGACCGGCGTGGACATCCGCAACGGCCAGCAACTGGGTTGCATCACCTGCGGCTTGTGCATCGACGCCTGCGATTCGGTCATGGAGAAGGTCGGGCATCCAAAAGGGCTGATACGTTACGCTTCACTGGACGAGCTGGAAGGCAAGCCGGTCAAGAAGATGTACCAGCATCCGCGCACGCTGGTCTATATCGGCATCATCCTGATCGCCCTTGGCGGCATCACGTACGGGCTGACCCATCTGGGTACGATGACGCTGAAAGTTCTGCCGGAACGCCAGCCGCTGTTCGTGCGCCTGAGCGACGGTTCGATCCAGAATCGCTACGAGTTCAAGGTGCTCAACAAGACCGACGAGGAAATTCATGTGAACGTGACGGCGGAAGGTGGTGTGAAGGGGCAGGTCATCATCGGTGCCGAGAAGCCGCTGCTTACCCATCCAGGTCGCGGCACCTCGTTCACCATCTTCGTCAAGGCGCCCGGCGAGAACATCCAGCAGGAAGTGACACCGCTAGAATTCCGCGTCCAGAGCGTTGACGACCCGAGTATTTCAGCAGAGTATGAAACCATGTTCAACGGCCCGCAGCCTTGATGGCGGGGCAATTGATCCGAGAAATGGAGGCTGAAGAATGATTTCACAGGAAAACAAAAAAGGCTTGCGCAACCCCTGGTTCCTAGGAATGATGGGGTTGATCGTGCTCGTGCTCGGGGTGAACAGCACTTTCATCTGGTACGCGACCCACAACCAGTCCTCGCTGGTCGATCGCGAATACAAGACCAAGGATCGCAAGACCAACGAGGAGGTGCTGGTAGAGCTGGGCAAGCAGCATTCCTTGGCATGGCAGACCACCATCAAGCGTCCCCAGGCGATTGTGATGAATGCTCCGGTCGCGTATGAGATCAGCGTGGCCGACCGCGACGGCAAGCCGGTGAGCGGTACGATGGAGGTCGAAGCCTATCGCGCTTCCGATGCGAGCCAGGATTTCACCACATCTTTCCGCGAGGTATCCCCGGGCAACTATCAGGGCTATATCAGTTTCCCGCTCAAGGGATACTGGGAGTTGCGCATCCACGTCAAACGCGGCGACGACATGTTCGGTGTGGACACTGAACGGTTCATGGTGGCGGCCTCTTCGTAATTGATGGCACAGTCAGCCGACCGCATATCCGGCAACTGTTTCCATTGCGGCCTGCCCATCGCGGCCGGTGACGACTATCGCGCGCAACTGGAGGGCGCCGAACGGCACTTCTGCTGTTTCGGTTGCCAGTCTGTCTGTACCGCCATTTATGAGGCCGGCTTGCAGGGCTTCTATCAACGCACGCCGGAAGGCACCTTGCTCGCCCCGCCGCCGGAGCCGCCCAAGGACATCGACATCTATGATTTCGATGAGGTGCAGCAGGAATTTACCCGCAGCTCCGGCGAGATACGCGAGATCCACCTGCTGGTCGAAGGCATCCACTGCGCCGCCTGCATCTGGCTGATCGAGCGCAGCCTGCAACGTGTCCCCGGGGTGTTGGCGGCCAACGTCAATCTGGCGGCCAAGCGGCTGCACCTGCGCTGGGACAACAGCCGCAGCAAACTTTCCGACGTGATCCGCGAGCTATCCAGGATCGGCTATTCGGCCGTGCCCTATGATCCGGAAAGCGCGGAAGGCGCGATCAAGAAGGCCAATCGTGCCATGCTGTTCCGCCTGTTCTTCGCCGGTTTCGCCATGATGAACATGATGTGGATATCCATCGCGCTCTACAGCGGCGCGAACGAGGATCAGTTCCGCGGGTTCTTCCACTGGATGGGACTGGCGCTGGCCACGCCGACCCTGCTCTACTCGGGCTATCCGTTCTTCCGGGGCGCGCTGGGCGGTTTGCGCGTCGCGCGCCTGACCATGGACCTGCCGATCGCACTCGGCCTTTCCGTGACTTACGCCTACTCGCTGTATGTGACGGTGACGGACAGCAAGATCGGCGAGGTCTATTTCGATACCGTCACCAATCTGATCTTTGTCATCCTGATCGGACGCTACCTCGAAGGCATGTTCCGCCATCAGGCGGTGTCTGCCACCAAACGCCTGATGGAACTGCAGCCGCGCGTCGCCATTGTGATGCGCGATGGGCTGGAACAGATGATACCGATACGCGGCGTGAAACTGGGTGACCAAGTGCTGATCAAACCCGGCTACAAAGTGCCGGTGGACGGCGTCGTGCTGGAAGGCAGGAGCGCGGTGGACGAATCCATGCTGAGTGGCGAATCGGCAGCGGTGAACAAGTCGGCCGGTTGCCAGGTGTTCGCCGGTACGGTGAACACCAGCGGCGCGCTGCTGGTCGAGGTGCGGGCCTCGCTGCAGGACACCACGCTATCCAAGATCATCCGTCTGGTCGAGGAGGCGCAGGCCTCCAAGGCGCCGATACAGCGGCTCGCCGATACCGTCGTGCCGTGGTTCGTGCTGGTCACGCTGATCTGCGCGACGCTGACCTTCTTCTTCTGGAACAGCCGGGATTTCGAGATCGCGCTGATGGCCGCGACTTCGGTGCTGATCATCACCTGCCCGTGCGCGCTCGGCATGGCGACCCCGATGTCGATCGCGGTGGCGTCCGGTCTGGGCGCCAAGCATGGCATATTGATAAAGAATGGATTGGTGCTGGAAACCTTGTCCAAGGTGACCCACTTCGTGTTCGACAAGACCGGCACGCTGACCGAGGGCAGGATGAGCATCGCGCAGATACATGTCGCGGCGGAGGCTGATGAGGGCGACATCCTGCGTCAGGCCGCCGCGGTCGAGCGCTACAGCGAGCATGGCATCGCCAAGGCCATCGTGGACGGCGCGGAAGCGCGCCATCTGCGCTGGCGCGATCTTGCCGCCGACGGGTTCCATGCGACAGCAGGGCTGGGAGTCGAGGCAACCGTGGCCGGCATGCCGCTGCTGCTGGGCAGCGCGGAATGGCTGAAACAGCGCGGCATCGTGCCGGATACGGCGTTGCAAGCCAAGGCGCACGAGCTGGAAACACAGGCGATGAGCTGCGTGTACATGGCGCGCGCAGGCCGGCATGTGGCGGTCATCGCGCTGGCCGACCAGCTGCGCGGCGACGCGCAGCAGATGGTGGACGACCTCCGAGCGGCCGGCATCGCCATGACGCTGCTCTCCGGCGACCGCCGTCCGGTCGCCGAAGCGGTCGCCCGCCAGCTCGGCGGCATGGAAGTCATCGCCGAAGTGCTGCCGCAGGACAAGGATCAGGTGATCCGCCGTTTGCAGGAAGGCGGCGCCATCGTCGCGATGGTGGGCGACGGCGTTAACGATGCGCCCGCGCTAATCCGCGCCGATGTCGGCATCGCGCTGGGTTCCGGCACCGACGTGTCGGTGGAGAGCGCCGACATCGTGCTGATGCACAACGAGCTGGACAAGGTGCGGCTGGCGACCCAGCTGTCGCGCCGCACCCTGCGCACCATCAAGCAGAATATCGGCCTGTCGTTCGTGTATAACGCCATCATGGTACCGCTGGCGATGATGGCCAAAGTCAGCCCGCTGGTGGCGGCGATCACCATGCCGATCAGCTCGCTGACGGTGATCGGCAACGCGGCGCGCATCCGCACATTATTCAAGGACTGAGGTGAAACGATGGAAGTGATCTATAGCCTGATACCCGGCATGATGTTCTTCGGGGTGCTGTTCGTGATCTTTCTGGTCTGGGCGGTGAAGAAAGGCCAGTACGAAGACATGGAAGGCAGCGCCAACCGGATATTGCTGGACGACGATGAAGACATGATGCACCACCCGCGCGACGCGAAAGCCGGCAAGGCGGAAAAATCCAATGATCCCGCACAAGCCGCGCCGGGTGACGGATCGGCGCAGCCCTGAACGTCTTTAATTGATAGCTTCGCCGCCGGCCGACAACGGCTGAAGCAGCTTGTCGAATTCGCCGGGCGGGACGTATTGCAGCACGGGCCTTCCGTCGCTGCCCAAGGTGATGTCCAGACCGTGCTGCGGATACAGCCAATGCAGCGCTCCGCTTTCTTTCTCGCGGATACGCTGCGACGGCGGGCCGAAGCGTTTGCCGATCAGTTCTTCCTCCAGCCGCACCGACGGCATGTAGGTCAGGCCGGCAATCGGCAGCGCGCGTACCCTGGCAGTATCGTCCGCCGTCAGCGTGACTTTCTTGCCGCTTGCGATGCCGCTCATGCGCAGGCCGCGTTCGTACATGCCTTGCAGTTCCGCCTCGGAAACCGCGACGCTGACGACGATCTTGGCCTTCAGCTCGGCCAGATTGACCTGCTCGAAGAACGCTTCCACGGTCAGCACGCCTTGCGGCGACTTGAACAGGCTGATCTTGGCTTCTTCCCTGAAATACTGCTCGGCATCGTTGGTCGTGCTCGTGCCCAGCGTCAGTCCGAAGACGCGCGTCGCGCCCGGCGCGGGATGCTCGATGTTCCAGGGCAGATCCGCTTTATTGACGGGCTCGCCCGGCAGCAAGAACGAACCGATGAAAACCAGGACAGAAACGATGCCGGCGCCCCAGTAGAGCTTGCTTTCAGTGCTCATGTTCGGTGTGCCGGGATTATCGGGACGAGCCGGAAGAATCGTCGGGGTTTTGCTCGACGAAACGCTTCGGCAGTCTGCCGACACGCGCCAGATGCACCGACTCGTTGCCCAGCACGATCAGAATCAGCAGCGATACCATGAAGGGCAGGATGGCGCCGCCGCCGAGCATCGCCAGAGTGGCGATCTTCGACCAGCCCATCGCCTGGGACAGCCAGTAGCCGCCGCCGATCAGCAGGCAGGCGGCGCTCAGCAGCAGCAGGAAATAGCGGTTGCGCTTGGCGCAGATCGCCCAGTGCGACTTGACGAACCAGGTCTCGTCGCCGGCCGCGATCTGGCGGCCCTTGACGATGATATAGGCGGTGATGGCAAAGGAGGTGAGGGGCACGACCAGCACCATCAGCGGGAAGGTGCTGTACACCCCGAAGGTGGAGGCGAACACCAGGATATGGTTGAACACCAGGTTGATCAGGAAAATCTCGTGCGGCCATTTGGCGCGTTTGGCTTCTTCGGGCGACACGTCGAACTGTTGGTGCATTTTGCGACTCCTATGGCTGAAACAGGCGCGTAGTAAACAAGGCGAATTCTGACATACATCAGGCCGGCAGGGGCACATGCTGGCATAATATATGGCACTAAAGGAGAGGTATTCATGAACGACGCAGTCAATCAACTGGTGGTGGACTTGGAGCTGATACGCAGGCTGGACAAGAACGGCCCGCGCTATACCTCGTATCCGACCGCCGACCGTTTCAACGCCACTTTCACCGCCGCAAGCTACCGCGAGTGGGTGGCCAAGCGCGCAGCTGGCGGCAAGCCGCATCCGCTGTCGCTGTATTTCCACATCCCGTTCTGCAACACGCTGTGCTTCTACTGCGCCTGCAACAAGGTGATCACCAAGGATCGCAGCCAGTCCGCCGAATACGTGCGTTACCTGATCAAGGAGATGGGCATGCATGCGGCGCTGCTCGGGCCGGGCCAGGTCGTCGAACAGCTGCATTTCGGCGGCGGCACGCCGACCTTCATGAGCGACGACGAGATCCGCCAGCTGATGGCGGCGATCCGCCGGAATTTCACGCTGGTGGAAGGCGGCGAATACTCCATCGAGATCGACCCGCGCAAGGTCAGCGACGCGACCATCGCGCTGCTCGGCGAGGTCGGCTTCAACCGCATCAGCATCGGCGTACAGGATTTCGATGCCGAGGTGCAGCGCGCGGTGAACCGTATCCAGAGCGAAGAAGAGACGCTGCGCATCATCCATGCCGCGCGCGCCAACGGCTTCAACTCGGTCAGCATCGACCTGATCTACGGCTTGCCGAAACAGACGCTGGAAGGTTTCGGCAAAACGCTGGACAAGGTGATCGCCGCCGATCCGGACCGTCTGTCCATCTACAACTACGCGCACATGCCGACCATCTTCATGCCGCAGCGGCGCATCAACGAGGCCGACCTGCCCGCGCCGCAGACCAAGCTGGACATCCTCAGCATGGCGGTGAGCAAGCTGACCGGGGCGGGCTATGTGTATATCGGCATGGACCACTTCGCCAAGCCGCAGGACGAGCTGGCCGTGGCGCAGCGCCAGCGCAGGTTGCACCGCAACTTCCAGGGCTATTCCACACATTCGGATTGCGACCTGATCGCGATCGGCGTGAGTTCCATCGGCAAGGTCGGGCCGACCTACAGCCAGAACTATCGCGAACTGGAGGAATACTACGCTGCGCTCGACCGCGACGAGTTGCCCATCATGCGCGGCCTCGAACTGAACGACGACGACCTGGTGCGGCGCGAGATCATCCAGGCGCTGATGTGCCATTTCGAACTCGACAAACAGGCGTTCGAGCGCGAGTTCAAGATCGACTTCGACCAGTATTTCCTGACCGAACAGGACGAGTTGCTTGAATATGAGCGCGAGGGATTGCTGGGGCTGTCGCCGCAGCGCATCGCCGTCACGCCCAAGGGACGCATGCTGATCCGCAACATCTGCATGGTGTTCGACAAGTATCTGCGCACCCGCACCGAACATGCGCGTTACTCGAAGGTGATCTAGCCGCGATGCGCAAATACGTCAAATACAGCCTGTGGACCGCCGGCGGCATCCTTGCCGTTGCGCTGGCCGGGGCGGCGTATCTGGCGGCCACCTTCGATCCGAACGCCTACAAGAGCCAGATCATCAAGGTGGTGAAGGAGCGCACGCAGCGCGATCTGCATCTCGACGGCGACATTGCGCTGACCTTCTTTCCCAGCCTCGGTGCGGATATCGGCAAGGTCTCGCTGTCGGAGCGCAACAACGAAAAACAGTTCGCCTCGCTCGACCAGGCGCATGTCTCGCTGAAGCTGCTGCCCTTGTTCTCGCGTCAGGCAGTGGTGGATGAGATTGCGGTGAGCGGCTTGCGGGCCGAGTTGGTCAAGCGCAAGGATGGCAGCACCAACATCGACGACCTGCTCGGCGGAGGAGCGGCGCCGGGCGATGAAAAGGCAGCGGGCGGCGGCCAGCCGGCCAGCTTCGATATCGCCGCCGTCTCCATCGAAAAGACAGCACTCACTTACCGCGACGAAGGCTCCGGCGCGCAATATGCCGTCAGGGAGCTGAACCTGCACAGCGGGCGCATCGCCAGCGGCGTGCCGGCCAACATCGATCTTTCCGCCGTCATGCAGGCCAGCCAGCCGGTGCTGGACATCAGCTTCCAGCTGAAGACCGCGCTGACTTTCGATCTGGCCAGGCAGCGATACCATCTGGCCGGCATCGAGCTGCAGGCCGGCGGCAAGGCGCTGGATATCCGCGACCTCAAGTTGCAGGCAGGCGGCGACATCCATGTGGATCAGGCCGCGCAGGAACTCGGCGCGCAGAAGTTCGCGCTGAAGGCGAGCGGAACCAAAGGCAAGGATGTGTTCGAGGCGGCGCTGGACATCCCGGCACTGAGCCTCACCAGGGACAAATACTCCGGCGACAGGCTGACGCTGAACGCGAAACTCGACGGCGCGCTGGGCAAGCTGGTCGCGGTTCTGTCGTTGCCGGGCGTGGAAGGTGACGCGAAGTCGTTCAAGGTCGGCGCGCTGGCGCTGGACCTCGACCTGACGCAGCCGGGACAGGCGTTCAAGGTGAAGCTGACCTCGCCGCTGTCCGGCAACTTCGAAGCGCGGCAATTCGATCTCGGCGCGCTGGTGCTGGCGGTGCATGCCAGCGGCGACAAACTGCCGAACAAATCAGTGAGCAGCGAGATGAAGGGCAGCGTGCAGGTGGATGCAAAAAAAGAGACCGTGCGCGCCAGCCTTGCGGGCGGACTGTTGCAGAGCAAGGTCAAGGCCAGGGTCAGCGTGAACGGTTTCGCCAAACCGGCGATCGATTTTGACGTGGATATTGATCAGTTCGATGCCGATCTCTACCTGCCGAAGAAGACCGCCGCAGCATCGCAAGCGCCGCAAGCGGCGGCGACGGAACCGCCGCTCGACCTGTCGGCGCTGCGCAAGCTCGATCTGGACGGTAGCCTGCGCATCGGCGCCCTGAAAGTGGCGAACGTGAAGACCAGCAACCTGCGGCTGGAGATAAAGGCGCACAACGGCCGGCTCGATGTCGCGCCGCTGTCGGCCAACCTGTATCAGGGCAGCGTGAACGGCAGCATCAGCGTCAACGCGCAGGCCACGCCGATGATCGCCGTGAACCAGACACTGAAAGGCGTCAACGTCGCGGCGCTGACCAAGGATGCGGCGGACTTCGACACGCTGGAAGGCAAGGGCAACGTCGGCATGAACCTGACGATGCGCGGCGACACCGTGAGCGCGATGAAGAAGGCGCTCAACGGCACGATGTCGCTCAACCTCGCCGACGGCGCCATCAAGGGCATCAACATCGCCAAGAGCCTGCGCGAATTCGGCAGGTTCGGTGCGGCGAAGACACAGGACGCCAACCAGAGCGAGAAGACTGACTTCTCCGAGCTCAAGGCCAGCTTCAAGGTGAACGACGGCGTGGCGCACAACGACGACCTGTCGCTGAAATCGCCGCTGCTGCGACTGTCCGGCAACGGCGACATCGACATCGGCAACGACCGCATGAACTACCTCGCCAAGGCTACGCTGGCGAAGACGCTGGAAGGGCAGGGCGGCAAGGACATGGTCGCCGGCCTCACCGTGCCGGTGCGTGTCAGCGGCCCGTTCGACGGCCTGAAATACACGCTGGATTTTGGCGCGATGGTTGGCGAAGCCGCCAAACAGAAGGTCGAGGAGAAGAAGGAAGAGGTCAAGACCAGACTACAGGACAAGCTCAAGGAAGGCCTCAAGGGCTTGTTCCGGTAAGTGAGCGATTTCGCCTCCCGCCTCATCGCCTGGCAACACGCGCACGGACGTCATGACCTGCCCTGGCAATTCGCCGATGCCTATCGCGTGTGGCTGTCCGAGATCATGCTGCAACAGACGCAGGTCGCCAGCGTCATCCCCTATTACCAGCGCTTCATCGCCTCCTTTCCCGACATCGCCGCACTCGCCGCCGCGACCGAGGATGGCGTGCTCGCCCACTGGAGCGGCCTCGGCTACTACGCCAGAGGCCGCAACCTGCACAAAGCCGCACGCAACATCGTCGAGAAATTCAACGGCGAATTCCCGCGCAACTTCGAAGACATCGTCGAACTCCCCGGCATCGGACGCTCCACCGCCGCCGCCATCTGCGCGCTGGCCTTTCACGAACGCCGCGCGATCCTCGAAGGCAACGTCAAGCGCGTGCTGGCGCGTTACTGCGGCATCGAAGGCTGGGCGGGGGAGAAGAAAGTGGAAGAGAAATTGTGGCAGCAAGCCGAATCTCTACTCCCTCTCCCCTCGCGGGAGAGGGCTGGGGAGAGGGGGCTGGGCAACAGTGCAATCGCCACCTACACCCAGGCGCTGATGGACCTGGGCGCCACCGTCTGCACGCGTAGCAAACCCAAGTGCGTGTTGTGCCCCGTGCAGGCCGATTGCGTCGCCGTACAGACGGATCGTGTTTCTGAACTGCCGACGCCGCGCCCGAAGAAGACCGTGCCGGAACGGTCGGCGGTCTTCCTGCTGCTGATGCACGGCAACGACATCCTGCTGGAGAAGCGCCCCGGCAGCGGTATCTGGGGCGGGCTATGGTGTCCGCCACAGTTCGATGATGAGATTGCGGCGAGGGATTGGTTCTTGCGCAATGGGATGGTTGCGCTGGATGGGGAAAGGTTGGAGACGTTCACGCATACCTTTACGCATTTCAAATTGCATATCACGCCGTTGAAGATCGAGCTTGCGCGGAAACCTTTGGTTGCTGCGCAACCGGGGATGCTGTGGCTGGAGGTGGGGGAGGCGTTGGGGGCGGCGATACCGACGCCGGTGCGGACGGTTCTTGAGCAACTCCAGACCGTTCGTCCTGAGTAGGCGCAGCCGTATCGAAGGATGGGCGAAGCCCGCTGGTTTGTAGGGTGGGCACGTTTTTGTGCCCACGCGGATTTTTCAGAATCAAAACCAACACCGTCGGGGGTAGCCCGACAGCTAGTTACTTTCTTTTGCTTCGCCAAAAAGAAAGTAACCAAAGAAAAGGCGACCCCGGTTTGCCGCCGCTGCGCGGTTCCCTGCGTTGCTCGACTGGTCAGGCGGCTGCGGAACTCGCGCTACGCGCTCAAACAGTCCTCGCCGAAATCCCCTGACCAGCCTCCGCTACTCGGCGGCGCTCAGGGGAGGGAAAGTCAAAACCTAAAAGCCCAGCGTGGGCACATCGTGCCCACGCTATTACTTCACTTGAGAACTAGCTCCAATGCTATAGAAGTAGACAATCAATTTGTCCTGCGGATCATAATTCGTCCGGGCAAACTCGAAAACAGTATTGCTTACCCGCTGTGGCTTTCCAGGAAAACAAAGTGATATGACTTGATCGGGGGAATCCTTGATTATCCGAAGTTTGAAGTCCCCAATTGGCCCCTTCCAATTTCTGCCTGTTCCAAGAATATATTCAACCTCAGCGAGCGACACCCATACTTGGTCTGCACCGCCCTCTGCAAGCAGCTTAACCTTTCTTTCAATTGCATTACGCGTTCCATCATCTACGCAAGCCTCAGCACGTTCACCTTTGACTAGCACACCTGAGACATAACCAAATCTTTTTTGAAATGGAACCGTATAGCTCCCACCAACAAATGGTGCATATTCGTGCAACACTTCAACCTCTGCATTGGCTGGAA
Source organism: Gallionellales bacterium GWA2_60_18 (assembly GCA_001801105.1). Next base: position 76,062 of record MGWS01000032.1, read on the forward strand.
ATACTTGTTCCCAAAGTACTGTCTCGGATACTTTCCAATCGCCCAGCTTCTCAAGTGCCGCTTCCTGTTTCTGTGTAAGTCCGCACAATTCAAACCGTTTGTCATCTTCACCTGGGCAATGTGAAAATGTTTCGAAAATCTGCTTGTCAGTCAGACCGATTTTACGAAACACACTTGTTACATCTTGCTCATTAATTACCGCCTTTTTAGCAATCGTAGTAACCACTGAATGACCATTCACTTTTGTAGTAAATGGCCTCAATGGTTTTACGTTAGTTTCATCTGCACTTTCTCCAGAATTCCAACCATATGCAGGCATAGGAAACGCAACAGTTGCTTGTATGTCTTTATCTGATTCATTTTGAAATCGATATTTAACTCTTATGGCTTCGGTAGAAATTTCCAACACTTCTTGCGCCATGCGAACATCTTCAGTCTTTAGAAATGTAATGCCACCAGTACCTATGCGCGCAATTGAATCATTAGCGATAGCGCAGTTCGAGATCGGCATAATCAGCGAACCCAAGACAAACCATACAGTTCGTTTCATTTCGTCCCCTTTAGTGATGAAATTCCTGACCCCAATGTACCGGAGTCGAATTGTTTTGACTATGATGGGCAGCTTGCTGCCCATCATGTGATTTCGACCTTCGCTTTTCCTCCCCTGAGCGCCGCCGAGTAGCGCAGGCTGGCCAGGGGATTTCGGCGAGGACTGTCTGAGCGCGTAGCGCGAGTTCCGCAGCCGCCTGACCAGTCGAGCAACGCAGGGAACCGCGCAGCGGCGGCAAACTGGGGTCGCCTTCTTTTTGGTTACTTTTTCTTGGCGAAGCAAGAAAAAGTGACTAGCTGTCGGGCTACCCCCGACGGTGTTGATTTTGATTGAATCCGCGTGGGCACAAAAGCGTGCCCACCCTACAAACTACTCTTCGCCCCACTTCTTCATCAGAGCTTGCTCGATCCCCAGATGGTCGAGCATCCGTGCCACCACAAAATCCACAATATCCTGCACGCTCTGCGGATGATGATAAAACCCCGGATTCGGCGGCATGATGACCGCGCCCGCATGCGACAGCTTCAGCATGTTCTCCAGATGAATCGCCGAAAAGGGCATCTCTCTTGGCACCAATATCAAAGTCCGTTTTTCCTTGAGCATCACATCCGCCGCGCGGCAGATCAGGTCGTCGCTGATGCCGCTGGCGATCTTGCCTAGTGTCCCCATGGTGCAAGGACACACCACCATCGCGTCGCCGGGGTTGGAGCCGGAGGCCATCGGCGCGTACCAGTCCTGGATGCCGAATACTTTGAGTTCGCCGCTGAATTTGCCGAAGCGTTCCGCAAACAGTTGCTCCGCATCCTGCGGGCGGCTCGGCAGCGTGAAGTCCAGTTCCTGCTTGGCGACGATCTGTGCGGCTTGCGAATAGACCAGATGCACGCGAGCGCCGCTTTGCAGCAGGCATTCGAGCAGGCGTATGCCGTAGGGCAGACCGGATGCGCCGGTGAGGGCGAGAGTGATGGTCTTCATGGTTGTCGTTCCAAATCGGGTTTGCCGTCATTATCCATGAATCTTGCCGCGATCAACCCATTCACCGTGCCGAACACCAGTGCGGCGGTGGCGAAGATGGGGATGAGGTAGGCGATGCCGGTGTGCGGGATCAGCCACAGATAGACCACGGCCATCTGTCCGGCGATATGCGCGAAGGCGGCAAGGATGCTGTGCGTCACCGGGCCGAACAGACGCTGCGGCAGGTGCATGGAGAGCGCGAGTACGGCGAGGCTGCACACGGCACCTGCGAGGCTCAAGAAGAATCCCGGCGCGAGGAAGTTGCCGAACAACAGGCTGCCCGCAACCACGCGCAACAGCGATACCCATGCCGCCGCGCGCCAGCCGTAGCGTGTCAGGACGATCAGCGTGACGATGTTGGCCAGCCCCGGTTTGACGCCGGGCAGCGGCGAGGGGATGGCGTTCTCCAGCACGGTGAGGCCGAGCGCCACCGCCGCCATGCGCGCGACATGGTGGTCTTCGGCGGTAGTGTCCAGTTTAATAGTTGAGGCTGTCATATTTTTTCCGGCTTCCCGTCAGCTCGATGCTGACTTCGTTCGGCAGGCAGATGGCGATCTCGCCGGATTGCTGCAGCCAGCCCTGGCGCACGCAGTATTGGCGCGGGCTGGGGTCGGAGCTGATGCGCGCGCGGCGTTTCTCGATGGTGATGACGCTGGTGCCGAGCGGGCCGGGGACTTCGATCTGCTGGTCGCGCGACAGCGGCACTTCGCGGAATATCTTGCCGCCGCTGCGGATGACGGCTTTGTCGGCGAGGTCGCCGCTCCACAGCTTGAGCGCGAGCAGTACCACGCAGAGGCCGCCGAGCAGCAGCGTCAGCCAGTCGCCGGGCTTGAGGTGCGGCAGGATGGCCGCGCGGTTAACATGAAACTCGCGCGGCGAGTCTGCGTCCCTCTCGCCCGCAGGCGGGAGAGAGTTAGGAGAGAGGGGAGCGGGCATGGCGTGTCATATTAGGGGCGGCCAGTTGCCATGCCCGCTGGATTCATGCGAGTTCACGGTGGCGCACCAGTACCTGCTGCTGCCCTTCGAAATGCCGCGCGAGCTTTTCGGCGAAATACACCGAGCGATGCTGTCCCCCGGTGCAGCCGATGGCGACGGTGAGGTAGCTGCGGCTGTCGGCGATGTAGCAGGGCAGCCAGCCGTCGATGAAGTCGCGGATATCGCCGTACATTTTTTGTGCGGGCGGGGTCTGGTCGAGGAACTCGATCACGGCCGCATCGCATCCGGTCAGCGGACGCAGCTCTTCGCTGTAATGCGGGTTGGGCAGGCAGCGCACGTCGAACACCAGGTCGGCGTCCAGCGGGATGCCGTGCTTGAAACCGAACGACTCGAACAGCAGCGTCAGGCGCGCGCGATCCAGCTTGATGAATTGCTTGATCCAGGCGCGCAACGCATTGGCGTTGAGTTCGGTGGTGTCGATGTGGTGGCCGATGTCGCTGATCTCGGCCAGCAGCTCGCGCTCGCGCGCGACGCATTCCGGCAGGGTGAGGATGCCGTCGCTGAGCGGGTGCAGGCGGCGCGTCTCGGAGAAACGCTTCACCAGCGTATCAGTCTGCGCGTCGAGATAGAGCAGGTGCACCGCCAGTTCCTTCTGCATGAATTGCAGCATCAGCGAGGGAAGCGTTTTGACGCTGTTCGCGTTGCGCACGTCCACGCTCACGGCGATGTTGCGGTACCCGGTCGGCAGCAGTTGGGCGACCAGGTTCGGCAGCAGTTCGGCGGGCAGGTTGTCGACGCAATAGAAACCGGCATCCTCCAGCGTCTTGAGCGCGACGCTCTTGCCGGAGCCGGAGAGACCGCTGATCAGGATCAGCTGCATATTGAAGATTTCCTCAGTCTTCCAGCAGCATGCGATCGTGCCGCGAAATGAATTCCTGCATGCTGTCGATGCCGCGCTGTTGCAGCACGAGGTTGCGTGCGGCCGCTTCCACCAGCACGGCAAGGTTGCGTCCCGCGACCACCGGGATGTTCACAGTGCTGATGTTCACGCCGAGGATCTCCTGATGCGTGGCGTTGATCGGCAGGCGTTCCATCTGGGACAGGTCGCCGCCGGTCGGGCGATGCAGGTTGACGATGAGTTTCAGGCTCTTCTTGCGGCGCACCGCGGTCTCGCCGAACATGGTGCGGATGTTCAGCACGCCGAGGCCGCGCACTTCGAGGAAGTCGCGCAACAGTTCCGGGCAGCGCCCCTCCAGCGTGTCCGGCGAGATGCGATGCAGCTCGACGATGTCGTCGGCGACCAGGCCGTTGCCGCGCGTGATCAGTTCCAGCCCCAATTCGCTCTTGCCCACCGCGCTTTCGCCGGTGATCATCACGCCGACGCCCAGCACGTCGAGGAACACGCCGTGGCGCGTGGTGGATTGCGCCAGTGCCTTGGCCAGGTAGTGGCGGATCAGCCACATCAGGTGGACGCTGGGCTTGGGCGAGCTGAACAGCGGGATGCGCGATTGTTCGCAGAAGGAGATCAGTTCGGCGGGAATGTCGCCGGCGCCGGCCACGATCAGGCAGATCGCGCCGCTCCGTTCGATCTTGCGGAACGCCTGTGCGCGTTTGTCGTCGGACAGCCCGCGCAGGTAATCGAACTCGATGTCGCTCAGCACCTGCACCCAGTTCGGGTGGATCAGGTTGAGATGGCCGACCAGCCCCTTGTTGGAAGCCTCGACCTCATCGCTGTCGAGGAAGCGTTCTGCGCCATCGTCACCGGCGACACGGCTGAGTTGCAGCCGTTCCTGCTTGTCTTCGAAGAGTTGCCGGATGTTGACTTGGCTCATGGGTATCTTACGCGGCGCCGTTCCAGTCATTGAACAACTGATGGATGGTTGCGCCGTCCTCGCTGGCGAGCAGCCGGTTGCGGAATTGCGCGTCGCTGAACATCTGCGCCAGCTCGCCGAGCAGTTGCAGGTGCAGGTCGGTGGCGCGCTCGGGAACGAGCAACACGAAGATCAGGTTCACCGGTTGCCCGTCCGGCGCATCGAACGGGATCGGGTGGGCGGTCCTGATGAAGGCGGCGGTGGCATCGCGCAATTTGGCGATGCGACCGTGCGGGATCGCCACGCCCTCGCCCAGCCCGGTCGAGCCGAGCTTCTCGCGGTTGAACAGGCTGTCGAACACCAGGTTGCGCGCGATCTGCTGGTTATTTTCGAACAGCAGGCCGGCGCGCTCGAACACCCGTTTCTTGCTGGTGGATTCGGTATCCAGCAGGATGTTGCCGGGCAACAGGATTTTGCTGATCAGGTTCATGGTTAGGCCAAAAAAATGGGCAGCATCGCTGCTACCCGTGTTTGATTATTCTGCAGCAGCCTGTTTGCCTGTTTCGTCATGGCGGCGTGCCGACAGCTTTTCCTTGTGCTTGAGTACCTGGCGGTCCAGCCGGTCCACCAGCGCGTCGATCGCGGCGTACAGGTTCTCGTCCTCGCATTCCACGAACACGTCCTTGCCGCTGATGTGTATGGTGGCCTCGGCCTTCTGCTTCAGTTTTTCCACGGAAAGGATGATGTTCACGTCAATCACGTTGTCGAAGTGGCGTTTGATCTTGCCGAACTTGCCGGTCGCATAGTCACGGATGGCAGGGGTGATTTCCAGGTGACGTCCGGTTATGTGGAGGTTCATGTCTTGCTCCTTGTTTAGAGTGATTTACGTAGATTCACCGGGAGAATGTGCAGCGCTTCCCGGTACTTTGCTATGGTACGCCGGGCAACGACGATGCCCTGCTGTGCCAAGATTTCCGACATGCGGCTGTCGGTAAGCGGTTTGCGCCGGTCTTCCGCGCCGACCAGCTGTTTGATCAGCTCGCGTATCGCGGTGGAAGAACAGGTGCCGCCGCTTTCCGTGGCCAGACCGCTGCCGAAGAAATGCTTGAATTCATAGATGCCGCGCGGTGTCAGCATGAATTTCTGTGTGGTGCTGCGGGAAATGGTGGATTCGTGCAACTCCAGCACTTCGGCGATCTCGCGCAACACCAGCGGGCGCATCCCGATCTCGCCGTGTTCGAGGAAATTGCCCTGCCGCTCGACAATGGCCTGCGCCACGCGCAGGATGGTCTCGAAGCGCTGGTGCAGGTTCTTGATCAGCCATTTCGCCTCCTGCAGTTGCGTGGCGAGCTGCGAGGAGTTCTTGTCGTCGCGCTGTTGCAGGATGCTGGCGTAGATCTGGTTGACGCGCAGCTTGGGCATGGCTTCGACATTGAGCCGCGCGCGCCACTGGTTCTTGTGTTTTTCCACGATCACGTCGGGCACCACGTAATCGGCCACGCTGCGGTCGAATTCGGCGCCGGGCTTCGGGTTCAGGTTGATGATCAGGTGCTGCGCGGCGCGCAGTTCGTCGTCCGAACAGCGCAGCAGCTTTTTGATCCTGGCGAAATCGTGCGCGGCCAGCACGTCCAGATGCTCGCTGACCAGCCGGATCGCCAGGTCGCGCTGCGGCGTGTCTTCCGGCAGCGCCTTGAGTTGCAGCGCCAGGCATTCGCCCAGGTTGCGCGCGCCCAGGCCGGGCTGGTCGAGGTGTTGCAGCTGCACCAGCGCGGTTTCCAGGTCGTCCAGCGTGATGCCGAGTTCGGCGGGCAACAACTCCACCAGCTCCGCCAGGTCCTGCGCCAGATAGCCGTTCTCGTCCAGTGCGTCGACCAACATGCCGACCACCTTGCGATCCCTGTCATCCAGCGTGCTGGTGACGAGCTGTTCGTGCAGGTGTTCGCGCAGGCTGGCTTGCCCGGCGGCCTGCTCCGGATAGGCGTCATCTTCGTCGTCCGTGCTGCGCGCCATGCGCCCGCCGGTGTTCCAGTCGGCAGGTTCATCGCCGAAGTTGTCCGCGCCGCGATCGTCGGAACGCGCCGTTTCGGATTCGTCGGTGGCGGCATTGCTGCGCGGTTCGGTGTTGTATGTTTCAGCGGAGAACGCGCCCGGCGCGGACTCATCGGCCAGTTCCAGCATGGGATTCTCATCCAGCATGCGCGCGATTTCCTGGTTGATGTCCTGCGTGGAGAGTTGCAGCAGACGGATTGCCTGTTGCAACTGCGGGGTAAGCGTCAGTTGCTGCGACAGCCTTAATTGAAGAGCGGGTTTCATTGCCTGATGTCGGTTCCGGGACGCATTCTCTGCTACAGCCTGAAATGCTCGCCCAGATATACTTTCCTCACGCCCTCATTATAGATGATTTCGTCCGGCTTGCCTTCCGCCATGACCGCGCCGGCATTGATGATGTAGGCGCGGTCGCAGATGCCCAGCGTCTCGCGCACGTTGTGGTCGGTGATCAGCACACCGATGCCGCGCTCCTTGAGGAAGCGGATGATCTTCTGGATGTCCAGCACCGCGATCGGGTCCACGCCGGCGAACGGCTCGTCGAGCAGGATGAACTGCGGGGCGGTCGCCAGCGCGCGCGCGATCTCCACGCGCCGCCGTTCGCCGCCGGACAGGCTGATGGCCGGATTGTCGCGGATGTGCGTGATGTGCAGGTCTTCCAGCAGTTCTTCCAGGCGGTTCTGCCGCTCGTCGTCGGAGAGCGCCTGCAATTCCAGCACCGCCAGGATGTTCTGCGCCACGGTCATGCGGCGGAAGATTGAGGCTTCCTGCGGCAGGTAGCCAAGACCGAGGCGCGCGCGGCGGTGGATCGGCAGGTGGGTGACATTGTCGTCGTCGATGAATATCTCGCCGCCATCGGCGGCGACCAGACCCACGATCATGTAGAACGAAGTGGTTTTGCCGGCGCCGTTGGGCCCGAGCAGGCCGACCACCTCGCCGCTCTTCACCGACAGCGAGGCGTCGTGCACCACGATGCGCGAACCGTATTTCTTCATCAGGCCGACCGCGCGCAGTTCGCTCATTCTTCCTCCGGTTGCGTGATGGTGTCGCTGGGCTGGATCGGCAGAGCCTCCGGTTGAGCTGCCGTACCCGGTTTCGGCTTGGGTTGCAGCACGGCGCGCACCCGCTTGGGCAATGCATTACCGGAGTCTGCCGGGCCGCTGTTCACCTGAAATATCTCGGTCTTGGCGCTGTAGGTGATGTGTTCGCCGCGCACCTCGTCGAGTTCGCGCTTGACGCGGGCGCGCACATGGAAATCCACCGTCTCGGCGCGCGTGTCGTAGTCGATGCGCTCGCCATAGCCTTCGATGTACTCGTCCAGCCCTTCGCGCTTTTGCCGGAAGCTGGCAAGGTTGCCGTAGGCGGTGCCGTGCTTGAAGCCTTCCTTGTCCTGCGTGACCACGATCCTGTCGCCGCGGATGATCATGGTACCCTGCACCAGTTGCACGTTGCCGGTGAAGGTGCTGACCTGTTGCGCGTCGTCTATCAGCACCTGGTCGGCTTCCAGGTTCACCGGCTTGTCGCGGTCGGCACGCTCGGCGAAACTGGCCGGCGCCCAGAGCAGTAACAGCAGCGCTGCCAGTAAGCTATTTGTTTTTTGCGGGTACATGTTCGCTTCTGACCTGCGCGAGTAATTTCAGGGTGCGTGCCTTGTTGTCCATTTCCAGGCCTACCGCATGCACGGTGTTGCGTGCGTCCACGATGGTGACGGGATGGTCGGTTTCCGCCCAGTCACGGTCCGGGATGACGTGCAGATACCCGGTTTGCAGCGTGAGCTCGCTTTGTTTTGCGTTGGCTTCGCGCAGCACCTCGACGTCGTCGTGCAGGAAGATCTCGTCGCCCTTGCTGGAAACGATGCCACGTTTGGCGACGGTGTGTATCGTCGGACGGTCGGGCGACAGCGTGGCAAGGCGCGGGGTCTCCAGTGCGGTACTGTCATCATCCGGATAGTGCGACATTTTTTTTGCGGTCATGACGAAGCGCGGACTTCCCTGTTCGTTCAGTTTGACCGCAGAGAAGTTCTCCATGATGGCGTCGGGATCGTGGCGCTTGCTGCTGTCCGGTTTTTCGGGTTCCGGACGCACCTGCTGGTTCAGCCAATAGGTGGCGCCCAGCAGGCCGAGCAACGGCAGCAGCGGCAACCAGTAACGCGCGCGTGAGGAAAGCGTCATTTCAGGAAGGGAGCGAGTTGCGCGTCCAGCGTGCCCTGCGCGGCCATGATCAGTTCGCAGGCCTCGCGCACCGCACCGTGTCCGCCGCTGCGCTGCGTGACATAGGCGGAATGTTCGCGCACCAGCTGCGGTGATTCCGGGACGGTTATCGCCAGCCCGACGTTACGCATCACGGGAAGGTCGACCACGTCGTCGCCCATGAATGCGGCAGCATCGCGCGGCAGCCTGAGCTTGTCGAGCAGCCCGATCATGGCCTCCAGCTTGTTCTCCACGCCCTGGTGGACGTGGCTGATGCCGAGGTTCTGCGCGCGCAGTTCGACGCAGCGCGAGGTGCGGCCGGTGATGATGGCGACCTCGACCCCGCTGGCGCGCAGCATCTTCAGGCCGTGCCCGTCCAGCGAATTGAAGCGCTTGAATTCCTCGCCGGAATCGGACAGGAACAGCCCTCCGTCGGTCATCACGCCATCGACATCGAAGGCCATCAGGCGGATCAGTTTTGCGCGGCTCGACAACATGCTATCTCCTAGATGACTTTTGCGTGCAACAGGTCGTGCATGTTCAGCGCACCGACCAGTTTGTGTCGTTCATCCACCACCAGCATCTGGCTGATGTTGTATTGTTCCATCACCTGTACCGCCTCGGCGGCCAGCGCGTCCGGGCCGATGCAGCGCGGATCGGCGGACATCACCTCGCGCACCGGCGTGGTGTTGATGTCCAGCTTCCTTTCCAGCGTGCGGCGCAGGTCGCCGTCGGTATAGATGCCCAGCACGCGCTGTCCCGCATCCACGATGGCGGTCATGCCCAGACCCTTTTTCGTGATCTGCAGGATCGCCTCGCCCAGCATCGCATCCTCGCCCACCATCGGCACGCGCTCGCCGTCGCGCATGATGTCGCGCACGTGGGTGAGCAGGCGCCGCCCCAGGCTGCCGCCCGGATGCGAGCGCGCAAAATCCTCTTCGCCGAAACCCTTGGCATCGAGCAAGGCCACCGCCAGCGCGTCGCCCAGCGCCAGCGCGGCGGTGGTGCTGGCCGTCGGCGCCAGCCCCATCGGGCAGGCTTCCTTGTCCACATGCGCATCGAGATGCACGTCCGCCGCCTGCGCCAGGCTGGAGGCGGGATTGCCGGTCATGCTGATGAGCTTGGCGCCCTGGCGCTTGATGACCGGCACGATGGTCAGCAGTTCCTGGCTTTCGCCGGAATACGACAGCGCGATGAAAACGTCTTCGCTGGTGATCATGCCGAGGTCGCCGTGGCTGGCCTCGCCCGGATGGACGAAATAGGCCGGCGTGCCGGTGCTGGACATGGTCGCGGCGATCTTGCGCGCGACATGCCCGGATTTGCCCATGCCGCTGACGATGACGCGGCCTTCGCAGCGCAGGATCAGGTTCAGCGCATCCAAGAAGCACCCGTCGAGCAGGGAGGCCAGTGCTTGCACGGCGGCAGCTTCGATGTTCAGCACTTCGCGCCCGAGTTCGAGCGCGCGCGGGCTGGCGGAGAGGGATTTGTTCATGCGCAGCATTATAGCAAGGTAGATACTAGTCGTTAGTCGTTAGTTGGCTTTGTCCGCTGCGCGGGTTTTGGTTTAACTAACGACTAGCGACTAAGATTTTGCAAACCGCGCAAGATGCGGCATTATCGGGGCAGATAAATACGGTTCAGCGCCAATGGAAAGCTCGCTCACGCTCGTTCTCATCCTGCTTGCCACTGCCGTGATGGTGGTGGTGTTGTGCCGTATCCTGCAACTGCCGGTGATGCTGGGCTATCTTGCGGTCGGCATCCTGATCGGCCCGCATGCGCTGGCCTGGATACCGGATGCGCTGGAAACGCAGCATCTCGCCGAATTCGGCGTGGTGTTCCTGATGTTCAGCATCGGGCTGGAATTCAGTCTGGCACGGCTGCTGTCGATGAAACGCACGGTGTTCGGGCTGGGCGGCGCGCAGGTGTTCGCGAGCATGGCGCTGGTGATGGGGATGGCGGCGCTGCTCGGTCTGGATTGGCGCGCCGGACTCGCACTGGGCGGCGTACTGGTGATGTCCTCCACTGCCATCGTCAGCAAGATGCTGGTCGAGCGCGCCGAGTTGAACCTGCCCTACGGCCAGCAGATGATGGGCGTGCTGCTGTTCCAGGATCTGGCCGTGGTGCCCCTGCTGATCGTCATTCCCGCGCTCGCCACCAGTGCGGATCATCTTCCGGCGACGCTGGGGGCCGCCATGCTGAAAGCCTCGCTGGTGCTGGCGCTGCTGCTGGTGTTCGGGCAGCGCATCATGCGTCCCTGGTTCCACATCGTGGCGCGGCAGAAATCCTCCGAACTGTTCATGCTCAACGTGTTGCTCATCACGCTGGGGCTGGCCTGGTTGACCGATCTGGCGGGCTTGTCGCTGGCGCTGGGCGCCTTCGTCGCGGGCATGCTGATCTCGGAAACCGAATACCGCTATCAGGTGGAAGAGGACATCAAACCGTTCCGCGACGTGCTGCTCGGCCTGTTCTTCGTCACCATCGGCATGAAGCTCGATCTGGGCAGCGTCGTCTCTGAACTCGGCTGGATACTGCTGGTGCTGCTGGCCCTGATCCTGTTCAAGGCGCTGGTCGTGGCGCTGCTGGCGCGCGTGCTGGAGGGGGACTGGGGCGTGGCGTTGCGTAGCGGCATAGGCCTGGCGCAGGCCGGCGAATTCGGCTTCGTGCTGCTGACGCTGGCGGACGGCGCGCACCTGCTCAATGACCTGACCATGCAGATCACGCTGGCGGCCATGCTGCTGTCCATGCTGGCCGCGCCGTTCCTGATCCAGCACGGCGAGGCGATCGCGCGCCGCTTCTCGGCGGCGGAATGGACCAGCCGCGCCATGCAGATGCACCAGATCGCCGTTCACAGCATGGGCAGCAGCGGACACGTCATCGTCTGCGGCTATGGCCGCAGCGGACAGAAACTGGCCGGCTTCCTGGAGGACGAGAAGCTGCGCTTCATCGCGCTGGATCTGGATCCGCGCCGTGTGCATGAAGCGGCGGTCGCCAAGAAGAGGGTGGTGTACGGCGATGCTGCCAAGCGCGAAGTGCTGATGGCTGCCGGGCTGATGCGCGCCAAGGCGCTGGTGGTGACCTACAGCGACAAGCATTCCGCGCTGGCGATCCTGCGCCATGTGCGGGAGATGCGCCCGGAACTGCCGGTGGTGGTGCGCACCACCGACGACACCCATGTCGAGGAATTGAAGGATGCCGGCGCAGCGGAAGTGGTCGCCGAGGTGACGGAAGGCAGCGTGATGCTCGCCTCGCAGGCGCTGCTGATGGCGGGCGTGCCGCTCAATCGCGTGGTCAGACGCGTGCAGGAAAACCGCGCGCGCCGCTATGCCGTGTTCAGCGGCTACCTGCGCGGGATACATGAGGACGTGGGCGAGGCGACCGAAAGTCTGCAACCGCGTTTCCTGAGCGTATTGCTGAAAAAGGACTCGGCGGCGGTCGGCAGGCGCTTGCGCGAAATGGAGCTCGATACGCTGAATGTCGAAGTGAACGCCGTGCGCCGTCGCGGTGTGCGCGGTGCGCAACCGAGCGAGGAGATGCTGCTGCAGGCCGGCGACGTGCTGGTGCTGCTGGGGTTGCAGGACGCGTTGCAGGAGGCGGAACAGAGATTGTACAAGGGGTAATCGCCGCCGGCGTCGGCATCAAACAAAAAGGCAGTTTCGGCTGCCTTTTTGTTTTGGTCGTTGAAGAAAAGCCGGGACCGGAATCGAGCCTTCCCGGTTTATTTCCGGCAAACCGGGCCATCGGTGACTTAGGTTACAGATACGCCGGGACAGAAAACCTAGAATCACCGTCGTCGCATGATTTTATTACGCGATTTTTTCATCCCAACCAATCACTGACGGAGAGATCAACATGTCCCATTTAGCAAAAGTCGTTTCGCGCTTCGCCCTTGTCGGCCTGACGGTCCTGTCGCTGCCCAGCTTTGCCGACGGCATGCAAAAGAACCTGTATGACCGCCTTGGCGGCAAACCGGCCCTCAATGCAGTTGTCGGCGAGCTATGGTCGGTGGTCGCTGCTGACAGCCGCATCAATGGCCGTTTTGCCCACACCAAACCCGAGGTGTTCGGCGCTCAGCTGGTGGACTTCCTTTGCCAGGCCAGCGGCGGCCCTTGCCAATACACCGGCCATGACATGAAGTCTGCCCACACCGGCATGATGCTGACCGACGCCGAGTTCAATGCCCTGGCCGAGGACACCATCAAGGCGCTGGACAAGTTCAAGGTTCCGGCCCGGGAAAAAGATGAAGTCATCGGCATGCTGGGCAGCCTGAAGGGCGACGTGATCAATCACTGAGCGTTCATTGCTTGAAACGGAAAACGGCCGCGCATGCGGCCGTTTTTTTGGAGCGGCATTGGGGCGTCCGGATGCCGGAAGACAGGAACAGGGGGCGTGGTCCGCCGGACAGGTGAGTAACCGCCGCGCCATCGGCTATAATCCGCCATCCTCAAATTCCGCACCGACATGAGTTCCCTGAATATCGTCATTCTCGCGGCCGGCAAGGGCACGCGCATGTACTCCGACAGGCCCAAGGTGCTGCACGCGCTGGCGGGCAAGCCGCTGGTGCGCCACGTGCTGGATTGCGCGCTGTCGTTGCAGCCGCAGCGGGTGTGCGTGGTGTATGGCCACGGCGGCGAAGCGGTGCCGCAGGCGCTGGCGCAATACGCCGCGACTTTCGTGATCCAGGAGCCGCAGCTCGGCACCGGTCATGCGGTGCAACAGGCCATGCCGCATCTCGCCGACGATAGCCGCACGCTGGTGCTGTACGGCGACGTGCCGCTCACGCAGCACAGCACCCTGCACCAGATGCAGCAGGCGGGTGAAGGGCTGGTGCTGCTCACCGTCAACCTCGACAACCCCACCGGTTATGGCCGTATCGTGCGCGATGCCGAGGGCGATGTGCAGTGCATCGTGGAACAGAAGGATGCGACGCCGGAACAGCGCGAGATACGCGAAGTGAACACCGGTATCATGCTGGCGCCGACGGGCAAATTGCGCGAATGGCTGAGCCGGTTGGGCAACGACAATGCGCAGGGCGAGTACTACCTCACCGACATCGTGGCGATGGCAGTGCGCGACGGTGTGGCGGTGCATACCGCGCAGCCCGCGCAACGCTGGGAAGTGGAAGGCATCAATAGCAAGGGGCAACTTGCCGCGCTGGAGCGCATCTGGCAGCAATTTGTGGCGAACGGACTCATGGCACAGGGCGTGACGCTGGCCGACCCGGCACGCCTCGATGTGCGCGGTCAGCTCACCTGCGGACGCGATGTCGAGATCGACGTCGGCTGCATTTTCGAGGGCGCGGTCAGCTTGGGCGACCGCGTGCAGGTGGGGGCTTATAGTGTCATCCGCAACGCGCGTATCGCGCAGGATACCCAGATATCGCCATACACCCATATCGACGATAGCGAAGTGGGCGCCGACTGCCGCATCGGACCCTATGCGCGCCTGCGCCCCGGCAGCAAACTGGCGGACGAGGCGCATGTCGGCAATTTCGTCGAGATCAAGAACAGCGAGATCGGCCGGGGCAGCAAGGCCAACCACCTGAGCTACATCGGCGACAGCACGGTGGGCAGCCGCGTCAACATCGGCGCGGGCACCATCAGCTGCAACTACGACGGCGCGAACAAATACCGCACCATCATCGGGGACGATGCCTTCATCGGCTCGGACACGCAACTGGTCGCGCCGGTCACGGTGGGCAAGGGCGCGACCATCGGTGCGGGTTCGACCATCACCAAGGATGCGCCCGCCGGAGAACTCACGCTGTCGCGCAGCAAGCAGGTGACGGTCAGCGGCTGGCGGCGCCCGCAAAAGGAAAAAAAATAACATGTGTGGAATCGTAGGCGCCGTCGCCCGGCGCAATGTGGCGCCGATACTGGTGGAAGGACTGCGCCGTCTGGAATACCGCGGTTACGACTCCGCCGGCCTGGTGGTGGTGCATGACGGCAAGCTAGAGCGCGTGCGCAGCACCGGGCGCGTCGCCGATCTGACCGGGAAGAGCGCGAACACCCACGGCGAACTTGGCATCGCCCACACCCGCTGGGCGACGCATGGTGTGCCCTCGGAGCGCAACGCCCATCCGCACATGAGCGGCGACCTCGTCGCCGTGGTGCACAACGGCATCATCGAGAACTACGAAGAGCTGCGCACGCGGCTGACCGCTGCGGGTTATGCGTTCACCTCGGACACCGACACCGAAGTCATCGCCCACCTGATCCACAGCCATTACGCGCGCGGCAACGATCTGCTGGCGGCAACGCAGGCCTCGCTTGCCGAGCTGGTGGGCGCTTACGCCATCGGCGTGGTCGCGGCGGACAACCCGCGCCAGCTGATCGCTGCACGCAAGGGCAGCCCGCTATTGCTGGGGGTGGGCGAGGGCGAGCATTTCGTCGGTTCCGACATGTCGGCGCTGCTGCAAGTGACGCGCAAGGTGGTGTATCTGGAAGAGGGCGACGTTGTCGAGGTGAACCTCGACGGCTACCGCATCTTCGACGCGCAGGGAAAGCTGGCAGAGCGCCCGGTGCAGCTCAGCGAACTGGATGAGGACAGCGTGGAGCTGGGCACCTACCGGCACTACATGCAGAAGGAGATCCACGAGCAGCCGCAGGCACTGGCGAATACGCTGGAATCGGTGTGCAACAGCCAGTCGCTGGTGCCGGGCATCTTCGGTGCTGAGGCGAACGACATCTTCCCGCAGGTCGAGAACATCCTGATCCTCGCCTGCGGCACCAGCAACCATGCCGGGCAGGTGGCGCGCTACTGGCTGGAGGAGATTGCCGGCATCCCGTGCAACGTGGAGATCGCCAGCGAATACCGCTACCGCGTGAGCGTCGCCAACCCCAGGACACTGGTGGTCGCCATCTCGCAATCGGGCGAGACGGCGGACACGCTGGCTGCGCTCGGCCATGCGAAACAGACCGGCCACGCTTACACGCTGGCGATCTGCAACGTGCCGGAAAGTGCCATCATCCGCCAGTCGCGGCTGCGCCTGCTGACGCGCGCCGGCCCCGAGATCGGCGTGGCTTCGACCAAGGCCTTCACCACCCAGCTGGCGGCCCTGTTCCTGCTGACACTGGTGCTGGCCAAGCTGCGCGGGCGGCTGGATGCAGAGCGCGAGCAACAGTTCCTGCATGAGCTGCGCCACCTGCCGGCTGCGGTGCAGAAGGTGCTGGCGCTGGAACCGCAGATCGCCGAACTGGCCACGCACTTCGCCGATAAGCATCACGCGCTGTTCCTCGGGCGCGGCCTGCATTACCCGATCGCCGCCGAAGGTGCACTCAAACTCAAGGAGATATCCTACATCCACGCCGAGGCCTATCCGGCGGGCGAGCTGAAGCACGGTCCGCTGGCGCTGGTGGACAAGGATATGCCGGTGGTATCGGTCGCGCCCAACGACGCGCTGCTGGAGAAGCTCAAGTCCAACCTGCAGGAAGTGCGCGCGCGCGGCGGCGAGCTGTATGTGTTCGCCGATGCCGACACCCACATTCGCGCGGCGGAGGGCGTGCACATCCTGCAAATGCCCGAACACGCAGGGTATTTGAGCCCTATTCTGCACACTGTGCCGCTGCAGCTGCTGGCATATTACGTAGCACTGCAAAAGGGCACGGATGTGGATAAACCCCGCAATCTTGCAAAATCAGTCACGGTTGAGTGAGTGATTTGGCGTTGTTCCTGCCCGCTTTGCCAGCAATCCAGGAGAAACTTCAAGCATGGCGGTCATCGCCGTATTCAATCAAAAAGGCGGCGTAGGCAAGACCACGACCTGTCTGAACGTCACTGCTGCGCTGGACATCGCGCAGCAGTCTCCTATCGCGCTGGACATGGACCCGCAGGGGCACCTGACCTTGGCCAGCGGCGCGAAGAAGACCACAGCCGATGTCAGCATGGCGGCGTTCTTCAACAACAAGACCCCGCTGACCTGCCTGATGCAGGAGACCTCGCGCGGCTGGCCGATCATCCCGGCCTCGCTGGACCTGGCCAAGATCGACGCGCTGTTCGGCAGCGACCCCAAGGCCGCGACGCTGCTCAAGCACGGGCTGCGCGAAGAGCTGGCGCTGACCGGCGCGCCGATCATGATCGACTGCTGCCCGATGCTCGGTGTGCTGACGCTGAACGCCATGCTCGCCACCGACCGCGTGCTGATCCCGGTCTCGGCGGATTTCCTGTCGTTGCAGGGCGTGCATCGCCTAGACAGCGCGCTCAACGCGCTGGAAAGCAAGCTCAACCGCAAGTTCGAACGGCGCATCGTGGTGACGCGTTTCGATGCGCGGCGCAAGATCGCGTACGAAATCTACGATAAGCTCAAGGAACGCTACGGCGAAAAATTATGCACGACGCGCATCGGCGAGACGGTCGCGCTCGCGGCCAGCCCGATGCACGGCAAGGATGTGTTCGAGTTCGCGCCGCACAGCCCCGGCGCGGCAGACTACAAGGCGCTGACCAAGGAGTTGTGGGACAGCGGCTTCTTCTCCTAGGGAATCCTTGCAGTCATGTAGGTTGGGTTAGCGGTTTTATCGCGTAACCCAACAAGACCAGCTAGCGCAGCACCGTCCAGACCAGTTGTGCCAGCAGGGTGGCCGCGATGACGAACAGCAGGGCATTGCGCCGCTTCTGTTGTGCCAGCGTGGCGCGCAGCAGGGTTTCGCCGGCGCGCTGGATGGATTCGTCCGCGAGACGGTGATGCAGCAGGCGCGGCAACTGCGGCAGCAGCGTGGCATAGTTCGGTGCTTCTTCGCGCAGCATGCGGATGAGGCCGCGCCAGCCAACCTGTTCGCTCATCCAGCGTTCCAGCCAGGGCTTGGCGGTCTTCCACAGGTCCAGTTCCGGATCGAGCTGCAATCCCAGCCCTTCGATGTTGAGCAGCGTCTTCTGCAGCAACACCAGTTGCGGCTGCACTTCGATGCCGAAGCGGCGCGAGGTCTGGAACAGCCGCAACAGCACGCGACCGAACGATACTTCGCGCAGCGGCTTGTCGAAGATCGGCTCGCACACCGCGCGGATCGCGCCCTCGAATTCGTCCACCCGCGTCCCGGCGGGCGCCCAGCCGGACTCGATATGCAGTTCGGCGACGCGCTTGTAGTCGCGGCGGAAGAAGGCGATGAAGTTCTGCGCGAGATAGCGTTTGTCGGAATCGGTGAGCGTGCCCATGATGCCGAAGTCCAGCGCGATGTAGCGCCCGTCCGCGGCTACCTGGACGTTGCCGGGATGCATGTCGGCATGGAAGAAGCCGTCGCGGAACACCTGCGTGTAGAATATCTCGACGCCGTTCGCGGCGAGTTTCGGGATGTCGATGCCCGCTTCGCGCAGCGCGCCCACTTGCGTGACGGTGGTGCCGTACATGCGCTGCATCACCATCACCCCGGTGCTGCAATAGTCCCAGTAGGTCTCCGGTACCAGCAGCAGTTGCGAGTTGGCGAAGTTGCGCTTGAGCTGGCTGGCGTTGGAGGCTTCGCGCATCAGGTCGAGCTCGTCGCGCATCACCTTCTCGAATTCGTTCACCACCTCGTGCGGCCTGAGACGCCGCCCGTCCGACCACAGGCGCTCAATCAGGTCGGCGCAGATCTTCAGCAGCGCGATGTCGTGCTCGATCACCCGCGTGATGCCGGGGCGCAGGATCTTGACCGCCGCCTCGCGCCCGTCCGGCAACACGGCGAAATGCACCTGTGCGACCGAGGCGCTGGCGACCGGCGTCTCGTCGAAGCTGGTGAACACCTGATCCAGCGGCTTGCCGTAGATGTGTTCCAACAGCGCCACGGCCTGTTCGGAAGGGAAGGGCGGCACACGATCCTGCAACCTGGCCAGTTCGTCGGCGATGTCGAGCGGAATCAGGTCGCGCCGCGTCGAGAGCATCTGTCCGAACTTGACGAAGATCGGTCCCAGCCGTTCCAGCGCAAGGCGCAGCCGCACGGCACGCGGTGCGGTGGTGTCGCGCCAGAACATCAGCATGCCGAGCGGCACGCGCAGCCAGCGCACGCGCGCATGGGACAGCAGGAATTCGTCCATGCCGAGATGCAGCACGACGAAAATGATCTTGATCAGGCGGAACAGGCGCATGGTTGGTTATTGCTCTTTCCCGTGAGAGGTAGAGAGACTGGAAGAGAGGTTTTGAATTCGTTGTTCCAGGTGCGCCATATCGTCGCGCAGTTCGCGTACCTCTTGCGCGAATGCCGCAAGCTGGCGCGGTGTGGACAGCAGCGGGCGTTCTTCGGTGGCGTATTCCGCAGCAGCCTGCGCCAGATTCAGCGCGGTGTCGCGCACTTGCCGGCGCATGGCCTGCGCGGCCTGCACGATGCGTTCCGCGGCGATGTCGCCGGTGAACGCGCTCAGGTCTTCCGCCGCATCCCATCGCAGGTTGCGCCACAGAAAGAAGACCTCCTCGAGCAGCGCGGCATCGCCTTCGGTGCGGATATCGGCGTCCGCTTTCCCGTCGCGCAATGCGAGACGCGGTAGCAGCGCGGGCGAGATCGTGCACACCGCATCCGCGCTGGCCTGCTCGTCGGCAGCGTCCAGCAGGCCGTCTGGCAGGACGGTGCAGGTGCAGGAGAACGGCGCGATATCGAAGCGCACGATCTTGCCGGCGAAGCGCGCCAGCCGCGGCAACGCCCAGCTATTCTGCGCGAGCAGGTGGTTCAATATGGCGATGGAAGGCTGGGCGAACATCGGGTTGTTGCGGGTTGCGTATGCTTGAACGAAACGGGCGCAAGTATAGCTTAACGTGAAAGCCGCGTAGCGATTCGTTCGCTCCCTCGCCCGCTTGCGGGAGAGGGTTGGGGAGAGGGAAACGGGCATGGGTTTCGCCTCTCGGCGGGGGCTTCTGCCATGCCCATTAGAACGGCGTTTCGCTATGCAGCGACAGCGCCGTTCCGCTGTGCGGATGGATGAAGCGCAGCATGCACGCATGCAGCATCAGCCGCGCTGCCGGCCTGCCGCCATAGAGCGCGTCGCCCAGGATGGGATGGCCGATGGCGGCCAGATGCACGCGCAGCTGGTGGGTGCGTCCGGTGACGGGTTCCAGCTCGAGGCGGCTGGTATCGGTTGCATCATCGTATCCCAGCAGGCGGTAGCGCGTGAGCGAAGGCTTGCCCGATGCGGTGTCCACCTTTTGCTTCGGGCGGTTCGGCCAGTCCGCGCCCAGCGGCAGGCCGATCTCGCCCTCCGCCGCTTCGACCTTGCCGGAAACGATGGCGATATAGCGTTTTTCGACCGCGCGTTCGCGGAACATCTGCGAGAGATGCCGCTGCATCGCCATGCCGCGCGCGAACAGCATCAGGCCGGAGGTTGCCATGTCGAGGCGGTGCACCACCAGTGCATCGGGGAAGGTTTCCAGCAGGCGCGCGGAAAGGCAGTCCTGCTTGTCCGCACCGCGCCCCGGCACGGCCAGCAGCCCGGCGGGTTTGTCCGCAACCAGCAGGGCATCGTCGCAGTGAACCAGGATCGGCAGGCTAACGCTTGGCGTCATCGTCCGACGGGTGCGGCGCGGGCGCGTTGCCGGCGGGTTGCTTCGGGGGGCGGTTCTTGCTTTCGTCGGCAAAGCGGAAACGACCGAACAGCACGCAGCCTTTCATGCCGATATCGCATGGCAAATCGTTCACCCGCTGGCATTTGCCGGCGACCTCATGCGGACACCCCCAGCCGCTCATCTTGCTTGCCTTTCTTAATGAATGCAGTGTGGCAATTATGCCACCGATACAAGGCGGGGTGCCGCGTCGGCGAAATCGCGTGGCATGGGTGAGGGAGGGGGCGATAAAAAAGCCCGCCGAAGCGGGCTTGAGTGTCACGCCGGGTGATTTGATTAGAAGCCCATGCAGACGGTGTATGTAGTATCGTCAACGATGCTGGCGGTTGCAATTGATGTGGATGCGACTGCTGGATCGAGAACCATCATTGAGCCGGTGGCGGTATTGCTGTCGTCCAGCGTGGTATCAAGCTGTTTGGCGAATTTCCCAGCGATGGAACCGGAGCAGACTATATATGAGCCCCTCAATGGGGTGGCAGCAGGGAGGGTAATAGGGTTGTCTGCACCGCTGTTGGTAACGCCAATTATTCCGCCAACTGCGTTTTTAGGGATGTAATCGCCGCTGCCGGCAACAGTGGTTGGCCCCGGTGCAAGCCCCGCCAAGCGCACATGTTGCCAGAAATTAACGCTCTCATCGGTCGTGGTGCTGCTGTTCCAGGCGCCTTCGATGATGCCATCGCCGTCACCAGCATCAGATGCGCCAGTAACATGAGTTGCCGCAGCAACATCATCTCCAGGCAACGCCTTGAACTTGTCCTGATAGCCGTAGATGAATACTGGAACATTTTTGAAATCGGTTGCCAGGTTCTTGACCTTGGCGCTATTGATGAGCTCTTGCCCCTTCAGCACGCCGCCGAGCAGCAGACCGATGATTACCAGCACGATGGCGATTTCGATCAGGGTGAAGCCGGATTGGTTGCGTTTCATTGTGATACCCTCCTGTTTATTATTGATCTTGCACCGAATCATACGCAAAGGCCGTGCCAACGCACAAGAATTTCCGGAAATGTCTTTATTTCAGGCGCGTGCGGGCATCTGGCGGTTTCGGCGCGGAGCTTGCGCCGGAGCGGGTTGACGAGTTATTGACAGGGCGATGACGAAATGTTGACGATTGTCACGGGAGGTCGCTTGCGTTCCGGCCGCTGGCTGTTGCTGGCGATGCTGGGGTTGTTGCATGGCGTGATGTTGCTCGGGGTCGGCAATGTGTGGTCGCATCCGCTGCTGCTGGCGCACCTCGGCTTGTTCCTGCTGTGGCAGCCGCTATGGCGCGGTGAGCGCGAGGTGGGGCGCGGGGCACTGGTTTCCATCGTAGTCGCGGCGGTGGCGACGCTGTTCTGGCTGAACTGGTGGCTGCTCGCCTTCTGGCTGCTCGTGATGTTTGGCCTGGTCGGGGCGCGCATCTTCGTGTTCCGCGACCGCTGGGCGCGCTTGCTGTATCTGCTGGTGATCGTTTATCTGCTGGCGCTGCTGCTGCTCTGGGTGGTGCCTAACCTGTTCGGAGCCCAGTTTGCCATCGAAGCGGGCGGCACGCTGGTGCGCTATGTGTTGCCGGCGCTGCTGCTGGCCATGGCGTCCCTGCCGGTCGGCAGCGAGCCGGTCGAGAGCGCGCAGGCGGTGGATTTCATCTACAGCCTGCTGCTGTTTCTGTTGCTGACGCTGGTCGTGCTTGGCAGTCTCGCTTTCATGACGCTGGGGCATCTGGGGTACCTCGACGCCATGTTGCGCGCCCTGTTCCTGACCGGGCTGATCTTGCTGGCGCTCGGCGGGTTGTGGAGCCCGCGATTCGGTTTCGGTGGCCTGCAGGTGATGTTCTCGCGCTATCTGCTGAATATCGGCACGCCGTTCGAGAGCTGGCTGATGCAGTTGGCCGAAGCGGCGCAGCGCGCGCCCGATCCGGCGGCGTATCTGCGCCGCGCCGTCGCGTTGCTGGCGGATTTCCCGTGGCTGTCCGGTTTGTCCTGGCAGGCGCCCGGTGAAGCCGGGCAACTCGGCAAGTTCAGCGAGCATGAGGTGCGCATGCAGGAAGGCGATCTGCGCCTGACGGTATATGCCAAACAGGCGTTCAGCCCGACCGTGCTGCTGCACCTCCATCTGTTGATGCAGCTGATCGGCCATTTCTACCAGGCCAAGCAGCGCGAGCAGAGCCTGCGCGACATCACGCGCCTGCAGGCCGTGTACGAGACCGGTTCGCGCCTTACCCATGACCTGAAGAACATGCTGCAGTCGTTGCTGTCGCTCACTTCCATCGCGCAAAGCAGCGAAGAAAAGGCGCAGCAGTTGCTGCGGCAGCAGCTTCCGCAGCTTGCCCGGCGTATCGAGTTGACGCTGGGCAAGCTGCAGCAGCCCCAGCCTGAAAACGATGCACCGTTGCTCGATCTTGCCGCGTGGTGGGATGCGCTGCGGCAGCGCAACCAGTTTCATGCGGTCGAGTGGCGCATGCCGGACGATCTGCCGGACAGGAAGATCCCGGCAGCCCTGTTCGATTGCGTGCTGGATAACCTGCTCGACAACGCCCTGAGAAAACGTCAGTCGCAACCGGACGTCGACATCACCGTTGAATTGACTGCCGAGCCGTTGCGCCTCATGGTCTGTGACAGCGGAGAAGCGATACCGGATGCCATCACTGCAAATCTGTTGCGCAACGTGGTCGTTTCGCAGAACGGCCTGGGGATAGGCCTGTATCAATCCGCGCGATGGGCGGAACAAACGGGATATCGGCTGACGCTGCAAAGCAACCGGCAGGGCAAGGTCTGCTTCGAGTTGCATGAGCAAAGATAGCGGCGTCGCGTGTAGGAAAAAACCCTACGCGGCAACCCCGGGTGATTCCTACATAAAAATCGGCGCGCTTCCGATTTTTTCCCCGGACGCTGCCCATGATAATGCGGCAGCTGAAATTTGACTTCCGAGGGGGTTAATCATGAACAAGGCGCAACTGCAAGAAGGCATACGCGACATCAACCTGACCTATATCATGCTGGCGCAACAGATGATCAAGGAAGACAAGCCGTCGGCCATTTTCCGTCTGGGCATCAGCCAGGATTTCGCCGAGGTGGTTGCCGGCCTGACGCCCCCGCAGGTCATCAAGATGGCCTCGTCCAACATGCTGCTGTGCCGCTTCCGTTTCGACGAGAACCTGCTACTCAACATGGTCACCGATTACAGCAAGGATCGCATGATGTCCCAAGCGCATGCCGCGATCCTGATGACCGCACAGCCGGTCGAAGACCTGGCATAGAAAGTAATTGTGGCTGCCAATACTGTGGCGGGAGAGGCGCAACAGGTCAAGATAGCGATTGATCTGATCGAGCTGGGCGCCCGTCTGCAGCTGTTGCAGGAAGAGACCACACTGAGCCGCGAGCGCCTGCTCCGGCTCTACAAGGAGGTTAAGGGCGAATCCCCGTCCAAGGGGATGCTGCCTTACTCCACCGACTGGTTCATGAGTTGGCAGCCGAACATCCATTCCTCGCTGTTCAAGAACATCCACCGTTTTCTGGTCAAGAACACCGGGATCAATGGCGTGCAGGCCTTGATCGTCGCCTATCGCCTGTATCTCGACCAAGTGCAGGGCATCGAAGGCGCAGAGCCGGTGCTGAGCATCACGCGCGCCTGGTCGCTGATCCGCTTCTTCAAGGCCGGCATGTTGCAACTGGCTCCCTGCATGGAATGCGGCGGGTATTTCGTCACCCACGCCGACGATCTGCACGACAACTATGTGTGCGGCATCTGCCATCCTCCAGCGCGCGCAGGCAAGACCAAGGCTGCCAGGCAAAATGCCCTTGCAGCTGCTCAGCCAGCCTAAATTCCCTGTTCTGCCCCGGTTTATTGCCAGTGCTCCGGCTGTGTCATGCTGCCCGTTGCGCGGATTTCAATTAGAATGCGCGACAGATTCCGGCATGCCTTCATGCGAAACGCATGGCAGGCGGCACAGGAGACGGGAGCCGTATGACATCCCCATGCGGGAAATAGAACAGGGGCGGGCATGTTAGTCATCGTTGGTTATATCGCGGTATGTTTGTCGGTGTTCGGCGGCTTTGCGCTGGCTGGCGGGCACTTGGCGGCGCTGTTGCAGCCGATCGAGTTGCTGATGATCGGCGGCGCTGCGGCCGGTGCTTTCCTGGTAGGCAATACCGCCAAAGTGATGAAGGCGACGCTCAAGGCCCTGCCCAAGGTGTTCAAAGGTTCGAAGTACAGCAAGAATTCCTACATGGAGCTGATGGCGCTGATGTACGAGCTGCTCGGCAAAGTGCGCAAAGAAGGCTTGATGTCCATCGAAGGTGATGTCGAGCGGCCCGAGGAAAGCCCGATTTTCGCCAAGTATCCCACGGTGCTGGCAGACCACCATGTGGTCGAATTCATGACCGATTACCTGCGCATCATGGTCAGCGGCAACCTGAACGCTATGGAGATCGAGAACCTGATGGAGGTGGAGATCGAGACGCATCACCATGAAGCGCTGGTGCCCTCGCACGTGGTGGCCAAGATGGGCGACGCCATGCCGGCCTTCGGCATCGTCGCGGCGGTGATGGGTGTGGTGCACACCATGGAGTCGGTGGGCATCCCCCCCGCCGAGCTGGGCATACTGATCGCGCATGCGCTGGTGGGGACGTTCCTCGGCATCCTGCTGGCATATGGCTTTGTCGGCCCCCTGGCTACCACGCTGGAACAAAAGGCCGATGAAGACACCAAGATGCTCCAGACCATCAAAGTGACCCTGCTGGCCAACCTGAATGGCTACGCGCCGGCGATGGCGGTCGAGTTCGGGCGCAAGGTGCTGAATTCCACCGAACGTCCCGGGTTCCTCGAGCTGGAAGCGCATGTCAAGACGAAACGCTGATAGGAAAATTAGTAAGTAGTGAGCGGTGAGTAGTGAGTGGGGAAACCACTTGCCACTTGCCACTCACTACTCACCGCTCACCATATGTCCGAAGACAAGAACAAAAAACCCATCGTCGTAAAGCGCATCAAGAAGGTGACGGGCGGCGCGCATGGCGGGGCATGGAAGATCGCCTATGCCGACTTCGTCACGGCGATGATGGCGTTCTTCCTGCTGATGTGGCTGCTGGGCTCGACCGCCAAGGGCGATCTGGAGGGTATCTCGGAGTATTTCAAAACGCCGCTCAAGGTCGCGCTGATGGGCGGTTCGGGATCGGGCGATAGCTCCAGTATCATCAAGGGGGGCGGGAAAGACCTGACCCGCAGCGAAGGCCAGGTGAAGAAGGGCGAGTTGCCCGAAGAAAAGAAGATCATCAATCTCAAAGCGGCGCAGCGCGAGTTCCAGCGCGCAGAACGCAAGAAGCTGGAGGGCATCAAGGCGGCAGTCGAGAAGGCGATCGACAGCAATCCCGCCCTGCAGAAATTCAAGAACCAGATACTGCTCGACATCACCAGCGAGGGGTTGCGCATCCAGATCGTCGACGAGCAGAACCGCCCGATGTTCCAGCTCGGACGCGCGGAACTGGAGCCTTATACCAGGGAAATCCTGCATGCCATCGCCGCGGTGCTGAACGAGGTGCCCAACAAGGTCAGCCTGTCCGGGCATACCGATGCGGCGGTCTATAGCCGCGGCGACAAGGGTTACAGCAACTGGGAGCTGTCCGCCGACCGCGCCAACGCCTCGCGCCGGGAACTGATTGCCGGCGGTATGGCGGAAGACAAGATCGTGCGCGTGGTGGGATTGTCGTCCGTGGTGTTGTTCAAAAAGGAAGAGCCGCTCAATCCGGTCAACCGCCGCATCAGCATGATCGTGATGAACAAAAAGGCCGAGGAAGCGGCGCAGCATGATGGCGGCATCGTGAGGACGGATGCCGAGGCAGATGAAGCGACCGGTGATGCAGCCGATGGAACGACCGGCGATGCGACCAATGAAACTGCAGATGCAGTTCCCGCCGCGCCTCCGGGAGGGGCGACTGTCCCGGCAGCGCACTGACCGCACATGAAAGCGAACGCCCGCATGCCATCAGCCGTGAATTGGCGGGGTGTTTGCCCTCTGTTCCCCTTAAAGAAGATTGATTTGTTGCCGTTATCATGCTGATATATGTCAGTGGTGCCGTGCTGCCATGAACTCAGGGAGAAGAAAATGAATAATTGGTGGAGTAGCTTGTCGCTCAAGAACAAGCTTCAGATACCTATTCAACTCGTTTTGCTCTCCATCATGGTGCTCGCGCAGCGAGCTGCGCTGGAGGCCTTCGAGCATCGCGTGCTGGAAGATGTGCGGCAAAAGGCGGAGGTCTCCGCCGACGGTGTGCTGAACGGGCTGAACATGCTGATGCTGAACGGCATCATCAGCGATGCCGAACAGCGTTCGCTGTACGTCAAGAAAATGGGCGCCACCGAAAAGGTGATCGAGTTGCGCGTCATCCGCAACAAGCCGGTGCAAGACCAGTTCGGGCCGGGGCTGCCTTCCGAGCAGCCGGTAGACGAGATGGACCGGCTTGCATTATCGTCCGCCACCGAGCAAAGCAGGCTGCTCGAGCAGGATGGCAAGCAGGCGTTGCGCGTCATCGTGCCGTTCATTGCCAAAAAGGATTTTCGCGGCACCGATTGCCTGATGTGCCATACCGTTCCGGAGGGAACGGTGAACGGCGCAGCCAGTATTACGGTGGACGTTTCCGATGAAATCGCGCTGATCCGGAAAGCCAATAGTGTCCTGTGGGGCGCGCAGATCGCCATCCAGATATTCCTGTATTTACTGATCGGCTGGCTGATCGGTCGGGTGATCCGTCCGACGCGCGAACTGCAAAAAACCATGCAGGAGATGCAGGCGGACGGCGATCTGACGAAGCGCGCCGCAGTGCGCAACTATGATGAGATCGGCAAGACTGCGCAGGCGTTCAACGAGCTGGCGGGAGGTTTTCAGGCTATCGTCGGGCAGGTCGATAATCATGCTTCCCAGGTGGCAAGCGCAGCCCACTCGCTGGCGCAGGATGCCGAGCAAATTTCCCAAAGCGCACAGCAACAGAATGACGTCGCCGCCACGACTTCGCGCGCGGTCGAACAGGTCAGTGCCAGCATAGGCGAGGTGGCGGAGGGCACGGACCGGGTGGCGCGGCTGTCATACGAGAGTCTGGAGCGCGCCAATCGCGGCCAGGAGAGCCTGCACGAGATGGTGCGGGAACTGGAAAGCGTGGAGAGCGCCGTCAGGGACATCACCAGTTCGGTGGGCGAGTTCGTCAGCAACACCCAGAGCATCACCAGCATGACCAAACAGGTGCGCGATATCGCCGAGCAGACCAATCTGCTGGCCCTGAACGCGGCCATCGAGGCGGCGCGCGCCGGCGAGCAGGGGCGCGGTTTTGCGGTGGTGGCCGACGAGGTGCGCAAGCTGGCCGAGAAATCCGCGCAGTCGGCCGCGCAGATCGACGAAGTGACCCGGTCGCTGGGCGAGCAGTCCGGCAGGGTCGAGAAGACCATACAGCGCGGCATGGGTGCCCTGCAAAGCAGCCAGGAACACATCCGCGAAGTGGCGGCGGTGCTGACCGAGGCGAACACCTCGGTCGATAACGTGAACCACGGCCTGAAGGAAATCTCCGAATCGATCAACCGGCAACGCGATGCGGCAAGGGAGATTTCCGGAAACGTGGATAATATCGCGGAGATGGCAAGCCGGAGCAATGAGGCGGTCAAGCGTACGCTGGGGGCGGCAAGGTCGATGGAAGACCTTTCCGAGAACCTGCGCAGCACGGTGGGGCGATTCAAGGTTTAGCGGGGGCGCGAAAGAAGGTGGCGTGCGGGTGTTTCAATAATAAACGGAGACCGGGGGGAGAAAATGCTGGGTAACTTGACATTAAAGAACAAGCTGTTCGGACTGGGGTTGTTTTTGTTCGGTATGCTGATTGCGACGGTAGCGATAGGTTTGTTGCAATTGACCGGGGCGATCCAGAGCGAAAGTGAGAACATCGCGCGCCTGAACGCCGACATGGAATTGATGCGCGAGATCGGCGGGATGGATATCGCGTACCAGATCGAGGCGAAGTCGCAAAAGAACGTCTGGATGCGCGGCGCCAATCCGGAAAGATTCAGCAAATACCGCGGCGAGTTCGTGAAGAGTGCGGAAGAATTCGAGACGCATCGCGCGAACGCCATCGCGCTCGCGAAGAAGATCGCGGCAGTGCAGACCGAATCGAAGGGGATTATCGCCATGCTCAATGCCATCGGCACGGAGCGCAAAACGATACAGAGCCTGGATGGGGTACTCGGCAAACTGGAGGCGCTCGGCGCGGAACATCGCTCCGTGCGTGACAAATATCTGGCGCAAATCGATGCGCATGCCAGCCTCGATGCCGTATCGGATGAAAGCGTGAACGGTATCGACCGACCACTGCTCAAGCAACTGGCGGAGGTGCGCGACGAGCATCTGGAACTGGTGAGCGCGGAAGGTGCGGAACAATCCAGGGTCGCCGAGCGGAATTTCGAGCTGCGCCGTAATTTCAACATGGCGATCGCATTGCTTGTGCTGACGATATCGGCATTTCTCGGTAATGCCGTCATTCGTGCGGTGTTGCGCCAGCTGGGCGGCGATCCCAAAGAGGTCGCGCAAGTGGTCAATACCATGGCCTCCGGCAACTTCTCCCTGCAGCCGGGCGGGAAGCTCGTTCCGGGCAGCCTGCTGGCGAATGCCTATGAGATGCAATCCAGGCTGCGCGCCATGATCTCCACGGTCAAGGAGCAGGCGAG
>MGWS01000033.1:0-154820 GCA_001801105.1 Gallionellales bacterium GWA2_60_18
ACCGGGCTGGTACCTTGAGCCACACCCCCGTCAGCGCGTATCGTACTCCCCTAGACCGGAACCTACATCTCGCAAATTCGGAGAGTAGGTACCTTTGGTATGAAACCGGCACATGGGCAGCAAGAAGAATAGGGGATACGGGGTTTAGTTTTTTCTTTTCTGAATGCTGTTTTTGACTTTTCTCTGAAAGAAGGAGGGTTTTTGATGGCTTCTAATAATTTAGCTTTCTTTTAAGTGCAGCCTTACTGCTTACACAAAAGCTTTCTTGAAATACATTTTCATGCGCGCTAATTCAGATGGTGCAAATGTATGTCCTGACAAATTGCTTATTACTGTTGGAAGTACGTCATACAACTGCTCTAACGCATCGGGAACGCCCGTAACCAATGCATAAAAGCTTTGACCATCAATTTTCAGAATTAGGTTATTAGCTGGCTTGGTAGTCTTGGTTTGTTTGTCTGACGGGGTAAAAGCAACGTTATATTTTTGCGACTTGCTTTTTTTTGGCCTAGGAATGGTTTCAACATAATAAGCTGTGTAGCCTTTATATTTTGAAACAATTGGCATTACTAATTTTTCTAAATGATCGTAAACATCACATAGCTTCGCGCCCGTTACCGTATTGTATTTGTTCTTGACTTCGGCAATTATTTTGCGACCAGCACATTCCAAATCTGCACTATGGCCAATACCCAAGTTTTCCCATCCATTAATATGCCCCAATATGTTTTGATGAAATGTGCCAAATGCATTACTTAATGTTTTTTGAGACTGCCGCGTTTTTTCGCTGACCTCCCAAGTCGCCACATCTTCGATGTTAAATCCAGCCATTTCAAACATTACGGAAAATGGATCAATCACATTTTTTCCGAACTTTGTATTGGCTTTTTTAAGAGCAACAGCAGCTGTCGAAAGTATAAGAGATACTTCCTTTTCTAAATCTTCATCGCTTATGAAAGATAGGTATGGCATAAGTAATTGCCTGCAAAAAAATCAATATCGCAGTTTACACCACCCTAAACCAAGGGTTAATTTTTTAATTTGACAGGGCTAGTTAATCAAATCCCCATCAATCAACACTCTCCCTTCAGACGCATCCACAGTTTCCATGGTTTTGTCGGCTTTCTTGCCTTCAAGCATTGCCACTAAACAGCGCCCAACGTGATAGCCTAAATTCACTGGCACTGCATTGCCAATCTGTTTGTATTGGGCATTTATTGAACCTTGAAACTGCCAATCATCTGGAAATGTTTGCACTCTCGCGTACTCGCGTACATTGAGCGGCCTTGTTTCTTCTGGATGACAGCGTTCCGTCTGTTTTTGTGCTGGTGAGCAAGTTAATGTTAGCGATGGTTCATCCCATGACAGTCTTCGCGCCATACCAGTTTTCCCCCCGCTGAGATAAAAGCTTCCACCCATATAGGCTTTCTGCATTTTAATCGGCAGATCACGCCAATAGCCTCCAGCGGGCACCAACTCCATGACTTCACGTTTACGTTTTGGATATTCCTGACCTGGTGAAGAAGGAACGTCTGCAAGCGCTTCCCGCATTGAGATTGTGTAATCCTTCTCCTTCGGAAACATAATTGGCAAATCCAAATCTTTGCGTACAGCAATTATTACTAAACGTTCGCGTTTTTGTGGAACATCAAGATACTGCGCACGAAGTACACGGTATGCCACACGGTAGCCGAGATCATCCAATATAGACAGCATTGCACGCAAAGTTTTCCCGTTGTCGTGGGTTAGTAAACCCCGTACATTCTCTCCTACAGCAATTTTTGGCTGCACTTCTTTGATGCATCGTGCTAACTCAAAAAACAGGGTTCCACGTGCATCCTCGAATCCCATTTGATTACCAGCAAAGCTAAATGCTTGGCATGGAAATCCACCAGTAACAATGTCGGCAGCCATACCTGTATAGGAAACTTCCCTAGCGTCAGCGCAGCTAACATTCCACCTGGGACGATTATTTTTTAGTGTTGATGCCGCATACTTATCAATTTCCACAAGCAGTTTATGTTTAATCCCTGCATTCTCCATGCCAAGCGCCAGCCCACCGGCTCCAGCAAACAATTCTATACTCGTAAATTTTGTTTTTTTCTTTGCCTGTAGCACAACGTAACGGTTTTGTTGGGTATCACCACCAACATATTTATTATGTGCCCGACGCAATTCCTCAATATTAAACACTCGATAATTTTTCTCATCTCGTCTTGCTTTAATGAGTCCCTTTTTTTCCCACCGCCGAATAGTATCAACTGATACATTCAACGTTTTTGAAGCGTCTGATACAGTCATCAAATGAGACATAGCAACTCCATTTAAAATGTTTTACCTACGAAATTATTCGTCTGGGTACTTCACATAATTTCAGGTCTTTTATTAGGTAAATGGACGTTGGTTGCAATTTCATATCTACTAGATGCCTTACTAAAACTCGTCCACCATCGGGATCTTCTTCTAAGATCATTATGGCATTCTCATCACCTGGGTCTATGGGTTCTTTAAATCTAACTACATCACCTTTTTGCATAATCTTCCCCAATATAAAAAATCGGCAACAACCATAACCATTGCATAGGCAATGGTTATTGTAATCATTTATAGGGAAAATTGTTAGTTAATTTATTTGCTTGGCAAATGGGATTGGTGCAACGGGTCGTATCTTCGGCCTGAGCTGCTGGTGGCGAACGCCGTCGATTAAGTCAGCTTCCGACCCACTGCTGACGGTTATGTGTCGAAAAGCGGACTTAATCGACGGTGTGCGTTATCGGCGGCTACGGCCGACAACCGGGCCATCATGGCGATTCTCCTGACGGGCAGCAGCGGGTCGATACCTGCCTTCCCATAAATACCCCGGCCATCACCCCGGATCAACCCACTCCTTGTCTTAACGTTTCCTGCAGCGCGTGAGCGCGGTAGAGGCAGCGGCCCTATACGAACAGCAGGGCGACGTCGGCCAGCCCGGTCGTGCCGTCGTCGCCGGTTTTCGTCACGATCTTGCTCAAGCGCATGTCATTGCCTTTCGAGACAGCCAAGATAGACCGCCGCATCCGGCTGCGCTCCGTTGCGCTGCGCCTGCCAGATCATCTCGGTCAGGCATTCCATCATCGCGTGCTGCGCTTCGTGTTCGGATTCGAACTTGCGCGTCAGCCGGACAAAATGCGCGCGGATGCCGGGCGGCTGGTCGATGGATATCTGTTCCTCGATGGTGAGGTGCATCATCAGGTGCAGGAACGGGTTGATCGCGCCGTGTTCTGGCAGGTAGTCCTTGTCCTGCGAGGCATCCGGGTCTTCGAACACGGCATGGTGTTCGGGGTGTTTGGCGATGAGCTGCGCGGCCAGGTCTTCCAGCGGCATGAGCAGTTCGTTGGCGCGGCGCTTGCGCCAGGATTCGATCAGGAACTTGCGCGCTTCATCACGCGACGGATTGAACAACATCAGAAAACCTCCGGAAATCTACTGCGCAATCCGATAGCGGCGTTGCGCGGTGCTCGCTCCTCGCCTACCCATAAGGTATGTCTCGTTCGCTGCGCTCCGTGCGCCTTGCTCTCGGATTGCTCGCTACGATTTCTGGAGGTTTTCATGGTTCCTTAAATTTGTATTCGCACAGGTCGTTGATGATACACACGCCGCACTTCGGTTTGCGCGCCTGGCAGACGTAGCGCCCGTGCAGGATCAGCCAGTGGTGCGCGTCGTGTTTGAATTCGTCCGGCACGACTTTCAGCAGTTTGTGCTCCACTTCCAGCACGGTCTTGCCGGGGGCGAGGCCGGTGCGGTTGGCGACGCGGAAGATGTGCGTGTCCACCGCGATGGTCGGCTGCCCGAAGGCGGTATTGAGCACCACGTTGGCGGTCTTGCGGCCCACGCCGGGCAGGGCTTCCAGCGCTTCGCGCGTCTGCGGCACCGCGCCGCCATGCTGCTCCAGCAGCAGGCGGCTCATCTGGATGATGTGTTTGCTCTTGGTCTGGTACAGCCCGATGCGCTGGACATATTCGCGCAGCCCTCCCTCGCCGAGGGCAAGGATCTTTTCGGGTGTATTTGCGACCGGGAACAGTTCGCGTGTGGCGAGGTTGACGCTCTTGTCGGTAGCCTGTGCCGACAGGATCACGGCCACCAGCAGCTCGAACGGCGTGCGATATTTCAACTCTGTCGCTGGGTGCGGGTTCGCCGCTTGCAGGCGCAGAAAGATATCTCTGCGTTTGTTGTGGTTCACGAAGCCGAGTCATCCAATCCGAATTTCGCGGCGCAATAGTTGCGTGCGCCGGTCTCCCATTCCAGCAATGCGGGGATACAGGTCACCATTTTCTTGAGGATCACGGTCAACGCGTCGGGGTCGTCTTCATACTCATGGTTGATCTGGTTGCGTATCTCGCGGATCTCTTTCCATACGGATTCGCTGGCTATGATCCCGGACTTTTCGGCGAAAGCCAACACATCGGAAAAACCGCTGTATTCGACCTCCTCCTCACGGGCAATGGAGGCCAGCAGTTTACCGAGATGCTCCTGGAATTCTGAAACACGCATACGGAAGGCAGCGAGGTTATTGGAATCGTCAAGCGAATATACGGCTGGAGATTTCTGCAACATCCCGCATTGTTCGATCTTCCCGGTGGAGTGAAGCAGATAAGCACGCAATCTCTCCAGTTGCGACAGGCGCGATGCAATCAATTGCAAATGGGGTTTCATGCCAAACGTATGCCTTCTTCACGGGCGATCTGATAGATCGGGCTGGATTTGCGGTGATTGTTCACCACCAGATCAACCGAGCGGCCAAACAAATCGCTCAACGCAATTTTTGCGCGCACAGTCTCATCCAGCAAGACCCCGTGCAACGACGTTTCAGCGTACAAGTCCACATCTCCACCGCGCTTGGTGTCATTTACGCGCGAGCCAAACAACCACACCGCAGCCTCCGCACCCAGAGATTCGCGGATGATGCTAACGGCCTGCTCGGCTTGTGCATTGGTAATGCGCATATTCCAACTCTTGGAAGATTGCGGGTATTTTACATGACTATATCCGTAACTGTAGGGGGTTCACTGCTCGCGCCTTGCCTCGCGGACGCGGGGATTACTTGGCTCAGAGCGAACGGTGCCATGAATCACGAATACCTCAATAGCTGCGTTCATGCCAACTGGGACGCAGCGGGCTGCATCGCCGCCACGCGCGCCTTCTGTTCGGCGCGCAGGTTCAGCCAGTTCTTCAGCGCGATGAGCAGCCCCAGCGCGATGAACGCGCCGGGCGGCAGAACCGCGAGCAGGAAGCCGTGGTAGTCCGGCACCACAGTGATCACCAGCGATTTCGCCGCTTCGCCGAACACCATGTCGATGCCGGACAGCAGCGTGCCGTGGCCGAATATTTCGCGCACCGCGCCCAGCACGGTCAGCACCGCGGTCAGCCCCAGCCCCATCGCAATGCCGTCCAGCGCGGAAGCGAGCACGCTGTTCTTCGAAGCAAAAGCCTCGGCGCGCGCCAGAATGATGCAATTGGTGACGATCAACGGCAGGAAGATGCCCAGCACCACATACAACGGATAAGCATAGGCATTGATCAGCAGTTGCACCACGGTGACCAGCACGGCGATCAGCAGCACATATACCGCGATGCGCACTTCATTCGGAACCAGCTCGCGTATCGCGGCGATGATGCTGCCCGACAGCGTCATCACCAGCGTGGTCGCCAGCCCCAGACTGAGCGCGTTCACCACCGTGTTGCTGATCGCCAGTAGCGGGCACAGGCCGAGCAGTTGCACGAGACCGGCGTTCTGTTTCCACAGGCCGTTGCGGAAGATGTCCTTGAATTCTTGCGTGGTCATTTTGCGTTCTCCTTGTCAGGGGAAGGAACCGGTTTTTGCGCGAACAGCTCATCGCGATGCTGCGCGAAATACTGCAAGGCTTTGTGCACCGCCTTCACCACGGCGCGCGGGGTGATGGTGGCACCGGCCCGGTAATCGAATGCGCCGCCGTCTTTTTTGACTTTCCAGCCGCCGTCCTTGCGGCT
This sequence comes from Gallionellales bacterium GWA2_60_18, assembly GCA_001801105.1. The sequence goes on from MGWS01000033.1 coordinate 6,007, forward strand.
CTCCAGCGACAGCCCGTTGAAACCGGTGATCCAGCCATCCTTGGCGATCTCGATGTAATCGCCCAGCCCCGGCGTTTCCTTGTGCGACACCACGCGCACGCCGCCGATGCGGCCATCGTGATGGATGGCGACGATCAGGTTGATCTTGCCGCCGTAGCCGTCCGGCGCGACCGCTTCCAGCACGGCGATGGATGGCTGTCCGTGCAGGCGTCCGCGATACGCGCTGGAGGTCTGCACCGTGCCGAGCAACTCGTCTGGGGCAAGTTGCGTGACATCCTTCATGATGTCGTTGTCGAATGCTCCCTGCGGCGCAATCTGCATAATCAGCTTCAGCTTCTCGTTCTCCACGCTGCGCGCGATGGTGTCGCGCGTCGCGTCATGGGTGAACGCCAGCACTGCGGTGCCGATCAGCGCGAACACCAGCAGGTTGATCGCGGTGAGCAGTGAGGCTCTGGCCAGCGTGCGCCTCATGGCTGCCCTTTCTTGCCGAACACCGCGGGCTGGGTATAGAGCACGATCAGCGGCACGCAGATGTTCATCAGCAGCGTGGCGAACGCCACGCCGTCCGGAAAGCCGCCGAAGGTGCGGATCAGCCAGGTGATCAATCCCGCTCCGGCGGCGAAGATCAGCTTGCCCCGGTCCGTGGTGGGACCGCTCACCGGATCGGTCAGGATGAAGAACGCCCCCAGCATGGCCGCGCCGGAGAACCAGTGGAACAGCGGTGCCGCGTAATGCGCCGGGTCGAGCAGATGCGCGATCCCCGCGACGGCGAACAGGGTGCCGAGGAAGGCGACCGGGATATGCCAGGTGATGATGCGCGCGGCCAGCAGGTAAAGCCCGCCCAGCAGGAAGCCGAACGCCACCATCTCGCCGCCCTTGCCGCCCAGATAACCATAGATCGGCATCTCGAAGATCTGTCCCATGCTCTTGTCCAGATGCAGCTGGGTCTTCAGCGTATCCAGCGGCGTGGCCATGCTGAAGGCATCCGGCCCGATGCCGCCGGGCAGCGTGCCGGCAAAGATATAGCCGAGCTGGTCGAGGAAGCCGAGTTCTGCCTGGCCCAGTCCGAGCGGGCTGGGCCAGTGCGTCATCTGCGCCGGGAACGAGACGATCAGCACCGCATAGCCGACCATCGCCGGGTTGAACAGGTTGTTGCCGAGGCCGCCGTACAGGTGTTTGGCGACGGCGATGCCGAACGCGGTGCCGAGCACAATCAGCCACCACGGCGTCAGCGGCGGGATGGCCAGCGCCAGCAGCCAGGCGGTGACCAGCGCGCTGTTGTCGCGCAGGAACGGCGCGACGGGCCGTTGGCGCAGCTTGAGCATGACGGCCTCGGTGGCGAGCGCGGTGACGCTGGCCAGCGCGATCGAGACCAGCACCGCCGGGCCGTAATTCCAGACGTACAGCGCGACCGCGGGGAGCAGCGCCAGCAGCACCCTGAACATGATCTGCGCGACGGTGTCCGGCTTGCTGATGAACGGTGAAGAGAATATGGCCATATTATTCCTTGTGGTGCTCGACGCCCGATCGCGCCAGTTCGCGGATATGCGCGCGGCGCTTCTCGATCTCGGCGATCTCCGCCTGCTGCTGCGGCGTCAAACGGTCGGTGTTCTTCGGGCTGGCTGCGGCGGCCTGCTGCTTCGCGCGTTCCATCGCCGCAAGTATCTCCTGCCTTGCGGCGTCCGCAGTCCCGGCAGCCGGCGCGGCGGCGACCTTCTCCCTGGCGGCGAGCCTCTCGGCCTTTTCGCGCTTGTCGCGCTCGATGCGGTATTCGCGGAACTCGTAGCGGATGCGCGCCTTGTCGGCGGCCAGCTTGTCCTGTTCGCGCGCGCGGATCTCGCTCTTGGCGAAACGATAATACTGCACCAGCGGGATGTGGCTGGGGCAGACATAGGCGCACGCGCCGCACTCGATGCAGTCGAACAGGCTGAATTCCTGCGCCTTGCCGAAATCCCTGGCCTGCGCGAACCAGAACAGGTCCATCGGTTGCAGGTCGGCCGGGCACACCTGGGCGCAGCGCGTGCAGCGGATGCACGGCAGTGCCGGCGGGGGCGGAGGCAACAACTGGTCGGATGCGGCGATGATGCAGTTGCCACCCTTGACCAGCGGAATGTCCAGCGAGGGCAATTCCATCCCCATCATCGGGCCGCCCATGATGTAGCGGTCGGTGTCCGGCAAGGGTTCGCCGAGCGCGAGCAGTTCGGCCAAGGGCGTGCCGATCAGTGCCTCGTAGTTGCGCGCTTGCCGGACATTTCCCGTCACGGTGACGATGCGCGAGACCAGCGGCTCGCCGTGCGCGATGGCGCGCCATGCGCCGTAAACCGTGGCGACGTTGAAGCACTGCACGCCGATATCGGTGGGCAATTTGCCGGACGGCACCTCCAGCCCGGTGAGCACGCGGATCAGTTGCTTCGCGCCGCCGCCCGGATAGATCGTCGGCACGGCAATCACCTCGAACGCCAGCCCGGCCAGCGCCACCGCCTGCCGCAACGCGGCGAGCGCCTCCGGCTTGTTGTCCTCGATGCCGATCAGCACCTCGCTGGCCTCCAGCATGAAGCGCAGCATCTCGGCGCCCTGCACGATCTCCGCCGCGCGCTCGCGCATCAGCATGTCGTCGCAGGTGATCCATGGCTCGCATTCCGCCCCGTTCAGGATCAGGGTGGTGATGTGCTTGTTCGGATGCGCCCGCAGCGGGCGCAGCTTGAGGTCGCTCGGGAACACCGCACCGCCCAGCCCGACCACGCCGGACATGCGCAGCAGGTGGCGCAGTTCCTCTGCCGGGATATTGCGGTAATCGAGCGGCGTGCGCGCGACCCATTCCTCGTTGCCGTCCGGGATCAGCGTGGCGCACAGATCGGACAGGCCGGAGGGATGCGGCAGGGGCTGCATGTCGATGGCGGCGACGGTACCGGAGGTCGGCGCATGCACGGCGCTCGAAATGAAGCCGGACGGCGTGCCGATGAGCTGCCCCTTGAGCACGCGCTCGCCAACCCGCACCGCCGGCCTGGCCACGTCGCCCGCATGCTGGCGGAACGGGATGACCAGGCGCGAAGGCAGCGGCGCGCGCGCGATGCCGTGTTGCGTCGATTGCGCCTTGTTGCCGGGCGGATGGATGCCGCCGTGGAATTTGAACAGGGTTCTCATGAAGCCGGCTTCAGCGCGTAAATGGGATATTTCCATTTCCAGTTGGCGACCTTCTCTTCAATGGTCAGCATGCTGATGCAATCCACCGGGCAGGGCTCGACGCACAATTCGCAGCCGGTGCATTCCGAGGCGATGATGGTGTGCATCTGCTTGGCCGCCCCCGCGATGGCATCCACCGGGCAGGCCTGGAAGCACAGGGTGCAACCGATGCAGAGATTCTCGTCGATGAAGGCGACCGCTTTCGGCTTGGGGTGTGCGTTGCCGCCGAACGGCTTGAACTCCTTGCCGAGCAGGTCGGCCAGCTTGTGGATACCGTCCTCGCCGCCGGGCGGACACAGGTTGATGTCGGCCTCGCCTTTGGCGATGGCCTCGGCGTAGGGGCGGCAGCCGGGATAGCCGCATTGCCCGCATTGCGTCTGCGGCAGCACCGCGTCGATCTTGTCCACCAGCGGATTGCCCTCGACATGGAACCTGATCGCGGCATAGCCCAGCACCGCGCCGAGCACGATGGCGATACCTGCCATGACCAGCAGCGCGGAAAGCATTATCTGACCAGTCCCGAAAACCCCATGAACGCCAGGCTCATCAAGCCGGCATTGACCATGGCGATGGCCGTGCCCTTGAAGATGCCCGGCACATCCGCGCCCTCCATGCGTTCGCGCATCCCGGCGAACAGCACCATCACCAGCGTGAAGCCGAGCGCGCCGCCCATGCCGAAGAACAGCGACTCCATGAAATTGTGTTTCGCCTGCACGTTGAGCAGCGGGATGCCCAGCACCGCGCAGTTGGTGGTGATCAGCGGCAGGTAGATGCCCAGCACCTGATGCAGCAGCGGGCTGGTCTTCTGCACCACCATCTCGGTGAACTGCACGATGCCGGCGATCACCACGATGAAGGACAGCGTGGTCAGGAAGGACAGCTCCGGGCCGAGCAGATAGCGGTTGATCAGATAGCTGGCGCCCGAGGCCAGCGTGAGCACGAAGGTGGTGGCCGCACCCATGCCGATGGCCGTTTCCAGTTTTCTGGAAACCCCCATGAACGGACACAGCCCGAGTATCCTGGACATCACGATGTTGTTCACGAACACCGTGCCGACCAGGATCAGCATATATTCAGTCATTGCCGCGCTTCCATAAAACAGGCACGGATTATCTCCCGATTCATATACCGCTTCAACTGCGCTTGCGGCATATGTATATGTCAGAAAAAGAAGAATGGTTGATTGCCAACGCAAGGGGCATCTCGTTTAAAATGGATGCTTGTCCAACCATACTCCGCCCCCATGAACATGAACCGTCTGATCCTGCCTGCGCTGCTGGCCTTGCTGGCCGGGTGTGGTGACAAACAGCAAGCCGCCCCGTCTGCGCCTGCTTCTGCGCCGGAGTTTGCGCCGCCCATCCAGGCGCCCGCGTCTCCCGCTGCGCCGCAACAGCCCGACCCGCATGCCATGCAAGGCATGCCGGCGGTGACGCCGCCACTGACCGTCCCGCCGACGATCGCGATTAGGCCCGGCGACTCGAATGTCGTGACCGCCAATTTCATGAACGTGGAAGCGAAACTGCCCGCCGCATGGAAACCCGTGCAGCCCTCCAACTCCATGCGGCTCGCGCAGTTCTCGGTGCCTGCCGCTGCGGGGAAAGAGGGCGCCGAACTGGTGGTGTTCTACTTCCCTTCGGGTGGCGGCGGCAGACAGCAGGAGAATATCTCGCGCTGGGCTTCCCAGTTCAGCTCACCGGGCGGCGAGCCGGTGCAGCCTGCCGTCACGCAAACCACGGTCAACAAGCTCAACGTGACCCTGGTGGAACTGAACGGAGCCTATTCGCGCGGCGTCGGCATGGGTACGGACGGCGGCGCGGCCAAACCGGACCAGACGCTGCTGGCCGCCATCGTCATCACGCCTGACCAGCGCAACATCACCTTCCATCTCCACGGCCCCAAGGGCACTGTCGCCGGACAACGCAAGGCTTGGGACGAGATGATAGGGAATCTGAAACTGGCGAACTAAGAGCCTGTTTCAGCAGGTTTCAAGAAAAACCCGCCGATGGCGGGTTTTTCTTGGGCACAACGAAATCGCCGTTCAATAATCGGTGTAGCCTTCCTTGCCCGGCGTATAAAAAGTGCCGGGATCGTATTCAGCCAGAGCTTTTTCCGCGCGCAGTTTCTCAACCAGATCGGGATTCGAAATGAACGGGCGCCCGAATGCGACGAGGTCGCCTCTTCCCGCATCGAGGTCGGCATTTGCCCGCACTAGGTCATATCCGCCCGAAAGGATGTATTTGCCTTTGAACGCGGCACGTATTCCGGCTTTCAGGGCCGGACTGACTTCCGGTGCGCCCATCGAACTATGATCGACGATGTGGACATAAACCAATCCGATGTCGTTCAGCTCTTTGATAAGCCGCAGGTACATCTCATCCATTTCCGCATCCGGAGCCATGCCGTTGAACACGCCGTAAGGCGAAATACGCATGCCTACGCGCTCCGGGCCAATCGCGGCAGCACAGCCCCTGGCGACCTCCAGCGCAAAACGGATGCGGTTCTCGATACTGCCGCCCCAGCGGTCATTGCGTCGATTGGATACAGTGTTGAGAAACTGGTCGATCAGATAGCCGTTCGCCGCATGCAGCTCGATACCGTCGAATCCGGCTTGCGTCGAAAGTTTTGACGCCGCGACATACTCGGAAATAGCTTGCAGGACTTCGGCATCGCTCATTTCGGTCGGAACCGGGTGAGGTTGCTGCCCGGCGCTGTCCGTCCACATCTCGCCCGGTGCGGCGAGCGCAGATGGCGCAAGCATCCTGGCGTCTTGCGCCATGTTCGCAGGATGACTGACGCGTCCGGTATGCATCAATTGCACAAAAATGGCGCCGCCCGCCCGATGCACGCCATCCGTGACGCGCTTCCAGCCGCGCGCCTGGTCTTCGTTGAAAAGGCCCGGAATCCGGGCATAGCCGAGGCCGTTCGGCGAGGGAGAAGTGCCCTCGGTAATGATGAGTCCCGCTCCCGCACGCTGCCGGTAGTATTCCTCCATCAGCTGGTTCGGCGTGTTGCCGATGGCGCGCGATCGCGTCATCGGCGACATGACGATGCGGTTCTTGAGAGACAGCTTTCCAAGCACGGCAGGGGTGAATAGAGCAGTTGTCATTTCTTCCTCACGATCTTGTCGCAATAGGCTCCCGGACTCAGAGCTGCTGATGGCTGCCGTCGCAAGTCATACCGTTGGCGCTGTGCCGGCAGCCGCAGAAATACACCGTTCCGGATTCCGCGGCCAGATATTCGACGGGCGCAAATTCGCTGCCCTGGTGGCTGCCGTCGCAGAACGGCTGCGCGGCGCTCTTGCCGCAGGCACAGTACCAATAGCTTTTGCCTGCCTCTACTTCGACGGCATAGGGGGATTTCTGCGCGATGATGGGTTGTTTGTCAGACATGTGGGACTCCTTTTCGATTGATGGTTAAAACGCTTGTTATTCCTTGACGGCTTCGACCGGAAGGGTCAGCGTCACTTCGTCGCTCACGTAGGGCACGTGCTTGCCCATGTTGAAGTCGGAACGCTTGACCACGGCGGTGGCGGTGGCGCCGCAGGCGTCTTTCTTGAGCATCGGGTGCGGCATGCACAGGAAGGAATTCAGCTTGAGCGTCACCGGTCTGGTCACGCCCTTCACGGTCAGGTCGCCATCCACGGCAGCCAGCTTGTCGCCGTCGAATTTCAGCTTGCTGGATTTGAAGGTGATGGTCGGATATTTCGCGGTATCGAAGAAGTCCTCGGCCTGGATGTGCTCATTGAACAGCGCATAGCCGGTGTTGATGGACTTGGCGTCGATCACCACGTCGAGCGAACCGGATTTTGCGGCGCGGTCCAGCACGATCTTGCCGCTGGTCTTTTCGAACTTGCTGAGCTGGACGGAATAGCCGAAATGGCTGTACTCGAAGCGCGGCATGGTGTGCGTCGGATCGATAACATAGGTCTCCGGCGCGGCGAAAGCGAGCGACGACAGCGATGCGGCGATGGTGAATGCGGCGAGTTTTTTCATGATGTTTCTCCTTGGTGGTTGGTGGTTGGGGTTGGTAGGGTGGGCACGTTTTCTGTGCCCACGCGGAAATAATCCCGGCTGTCCGCGTGGGCACAGAAACGTGCACCTCCGACACGTTACTGGCGCAGCCAGCCGTTTGCGGGAGGAGGTGCGATGCGGTCATTCCCGCACCCGTCGCATTCGCGCACCGTGTCATGACCGCACCCTACTCGGCGACTACATGAAACTTGATCCGGACTTCATCGGCGACCGCGCTCACATCGGCCCATGCGCCTTCGCCGATGGCATAGTCCAGCCGTTTCAGGGTGAACGCGCCCTCGAACACACCGAGCGCGCCTTGCCGCCTGAAGGTGAATGGTGCGGAAACATCCCGCGTCCTGCCTTTCAGGGTGAGCTTGCCGGACACCTCGTAGCGGTTGCCGCCCAGCGCGCGGACGCCGGTCGAAACGAAGCGCGCCACGGGGAAGGCACCGGTGTTGAACCATGCCTTGCCGGCAACTTCGTCATCGGATTCCCGGTTGCCGGTGTCGATGCTGGCGAGGCGGATGTCGAACTGCGCCCGCGCGGCATCGAGCCAGGCCGGGTCGAAAGCGATATCGGCCTTGAAGCTGCGGAAGCTGCCCTCCATCGGCACATTCATCTGCGTATAGGCGAAGGTCAGCGCGCTCTTGTTCATCTGCACGCGATTGAACTCGACGGCAGCGGCGGCGCACGAAAGCGCAATCAGCAACAAACCGGCCGACAGCGATAAATAATGCCTGACATGGCTCATGATCCGTTCCTTCCCAAAATCGGCAACATGCGGCGCAAGGTATCGTCGCGTTCGATGAAATGATGTTTGAGCGCGGCACCGATATGCATTCCGACCAGCGCGAGCAAACCGAAGTTCAGCAGCTTGTGCACTTCCGCCAGCAGGTCGCCGAGCAGCTTGTCCTTGTCCACCAGATCGGGCAGCTGCACCAGTCCCAGATAGACCACCGGAAAACCCTTGGCCGAACTCATCAGCCAGCCCGACAACGGGATGAGCAACAGCAGGATATACAGCAGCAGATGCAGCACATGAGCCACCTGCTGCTGCCACAACGGGATGGTCGCGGCCAGCGGCGGCGGGGTGTGCGTGGCACGCCAAGCGATGCGCGCCACGGTCAGCAGGAAGATCGTCACGCCCAGCCACTTGTGGTAGCTGAGCAGCTTCAGCTTGAGCGGCGAGAGCGCCATCTCGTGCACATACAATCCGAGCGGGAAGGCACTGAAGATCAGCAGCGCCGCCAGCCAGTGCAGCGCGATGGCCGTCGAGGTATAGCGGTTCGGGGAGTTCATGATGCCTCCTCCCGCGCGTCAAGCGCCGTGATGAACGCCTGACGCAGATGGCTCAGGCTGGCCGTGATCCCTGCCAACTCATCGGGCGAAAGTTGATCGAACACGCGCCGCATATGTTCCAGGTGCGCCGGAAAGACCCGCGCGAACAGCTTCTCTCCCGCACGGGTCAACTGCACGGTCTGGCTGCGCCCGTCGCTGGGTGACGCGACGCGACGCACCAGCCCCTTGTCCGCCAGCCGGTCGACCACGCCGGTCATCGTGCCCTTGGTGATCAGCGTGTGCTCGCCCAGTTCCTTGGGCGACATGCCGGGCGTGTTGCCGAGCGTGGCGACGATGTCGAACTGCGCCGGGGTCAGGTCGAGCGAGCGAATATGCGCGGACGAATAGACCTCGAACGCCTGATAGGTTCCGGCCAGCTCGCGCAATAAAGACAGAAAGACTGAAGGGTTCATGAAGCACCTGACTGGTTCTAGTTAGAACTAGTTTAGTCCTAACTAGAACCAGTTGTCAAGTACCGTGTTCGATCTATTTATCCGGGATTGTCCATTTGGACAAAACCCCGTCATTCCGGCCCTTCGATAAACTCAGGATAGGCTGACCTGAGTTTATCGAAGGGCCGGAATGACGGCTGAATGGATTATTTGGGTTCAATTGTAGGAGCACGCCCTGCGTGCGATGGTTCTTTCAATTCGCGAGCAGGGCTCGCTCCTACATTGGATTTTGGCTAACGGATCAGCCGCGCTGCCACAGCGCCACGCGCTTGAGATAGGCCTCGCGCGCGATCTGCACGTCTTCGAGGAAATAGGGAAGTTCATCCAGCAGCAGCGCCTGCGGACCGTCCACCAGCGCCTTGGGCGGTGCGGGATGGAAGTCCACCAGCACCATGTTGGCGCCGGCCATCACGCCCTGCGCGGTGGCATGCACCAAATCGAGGATGCCGTCCGGCGCGGCGGCGCGGGTGCCGACCGAATGCGAGGGGTCGATGCACACCGGCATGCGCGTCAGGCGCTTGACCACCGGCACATGGGCGAAATCCACGAAGTTGCGGTGCGGGTCACCCATGTTGGTCTTCATCCCGCGCAGCCCGAACACCACGTTGCGGTTACCCTCGGAGGCGAGGTATTCCGCCGCGTTCAGCGACTCGTCCAGGGTGATGCCGAAGCCGCGCTTGAGCAGGATCGGCATCTCGGTCTGGCGCCCGACGATCTTGAGCAGCTCAAAGTTCTGCGTGTTGCGCGTGCCGATCTGCAGCATCACGCCGGTCGGATCGCCGGTCTGGCGCAACGCTTCGCGGATCTCGTCGAGATGCGACTCGTGGGTGATCTCCATCGCGATCACTTTGATACCATATTTCCCCGCCAGCTCGAATACATAAGGCAGGCAGTTCTTGCCGTGCCCCTGAAACGCATACGGGCTGGTGCGCGGTTTGTAGGCGCCCATGCGCGTGCAAACCTGGCCGGCATCGGCCACCGCCTTCATCATGATCCCGACATGCTCCGGGTTGTCCACCGCGCACAGCCCGGCGAACACATGCAGCGTGTCCTGCCCGAAGCGCACGCCGTTGTAGTCGAAATGGGCGGGCCGGTCGTCGTCCTTGTGCCGGCCGAGGATGCGATATTCCTGCGACACCCGCACCACGCGCTCGACGCACGGCAGACTGCGCATGTCCTCGATGTCCAGCGCCTGGGTGTTGCCGATGAGATACAGCTCGGTCAGCGTCTGCTCGCTGCCGCGCTCGACATGCACGCGATAGCGGATGCCTTGCAGGGTATCGAGATGCGCCAGCAGCTGCCGGTATTCCGGCGACTGTTCGCCGGTGTCGGGTTCAAGGATAAGGATCATTTTTTCGCTATGCCTTTCTGTCTATTCGGCGGCCCCTGAACGATATCCACCACCGAAACCACCAGGTTTCCGTCACCTCGTCATACACGCGGCGGATCTGATGTTCTTCAAAGATTGCGGGGGAAGCTTTCATTGGGTTTAATCGCTCATATTGGGAGCTAATTCGTGTCGGGTGCCTTATTGCAAATTTCTTTCAGTAGAGTGCGTTGCCACTCCCTACATGACCAGGCAACCCCTAATAGTGCGAGCGCATCAACTGCAAAGTGAATCAAACCGGGCACCACGCCATCAAACTGACGAAAGGCGATTTGAGTGATGGCGGTTAATACGAGCATCACAATCACGCCGACAAGAAAAGCTTTGTATTGCGTCCAATTCTCTTCACTTGCTCCGCCATGCGCATTACCCGAATAGACGATCCTGCCCGTCCAGATACCGATAAATATGGAAAGCACCGATCCCAAGATCGCATAATTCCCACCATCCAATGCAACCCTTCCTGGTCCCGGACGTGTAAGCTCTGTGATGGTAAAAAGGCCTAGGCTGTCCGCTACGACGTCCAGCAGCAAATGGTAGGTACCCGCAAAAACAACCAGTCCTACAAGCCACGCAGCAATGGTAAAAGGGGCTGAATTATTTTTTTCACTCTTCATTATTCTTGTTCAATTCTTAATTAAAAATTTAATTCGAGCTTGGCTCATTTGATTTAACGGAGCGCAGCATAGTTTGCGTCCTTACGAGCGCCTTGTTATGCACGATTAACCACTTTTTGTCGATTGATTATGTACATCCCATTTTCGTATGGGAGTTCGAAGGTTTGGTTTTCTACGCGCCAAGTTTTATTGCTGGATACTAGCGCCTCAAGCCATTTTTCCTCACGCGAATGAAGCACCATATTTTCAGCACTACGGACTGTTAATTCGTTTAGCATGCCGACGAAACTCTCTTTAGGATGCGCGTAGTCATCCTCAGGATGATTGTATTGTTTAACATCCTCTACAGTAGGTCTATCAATTGTGGAATCTGGCTTTATCAATACCCCTAAGGCTGGTGCGAGAGGAACAAATACCATTGCAAATTGGGGACTCTTCTCTGCATAAAATAATCCTGCGGGATTGTCGCTTGTAATAAATGGAACATCCGTCGCATTCACTAACACCAACCAGTGGGAACAATAAAATCTGTATGCCGAATGGACCAGATTTTGAATAGATACCGCGTGAGCATATTCTTCATCAACGACCGCCTTGATTTCTCTATTTTTTATTGCCTCCGAAATGGTTGACCTCACCTCATCAGTTGTTTCCCCGAGTTCATGAAAATGTTCGGCTAGAGTTTTATCGACCAACGGTTGCATATTTGCACTGATAGCTCGCGCACCGAGTCGCTTCGCTGTTGGAGTACATGATCTTAAAAAGGCGATGTATGCTCCTATCTCGTACTTGCAATCTGCATCAACATCGCCAGAGCCTAGCCTTTTAATGTTATTAGCCCACGGGTTTTCGATATGTGGCAGATACTCATCAAGTATTCGTAGGTTGTCAAAGTAGCTGTTGGAATCACCGTCGCTTTCGTAGCAGACTTGTCTCGGCGTTTTCTTCTTACCAATGGTAGTTCGACTGTTTTTGTAATACGGCGTCAAACACCCGGACGTATCCGTAAATTCTCTTAGATATGTCTGCGCTACATAGTGATCGTCTTGTGGCACTTCACGGTTCCTTTAGTGCATAACGTAACATTGGCACCGGAGACGATTTCTTTTTCAATCAAGCCGCCTTGAGCATGAAGTCCACATGGATGGCGTCGTAGGGAAAGACGATCATTCCATCGTCCGTTTTTGACAGCAACCCGGCGTTGAGCAATGCGATCACGTCGCCGTGCACGGCCTTGACGTCGCGCGCCACACGCCGCGCCGCCTCGCGGATGGACATGGCGCCTGCGCCAGTCATCGCGTTCAGCAGTTCCCAGCGTTTCCCGGATAGTGTCTTGAACAGCAGATCAGGCGATTCGAAGCTGATGCGCGGCGCGGATGCTTTCCCGCTCATCCATGTTTGAGTGAAATCGCCCAGCGTTTCAGCCAATGGCCGTACGTCAATCGTTACTGTTTTCATCGCGCCACCTCTTCACATCTTCAAAAAAATCCGCAACCAGTCGATCGACAGAAACGAAGCGGTATTTCATTTCCTTGCCGCGCACATGCTTGTGGTCGCCTTTGCCGGCCTCGTTGTCATATCGGAGCACGCATTCTTTTGCCACTACAAATGCCAACCGATATTTGTAGGGGTGTTTGCTGCCAGCAATCGGTTCTGGCACTTCCCACAGCACCATTTCGGCAAAAGCCTGCTCTGTGACAGGTACGCGGCGATTGAATAGTTCGCGGGCTTTCATGTTGGACAAGATAACAACAGGCCGGAGTGTTGTCAATCACTCCAACGAAATTTCAAAACATCCGGCGCAATGCTCATTGGTTATTGCGCCCTACGCAGGCTCATTTCCGCAACAAGATAGCCGCCTGCGCCGGCCACTGCGCCAGCGGGTCGCGCGTGAAGCCGCTCTTGGCGAACTGTTGCCAGCGCCCGATCACATAGCACAGCAGCAGGTTGGCGCGCGCGCCCACATCCACCGCCTCGCCCATCTCGCCCTGCGTGGCGGCCATGCGCAACGATTGCTTCAACGTCGCCTCGATGCGGTCGAGCAGCTGGTTGATGCGCTGCTGCAAGCGCTCGTCCTCATTCACCAGCGCATCGCCGATCAAGACGCGCGTCATGCCGCGGTTCTTCTGCGCGAAACCGAGCAGCATGGCGACGATCGCGTCGGCCTGCTTCAGTCCGCTCTTTTCTTCCTGCGTGATCTTGTTGATCAGGCCGAACACAGTCTGTTCGATGAACTCGATCAGCCCCTCGAACATCTGCGCCTTGCTGGCGAAGTGGCGGTACAGCGCCGCCTCAGAAAGCTCGAGCTTGGCCGCCAACGCTGCCGTGGTGATCTTTTCGCCCTTGGGCTGCTCCAGCATCGAAGCCACGGTTTGCAGGATTTGCAGTTTTCTTTCGCCCGGTTTTGCGGCCATGTTATCTCCCATTTTAAAAGCCCCCTCTCCCCAACCCCTCTCCCACGAATGGGAGAGGGGCTATTGTTTTCCCTCTCCCGCAAGCGGGAGAGGGTGGCGCGTCAGCGCCGGGAGAGGGTTCAGTTCAGCCGCGCCATAGCGCGCGGCAAGTCCATCACATTGCGCAGCTTCACATCCACATAAGGCGGATTGCGCGTCTCGTCCGTCACCCACACCGTGCGCATGCCCAGCCGCTTTGCGGCCAGCAGGTTCTCCGCACTGTCTTCCACCATCGCGCATTGCGCCGCCCTGAGCCGGTGCCGCCGCAACAGGCGCATGAAGCCGAAGCTGTCCGGCTTGGGGCGGAAACAGGTCTGTTCCACCGCCATCACGTCATCGAACAATCCATCCACATGCAACAGCTTCAGCACCGCCTCGGCATAACGCAGCGGCGCGTTGGAAAATACCAGTTTCCTGCCCGGCAACGCCTTTAGCACATGGCGCAGGCGCGGTTCGCGCAGCACCATGGACTCCAGTTCCGGGAACTGGTGGGTATGCCACAGGAAGTGCTCCGGGCGGATGCCGTGATGGCGCATCAGCCCGGTCAATGTCGCGCCGTAACGCTGCCAGTAATGCACACGCAACGCGCTCGCCGCTTCCTCGTCCAGTTGCAGGTGCTGCTGCAAGTACGCCGTCATGCTGCGGTTGATGTGCGGAAAAATGTGCGGCGTCGCATTGTGCAGCGTGTTGTCCAGATCGAAAATCCAGACGCGGTTGTCCATTACTTGCTTTTAATCAATGTCCCGACACCCTCGTCGGTCAGGATCTCCAGCAGCAGCGCATGCTCCACGCGACCGTCGATTATATGCACCGATCTCACGCCGCTGCGCGCGGCGTCCAGCGCCGAGCCGATCTTGGGCAGCATGCCGCCGGACAGTGTGCCATCCGCCACCAGGTCGTCGATGTTCTTCGGCGTCAGGCCGGAGAGCAGGTTGCCGTCCTTGTCCAGCACGCCCGGCGTATTGGTCAGCAGCACCAGCTTCTCTGCCTTCAGCACTTCCGCCAGCTTGCCCGCCACCAGGTCGGCGTTGATGTTGAGCGTCTCGCCGTCCGGCGCGACGCCGATCGGCGCGATCACCGGGATGAAGTCGCCCGAATCGAGGAAAGTGATGATGGCGGGGTCGATCTTGGTGATCTCGCCGACCAAGCCGATGTCCAGCCTCTTGCCCGGCTCGTCATTGCTTTCCAGCAGCATCTTTTTGGCACGGATGAAGGCGCCGTCCTGCCCGGTCAACCCGACCGCCTTGCCGCCGTGCTTGTTGATGAGATTGACGATGTCCTTGTTGACCTTGCCCAGCACCATCTCGACCACATCCATGGTCTCCTCGTCGGTGACGCGCATGCCCTGGATGAATTCGCCCTGCTTGCCGACGCGCTTGAGCAGCTCGTTGATCTGCGGCCCGCCGCCGTGCACCACCACCGGGTTCATGCCGACCAGCTTGAGCAGCACCACGTCGCGGGCGAAGCTGTCCTGCAACACCGGATCGGTCATAGCGTTGCCGCCATATTTGACCACGATGGTCTTGTCGAAGAAGCGCTGGATATAGGGCATCGCCTCGGAAAGCGTGCGCGCTTTCTTGTCGGCGGCGGAAGGAGTGAGGGACATGGGCGGCTCCGGGTAAAAGTGCCGCGAATTCTACACCAGAAAAGAATCAGGCGGCACGCGCCGCCTGATATAGAAGAGAAGCCAACGCTTACTCAACGGTGTGACGTCTGACCTTGGCCGCGACTTGTTTGGGCTGGCGCATCCAGGATGCCGTCGCTGTATTTCGCCTGCGCTGCCTTTACAGATCGACCAACACGCAATCGAATGCAAACGGACGCAATTTTTGTTGGTTCGCCACCATAATCGCATCCGTGGAGTTCTCGAACTTGACCAGAAAACAACGCTGACCCGCTTCTTCAATGGCATGGAATCTGTCCGCAGAGATCACGGTTCCGAATTCGGAAAAGTACTCTTTAAGCACCATCGACACCTCGCCATCCGACACCAAAGCACACAGCTCCGAAAGACTCTGCATAATTTTCTCCAGAAGATTCTGCCGAGCAAGTCGAAATCAATGTCGGCAACATTACCCTTGCCGGTAACGGAACCGCATACTAAGTATTCCTTAGTGTGCGGTCAACAAAAAAGCAGGACTATTTGGACATGCTTGTTGTTTCCAGCCCTTCAGACACATTATTTGCCCGCCGCATGAAGACTGCGCGGCTGCTTCTCGGCATTTCTCAAATGGAATTGGGCATACGCGCCGGTATAGACGCCTCCTCGGCATCGGCAAGAATCAACCAATATGAACGGGGAAAACACGCCCCGGATTTCCTGACCGTACGCAACTTGGCCAGGGTGCTGGCCATCCCCGCCGCCTATTTCTATGCGGAAGAAGACCAGTTGGCGGAATTGATCATGGCAGCCGGGCAACTCCAGGCCGCCGAACGCAAGACCTTGCTTGATGTGGCAAAAACCCTGCTGAATGCGGCAGACGCCAAGTCAAAATAAAACGGGCGGCACCAGGCCGCCCGTTCGAGGAAAATCTCATAACTATTGGATCGCCAGTTTCCTGGCGCTTGCCGCCACCTTCTTGGGCAGCGTCAGCTCCAGCACGCCGTCCTTGTATTTCGCCTGGGCGGCACTCTCGTCCACATCCGAAGCCAGCGTGAAAGCGCGCGACACCTTGCCGTAATAGCATTCGCTGCGCAACACCTTCTCGCCTTCCTTCACTTCCTTCTCGTTCTTGACCTCGGCGCTGATGGCGACCTGGTTGCCGTCGATGGTGACATGGATGTCTTCCTTCTTCACGCCGGGTATCTCGGCATGGACCGTATAAGCCTTGTCGTCTTCCTTCACGTCGATCTTGACCTGAACTTCCGGCTGCCCCTCGAAACGCACCGGTCGCATGAAGAAACCGCGGAACAAATCGTCGAACGTGTCGTCGGCCGGGTTATAACGCAGAATGTTAGCCATCTTGTCCTCCTTGTTTGTAGTCCGGGACATCCCCGTGCCTGCAAAATGAGGGCAGCCATAAGGATTTCAAGCCATCAATGACCGTGCTTGTGCATCTCTCCCATCGCGGCAGGACGCCCTTCATCCAGCGGCCTGACCTTGGCTTCGGCCTCGACCGTCACTGCCTTTTTACCGGCCAGCTCGACGTTAAGCGTCAGCGGCACCTTGTCGCCCGCCTTGAGCGGCGCCTTGAGCCCGATCAGCATCAGGTGATAGCCGCTCTCGCCGAGGTTCACGCGCTTGCCGGCCGGCAGTTCCACAACCTTGACCTGGCGCATCTTCATCATACCGTTCTCATGCGCCATGCTGTGCATCTCGACGCTGCTGCATGCCGGGCTGGAAATACCTACCAGGCTTGCCGCCTGCTGGCTGACGAGGGTGATGTCCGCCATGCCCGCTGTCTGCCCCGGCGCGGTGGCGCGCGCCCAGGCGTCCTCGACCGAGACGTCGCCCGCATGCGCACCCGGACTCAACAACAGTACCGCCAGCAGCATGCCCAACCGATAACCGTACTTCATCATTGCCTCCAGATTTGAGATTTGAACCGATGGCGGCGGATTATACGCGCCGGATTACATGAGCAGGGGTGCCAAAAGCCGTCCTGTCCGCCGGCGTCTTTGTCCATGGGGAGGAGACACTGTGACGGGATTTGCGCATGACTTATCACAAGCACCGGAAGCATCGGAACCGGCTTTTGACGGAACCCATTATCGGGGACGCAACCGCCGCCGGGAATGCGACATGATGTCGCACCCCCGGCGAAGCCGGCTCCGGTAGAATCCGTCCCATGAATCCCTCACTGCTCGCCGCCCAGACCGGTCATTCGCATCTGCGCCGCCTGTTCCTGCTGCGCAACTGGGCCATCCTCGCGCAACTGGCCACGCTGGCCTTGGTGCACCGCTTCCTCAGCACAGATTTCGCCTGGCTGCCGATGCTGGGCGCGACGGGTCTGCTGGCTGCGGTGAACCTGCTGACCTGGTGGCGGCTGTCGCTCGATTTCCCGGTAGGCAATCCGGAGCTGTTCCTGCAACTCTGCGCCGACGTTCTGGCGCTGACGGTGCTGCTCTACTACGGCGGCGGTTCGACCAACCCTTTCGTCTCGCTCTATCTGCTGCCGCTGGTGATCGCGGCCGCCACGCTGCCGCGCCGCCATACCTGGGGCATGGCGGCGCTGACGCTGGCGTGCTACAGCCTGTTGATGGTGTGGTATGTGCCGTTGCCGAACGGAGGCAGCGCCCATGCACAACACGCTGCCGTTACCGGCACCACCGTCACCGACGCCGCCGTCACCGATATGGCGCAGATGGACCATTCCCATCACCGGATGGATGCCGCGCCTGCCGCGCCCCAGCCCGTTGCGCCGTTGCCCGCCGCCCCGCTGGAAGATGCGTTCAACACCCATGTCATCGGCATGTGGCTGGGCTTCGTCATCAGCGCGCTGGTCGTCGCCTATTTCGTGGTGGAGATGGCGCGCGCGGTGCGCCTGCGCGATGCGCAGCTCAACCGGGCGCGCGAGGAGACGCTGCGCAACGAACGCATCGTGGCGCTCGGCACGCAGGCCGCAGGCGCGGCGCATGAGCTCGGCACGCCGCTCGCCACCATGGCCGTGGTCATCGGCGAGATGCGCAACGAGTGCGCCGCGCCCGAACAAAAAAACAACCTGAACATCCTCGACGAGCAGGTGAAGAACTGCAAACGCATCCTCGACGGGCTGCTCAGCCACGCGCAGGAGATCCCGGAAGAGCTGCCGGCGGAAGAATTCATCCGCAAGGTGCTGGACGAATGGCAGTTGCTGCGCCCGACCGCGCATTACCGCTTCCGCACCGGTGAGCTCCAGCCCGCGCCGCGCCTGCGCGCCGATCCGGCCCTGCGCTCGGCGCTGCTGAACCTGCTGAACAACGCCGCCGACGCTTCGCCGGAAGAGATGGACATCCTGCTGCGCCGGGACAACGGCAACATCACGCTCGAGATACATGACCACGGCCCCGGACTCACGCCCGATGCCGCCGCGCGTGCCGGCTCCGCCTTCTTCACCACCAAGCAGGACGGGCGCGGCCTCGGCCTGTTCCTCGCCAATGCTACCATCGAGCGACTGGGCGGCTCGGTGCGTCTGTTTAACCGCAAGGATGGCGGTGCGACCACCGAGCTGATCCTGCCCGTGGCAAGAGAGGTGGCATGAACCAGCACTGCGCCGAATCGCCCACCCTGCTGCTGGTCGACGACGATGCGACCTTTTGCAAGGTGCTGGGCGCTGCGCTGGAGAAGCGCGGCTTCTGCGTCAGCGTGGCGCACAGCGTGGAGCAGGCCATCCCGCTGGCGCAAGCCAGCCCGCCGGAATTCGCCGTGGTGGACCTCAAGATGGGTGGTGCGCCCGGGCTGGTGCTGGTCAAGGCGCTGCACGAACTCGACCCGAACACACGCATCGTGATGCTGACCGGCTACGCCAGCATCGCCACCGCCGTCGATGCCGTCAAACTCGGCGCGACGCAGTATCTGGCCAAGCCCGCCAACGCCGACGAGATCGTCGCCGCGCTCAACCACGCGCCCGATGGGAATGCACCGCTCAAGGCACAACCGATGCAGATCGAAAACCTGGAATGGGAGCACATCCAGCGCGTGCTGCGCGAACACGACGACAACATCTCGGCCACCGCGCGCGCACTCAACATGCACCGCCGCACGCTGCAACGCAAACTCGCCAAGCGCCCGCTCTTCTCCTGACGGGTATCGCTCGCGGATTTCCGCAATCTGCCGTATAGTTTGTCTTGTCAGACCTCAACCAGACTGCAACGAAAAACCCGCGATGTTCGACGAAAAAACCCGCGCCAGGCTCAAACAAGCCGTTGCCAACCTCGATTCCCTGCCTGCGATGCCGGTCATCGCGCAGAAATTGCTGGCGCTGCCGCTGAATACCGAGAAGGGCGAGGAAGAACTGCTCCACCTGATCGGGCAGGATCCGCAGATCTACGCCAAGCTGGTCGGCATGGCCAACTCGCCGATGATGGGCGTCACGCGCAGAGTCAGCACGGTGCGCGATGCCGCCATGCTGCTCGGCCTGACCCGCGTCAAATCGGTTGCTGTCGGCATCGCCTCGATGTCGCTGGCCACCAAGAAACCGCCGGGCAAATACTTCAACCCGCAAGACCTGTGGCTGCACAGCATGACCGTCGCCATCGTGATGCGCACCATCGCCAAATACATGTCCAGGGACAAGCGTCCCAACGAGGATCAGATATTCCTGGCCGGGTTGCTGCACGACATCGGCTTCATCGCGCTGCATCACATCGACATCGAGGCCAGCGACGAACTGCACCTGCAACTCCGTTTGCAGCCGGAACGCCCGATACTGGAAATCGAACTGGAGACCCTGGGGATCACCCATTGCTATATTGGCGCGCAGCTTGGCCGCCATTGGAACCTACCGCCGGAGATCATCGCCGTGCTCGGCTACCACCACCCGCCTTACGTCGAAGAGGTCGCTGCCGAGAATCCGCTGGTGCGGCTGGTCAGCCTAGCCGAGAAAATCGTGCCGAACTTCGGCCTTGCCGAGCATACCGAGGGCACGATCGAGGAACATGAATGGACGGAACTCGGCATCGACCCGAACGACGTCGACGACATCTGCAACCAGGCCAACGAACTTGCGGTGCAGGCCGCCCAGATGGGCGACACGTTATAGGGCGCTCTATGGCGCCGCCAGTTCTTCCTGAAACAGCCTGTTGAGTTCCGTCAGCGAATTGATGATGCTATGCAACGCAGTGCTGTATTCTCCGTCGAACAATCTCGCCGCGCCGTCCCGGTCGCCCGCCCTCAACTGCCCGATGATGATCGCGCCGAGCCGGTGGAAGTCCCAGTGCGCGGCATCGAGTCTCAGCCAAGCCTCGGTCTCGCGATACGGCACGGATACAGGACTGTTGAGCCAGGCTCCCAGCCGGCAAATGCCGTCCTGACCGAACAGGGCCGATTCCAGCGGCTCGCGTATGGTCCCCCGCACATGATGCCCGAGACGCATCTTCCAGGTCACATGCGCCTCCGCAGCGGCGACCAGGTTGAGCAGTTGCCCGCGCATGGCGCGCCGCTGCTGCTCATCAAACGCCATGACCGTTTCCGTACCGGACAGTGTTGCCATCTCGCCGCTCCCTGGAATATCGCTTGGCTGGCTTTATAGCCGCCATGAACTGAAACAACAATATGCCGAAATGCCTAGATATTTCGGCCTAATTGACATTAGTCACACAGCTCTATAACTTGGGCAAGTCGGCTACCACAGCGCCATCACCCGGTACAACGCCATGCACAAAGGTTGCCCTGAGAACCATTGTTGCGACGCATTCAACATCAGCGTGCTGAACTCGCTTGCCCTCGGCATCGCGGTACTCGACGCGCAGGGCATCATCGTCACGACCAACCTGGCATGGCGGCGATTCGCCGGGGAATGCGGCATGCCCGAACCTGAACGCGACATGGCCGGGATGGATTATCTGGACGTGTGTGCACAGGCCCTCCATCATCCCCATGGCGAAAATGCGGCGGATGTGCGAACCGGGGTCGCGGCAGTGCTATCCGGCACACAAGCGGAATTCAACCTCGACTACCCCTGCTCCATCCAGAGCAAGCCGCGCTGGTGCCACCTGCGCATCTTCCGCTTGCAGGGTGCGCAATCCGGCGCAGTAGTCACCCATGAAGACATCACCGAGCGCAAGCGCGCCGAAGAGCGCATGCGCGAAGCGCTGGTGGTCTTCAATGCCGTCCACACGGCCATCATGACCACCGATGCAGCCGGCATCATCACCTCGGTCAACCCCGCCTTCTCCGCAATCACCGGCTATGAGCCGGAAGAGGTCGTCGGCCGCAACCCGTCGCTGCTCAAATCCGGGCGGCACGATGTCGCCTATTACAGGAACATGCGGGACACGCTCGCCGCCACCGGCAGGTGGGAGGCCGAGATATGGAACCGGCGCAAGAACGGCGATATCTACCCACAGTGGCAATCGGTCACCGCCGTGCGCGATGACAGCGGCAACATCGTCGAATACGTCGCGGTATTCAGCGACATCACCGAACGCAAGCTGCATGAAGAGATCATCTGGAGGCAGGCCAATTTCGACGCGCTGACCGGCCTGGCCAACCGCAACCTGTTGCGCGACCGGATCGAGCAGGCGCTGGCGCAAGCGCGGCGCAGCGGGGAGAAGGTGGGCGTGATATTCCTCGACCTCGACGGTTTCAAGGAGATCAACGACACCCTGGGCCACGATGCGGGCGACGAGTTGCTGGTCGAGGTGTCGCTGCGCCTGAAGAGCTGCGTGCGCGGGCCGGATACCGTGGCGCGCATGGGCGGTGACGAATTCACCATCGTCGCGCCCGGCATGAATGATGCAGAAGACCTGCGCGCCATCGGCGAGAAGCTGGTGAACGTGCTGCGCGAAGCCTTCACGCTGTCCGATACCCGGTACGCCATTTCCGGCAGCATCGGCATCGCCATATTCCCCGATCACGGCGAGGACGTATCGACCTTGCTCAAGAATGCCGACATCGCGATGTACCAGTCCAAGCAGGCCGGCAAGAACTGCTGCTCTTTCTACACCTGCCCGCGACAACCCGAAGCCTGACTATCCCGAAGTTTCTGTGGCATGCAAAGCCGGGATTCCGGATAATCCTGCCCCATGAAGAATCGACTGTTCGCACAAGCACTGCCCGCCTTTCTCTGCCTCCTGCTATCCGCGCCTTGCCAGGCGCTGCCGTTCCCGCTGCCCGCTGCACCGTTGCTTTCCGCCAAGTCATACCTGCTGTATGACTACACCAGCGATCAGGTGCTGGTGAACCAGAACGGCGATGCGCGCATGGAGCCGGCCTCGCTGACCAAACTGATGACCGCCTACCTGGCTTTCGACGCGCTCGGGCACGGCACGCTGGCGCCACAACAGACCCTCACCGTCCCGCTCGCCGCGACCACGCGCAACACCGCTGAATCGCGCATGCTGCTCAGGACCGGGCAGCGCGTCAGCGTAAACGAATTGCTGCGCGGCCTGATCGTGCAATCCGGCAACGATGCCGCCATCACGCTGGCGCTCAACATCGCCGGTAGCGAAGCGGGGTTCGTCGAGCTGATGAACAGGGAAGCGCAGCGGCTGGGCATGACCGGCACCCGCTTCGCCAACCCCACCGGGCTGCCGGATGCGCAGCAATACAGCACCGCCGCCGACCTGGCGAAGCTTGCCGCCGCGCTCGTGCGCGACTACCCGCAACACTATGCGCTGTTCGCCCTGCGCGAGTACACTTTCAACGGCGTCGCCCAGAACAACCGCAACCGCCTGCTGTGGCTCGATCCGTATGCGGACGGCATGAAGACCGGGCATACCGGGACCGCCGGCTACTGCCTGGTCGGCTCGGCCAGGCGCGGCGGGCGCCGCCTGATCTCGGTGCTGCTCGGCGCGGATTCGGACAGCCGGCGCGCCGGCGAAAGCCAGAAACTGCTGAACTTCGGCTTCCAGCATTTCGACACGGTGCGCCTGTACAAAAAGGATCAGCCGGTCAGCGAGGCGCGCGTCTGGAAGGGTACAGAAAGCCGGGTGGAGACAGGCTTCCGCCGGGACTTGTTCCTGACCGTCCCCAAAGACGCGCTGGCGCGGCTTAAAGCGACGGCGGAGATCAGCCAGCCCCTGCTCGCACCGGTCGCCAACGGTCAGCGCATAGGCACGCTCAGGCTGACGCTGGACGGCAAACCCTATGCCGAGTTCCCGCTGCTCGCGCTGAGCAGCGTAGCGCAGGCCAACGTGTTTTCGCGCGGATGGGACAGCATCCGGCTGTTGTTTGAATAAACAGTCCACGAAAGACACGAAAAGCACGAAAATGATAACCAGCCTTTGCTTTGAATTTCGTTCGTGTTGTTCGTGAATTTCGTGGACAAATGTTTTTTCAGATAAAGGTACTCACATGATGATCTATTTGAACGGCGCATTCATGCCCATCGCGGAAGCGAAGGTTTCCGTGCTGGATCGCGGCTTCATCTTCGGCGATGGCGTGTACGAGGTCATCCCGGTGTATTCGCGCAGGGCGTTCCGCCTCACCGAACACCTCAGGCGCCTGCAACACAGCCTGGACGGCATCAGGCTCGCCAACCCGCACAGCGACGCGGAATGGACACGCATCATCGAAGAGCTGATCGCGCGCAACACCGGACTCGGCGAAGACCAGTACCTCTACCTGCACATCACGCGCGGCGCGGCAAAGCGCGACCACGCCTTCCCCAACCCGCCGGTTGCGCCGACGGTGTTCGCCATGACCAGCCCGCTGCCGACACCGCCCGCCGCGCTGCTGGAAAGCGGCATCAGTTGCATCACCGCGCCGGACAACCGCTGGCTGCGCTGCGATATCAAGTCCATCGCGCTGCTGCCCAACGTGCTGCTACGCCAGATGGCTGTCGATGCGGGCTGCGCCGAGACCATCCTGATCCGCGACGACAGCTTCATGACCGAGGGCGCGGCCAGCAACATCTTCGTGGTGAAGGACGGCAGGCTGCTCGCGCCGCCCAAGGACAACCTGATGCTGCCCGGCATCACCTACGACGTGGTGCTGGAGATCGCCGCAGCCGACGGCATCCCCTTCGAGGTGCGGCGCATAGTGAGGGAAGAAGTGTTCGCCGCCGACGAGTTGCTGCTTACCTCCTCCACCAAAGAGGTGCTGGCGGTCACGCAGCTGGACGGCAAGCCGGTGGGCAACGGCAAGCCCGGTCCGATGTTCGCGAGGCTGCATCGGCTGTACCAGGACTTCAAACGCGACGTGATGAGAAAAAACATGTAGGTCTGGTTAGCGCAGCGTAACCCGACATTCCGTTTGTCGGGTTACGGCGCAAAAGACGCGCCTAACCCGACCTACCGCAAATCAATACAGGACCAAATAAAATTGGAACACTCTCTCATTGAATACCCCTGCGAATTCCCGCTCAAGGTGTTCGGCCAGCAGCAGGCCGGCTTCGCCAAGGCCGTCATGGAAGTGGTCGGCAAACACGATCCGGGGTTCTCCGCCGCCAGCATCGAGATGCGCGCCAGCAAGAACGCGCGCTACGTCAGCCTGACCTGCACCGTCTGCGCCACCTCGCGCGAACAGCTCGACGCGATCTATCAGGAACTGTGCGACCACCCGATGGTGGTGATGGTGCTATGACAGAAAGTGGGAAGTGGGAAGTGGGAAGCGGGAAACACGTTGCGCAGCCAATCATCCACTCCCTCGGCCTGGTCGAATACGTCCCGACCTGGGATGCGATGCAGCGCTTCACCGCCGAACGCACATCCGAGACGCGCGACGAGATATGGCTGGTGCAGCATCCGCCCACTTACACGCAGGGACAAGCGGGCAAGCCGGAACATCTGCTGCGACCGACACACATCCCGCTGGTAAAGATAGACCGCGGCGGCCAGATCACCTACCACGGCCCCGGCCAGATCGTCGCCTACCTGCTGCTCGACCTGCGCCGCTGGAAGATCAACGTGCGCGAGCTAGTGCGACTGATGGAACAGGCGGTGATTGACCTGCTCGGCGAATACGGCGTCGCCGCGCACGGGCGCGAGGACGCGCCGGGCGTCTATGTGAACGACGCCAAGATCGCCGCGCTCGGATTGAAGATCAAGAACGGCTGCTGCTACCATGGACTGGCGCTCAACGTGGACATGAACCTCGCGCCATTCGCCAACATCAACCCCTGCGGTTACGCCGGGCTGCGCGTCACCCAGACCTGCGAACTTGGCATCACCGCCAGCATCAACGAACTGCAGGCGGAACTGGCGCAAAATCTGATCCACAGGCTACAGCAACATCTGGAAAGAAAACAGCATGAGCAACACTGACCACAAGCAAACCGGCAAAGACAAGACCGCGCGCAACCCGATCAAGATCGTGCCGTTGCAAGAGCGGCTGCGCAAGCCGCAATGGATACGAGTGAAGTCCGGCAGCGGCGCGGGCTATCACGAGGTGAAGCGCATGCTGCGCGAGCACAATCTGCATACGGTGTGCGAAGAGGCTTCCTGCCCCAACATCGGCGAATGCTTCGGCAAGGGCACTGCCAGCTTCATGATCCTCGGTGATGTGTGTACGCGCCGCTGCCCGTTCTGCGATGTGGCGCACGGCAAGCCGCAGCCGCCGGATGCAGACGAGCCGGACAACCTAGCGCGCTCCATCGGGCTGCTCAAGCTGCGCTACGCCGTCATCACCAGCGTGGACCGCGACGACCTGCGCGACGGCGGTGCCCAACACTTCGCCGACTGCCTGCGCGCGATCCGCACCGCCGCGCCCGACACCCGGCTGGAGATACTCGTGCCCGATTTTCGCGGGCGGCTGGATATCGCGCTCGACGCACTGGCAGACGAGCTGCCC
This sequence comes from Gallionellales bacterium GWA2_60_18, assembly GCA_001801105.1. Next base: position 31,820 of record MGWS01000033.1, read on the forward strand.
GATGTGCTCAACCACAATCTCGAGACCGTGCCGCGCCTGTATCCGCTGGCGCGCCCCGGCGCCGACTACGCCCATTCGCTGAAACTGCTGGGCGATTTCAAGGCGCGCTACCCGCAGGTGCCGACCAAGTCCGGCCTGATGCTGGGGCTGGGCGAGACTGACGAGGAGGTGTTGCAGGTGCTGCGCGACCTGCGCGCGCACGGCGTGAACATGCTTACCCTCGGCCAGTACCTGCAACCCTCCGCCGGCCATCTGCCGGTGCTGCGCTACGCGGAGCCTGCGACCTTCGCCATGTTCGAGCGCGCCGCGCGGGAGATGGGTTTCAGCCATGCGGCCTGCGCGCCCATGGTGCGCAGCAGCTATTTTGCCGACGAGCAGGCGCGCCAGGCAGGCGCTATCGTGTAAACTTTACGCAATCTCTGTTCGAAGCAGACTGTCATGAAAATCTTCCCTCTCGCCATTGCGCTCGCCGCCTTGTCCGTGCCGTCTTGCGGCCTTGCCGCAGACAATGCCGAGACGCTGCTCAAGAAAGCCCAATGCACGGCTTGCCACAGCGTGGACAAGAAGCTGCTCGGCCCCGGCTTCAAGAGCGTCGCGGACCGGTATCGGGATTTCGCGGATGCGCAGGCGCTGCTGGAGGAGAAGGTGCGCAAGGGCGGCGCGGGGCGCTGGGGCACCATGCCGATGCCAGCCCTGCGCGACAAGGACTTGAGCGACGCCGAAGTCAAGATCGTGGTGCGCTGGATACTGTCGCTCAAATAACGCGGACTTTGTCCGCACGGGAGGGGCGGCGGGACGAACTGCTATAATCCGCGCCAATTTTCCACGCGCCCTTTCATGAACATCCTTTACGAAGAAGACGGTAGTTTCAAGGTCGGCAGCATCATGGCCGACAACACCACCTCGCTCCAGGTCGAAAGCCTCTCCGGCAAGCGCAGCAAGGTCAAATCGGCCAATGTGATGCTGCGTTTCGGCGCGCCCGCACTGGCCGAGTTCCTGCCGCAGGCAGAGGCGCTCGCCGCCACCATCGAGACGGATTTCCTGTGGGAATGCTGCCCGCCGGAGGAGTTCGGCTTCGAGCAGATCGCCGCCGAATATTTCGGCCATGCGCCGGGCCCGCTGGAAGCGGCTGCGGCGCTGATCCGCCTGCACGGCGCGCCGATCTATTTCCACAAGAAGGGCAAGGGGCGCTATCGCGCCGCGCCGCCCGACGTATTGAAGGCCGCGCTGGCGGGCGCCGAGAAGAAACGCCAGCTGCTGGCATTGCAGGCGCGCTATGCCGAACAGCTGGAGCGCTCCGAGCTGCCGCCTGAGTTCGCCGGCCAGCTCGACCAGTTGCTCTACAAGCCGGAGCGCAACAGCCTCGAAGCCAAGGCGCTGGAGGCGGCGTGCGCCGCCACGCATCTGTCCGCCGCCCACCTGCTGCAACGCTGCGGCGCGATCCCCTCGACACACGATTACCACTTGCGCAAGTTCCTGTTCGAGCATTTCCCGCAGGGCACGGATTTCCCGCCGGTCGAACTGGATATCTGGGCAGAGCTGCCGCTGGCCGGCGCCAATGCCTTCAGCATCGACGATGCGACCACCACCGAGATCGACGATGCGTTCTCGGTGGAAAAGCTGGCCAACGGCAACTGGCGCATCGGCGTGCATATCGCCGCACCCGCGCTGGGCATGCCGCGCGATTCGGCGGGCGACAGGATCGCCGCACAGCGCTTGTCCACGGTGTATATGCCCGGCAACAAGATCACCATGCTGCCGGACAGCGTGGTGCAGGCGTTTACGCTGTGCGCGGACCGCGTCTGCCCCGCGCTATCGATGTACAACGAGGTGGACGGCGAGACGCTGGAGCTGCTGAATCACGAGAGCCGCGTCGAGAGCATCCACATCGCCGCCAACCTGCGCCACGATACGCTGGAGCCGCTGTTCAACGAGGAGACGCTGGCTGCCGGCAAGCTCGATTACCCTTATGCGAACGAGCTGACGCTGCTGTGGAAGCTGGCGCAGAAACTGGAAGCGACGCGCGGCAAGCCCGCCGACAACAGCACGCAGCAGCTCGACTATAACTTCAACGTCACCGATGACCGCATCAGCATCACGCAGCGCCGCCGCGGTTCGCCGGTCGACAAGGTGGTATCCGAGCTGATGATCCTGGTCAACAGCGAATGGGGCAGGCATCTCGCCGAGCACGGCTTCGTCGGCATCTACCGCACGCAGCAGGGCGGCAAGGTGAAGATGAGCACGGTCGCCGCGCCGCATCAGGGGCTGGGCGTGGCGCAATACATGTGGTCGAGCTCGCCGCTACGCCGCTATGTGGACATGGTAAACCAGCGCCAGATCATCGCGATGCTGAACGGCGGCGAACCCGCCTATGCGAAGAACGATACCGCGCTGTATACCGCGATGCGCGACTTCGACACCATGTATGGCATCTATGCCGAGTTCCAGCGCGGCATGGAACGCTACTGGTGTCTGCGCTGGCTGTTGCAGGAACAGGCCGAGTTGAATGATGACCCCGTACCAGAGCTGGTCGTTTCTGCCCTCGTGCTGCGCGAGAACCTGGTGAAGCTGGACGATATCCCGCTGGTGTTCCGCGCGCACTCGCTGCCGGAGCTGCCCGCCAACACCCGCGTGCGCCTCGCCATCGGCGAGATCGATTTGCTCGACCTCGATGTGCGGACGCGCTTCGTTGCAACCGTGGAGGAGGCTGCGACGACCGAATGTTGACGTGGCTGAAAATTCCGCTGACCGGTGCGATGCTGTTCTCCTTCGCGCTGCATGGCTTCGCCCTGTTCGGCATCGCGCTGGTGCTGCCCGATCCGCGCAATGCGATCAATGCTATACAGCCGCTGCAAGTCGTACTGGTGAACGCCAAGTCGGCCTCCAAGCCGGTCAAGGCGGATGCGCAGGCGCAACACGATCTGGACGGCGGCGGCAACACCGAAGAAGACCGGCAGGCCAAGACCCCGCTGCCGGCTATCGGCGACGACCAGCAGTTCACGCCGGAGCAAAACACCAAGCGCGTCGCCAAGCTGGAGGAAGAATCCCGGCGCATGATGACCCGGCTCAAGAGCGATTACACGGCAGCGCAGCCGGAACTCAAAAAACGGCAGAGCAGCTCTGCCAGCAGCAGCGACGACCTGGTGCAGCGCAGTCTGGAGATCGCGCGCCTCGAAGCGCAGATCAGCAAGAATAATGATGCTTACCAGAAGATGCCGCGCCGCAAGTTCGTCGGCGCGCGCACCCGGGAATACCGCTTTGCGCAATACATCGAGGACTGGCGCATCAAGGTGGAGCGCATCGGCAACCTCAACTATCCGGAAGAGGCCCGCCGCCAGCAGATCTACGGCAAGCTGCAGCTCAGTGTCTCGATCCGCGCCGACGGCAGCGTGGAGAATATCGAGGTGAGCCGGTCTTCCGGCCAGCGCATCCTCGATGCGGCCGCGATGCGCATCGTCAAGCTCGCCGCGCCCTATGCTGCGCTGCCGCCGGACATCACCCGGGACACCGATATCCTGACCATCACCCGCACCTGGTCGTTCACCTCATCCGACCGTCTGGAGGGCGAATAGCCGTTTGCGCCGCTTTCGCTTATTGGTTAATCTGCTCCCCATGCGTTCCTTCCCTGTCATGTTCCGGCTGCTGCTGATCTTCGCCCTGCTGTTCGCGCAGTCCGGCGGGATGGCGCACGGCATCGCGCATGCGATGGCGGAGCAGACGCAGGATCATTCGCTGCCGCACGGCAAGCACTGCAGCCTGTGCGCAGCCTATGCACAGATCGGCAGCGCGGTCGGCAACATCGGCATCAGCTTCGGTTCCACCGCATCGCTCGAAGAGACTTCCACTACCCATTCCTGCTGTTTCCGCTCCACCGCGTTCACCGCTTTCGCGGCACGCGCCCCGCCCCGCTCCGCCTGAGAACCATCCTGCGACCCCGCGCCGATCGCGCGGGGTCTTCATGTTGTTTTTTTGCGGAGCACTAAATGTCCAGAAAACTCTATGCGGGCGCAGCGCTGGCCGCGCTGCTGATCCACCCGTTCAACGCATCTGCCGCGAGCGATGCCGAGCTGCAAGCCATCCGCGAGCAGATCAGCCAATTAAAAGATAACTACGAGCGGCGTATCGCGCAGCTCGAACAGCGTTTGCAACAGGCCGAGGCGAACAGCAAGAGCGCCACGAACAGTGCGGCGCAAAACCAGGTTGCGGCACAACAAGCCAGCCGTCCGGCAGCGGGCGGCGAAGGCGTGTTCAACCCTGCCATCTCGCTGATCCTGGGAGGCACTTATGGCAACTTGCAGCAAGCCTCCGCGCCGGCCACTGGCTTCGCGATGAATCCGAATCCGGGGCATGAGCAGGGCTTCAACCTCGGCGAATCGGAGATCGGCATCTCCGCCAGCATCGATCCGCAATTCCGCGGTGCGGCTACGCTGGCGCTCGACCCCGCCGGAGGCATCAGCGTGGAGAACGCTTTCGTGCAGGCCACCACGCTGGGCAACGGGTTCAATCTCAAGTTTGGCCGTTTCTTTTCCGGTTTGGGTTATGTCAACGAGCAGCATGCGCATGCCTGGGATTTCGTCGACCAACCGCTGGTATATGCCGCGCTGTGGGAGAACCAGTTGGGCGAAGACGGCGTGCAGCTCAAATGGCTGGCACCCAGCGATACCTTCATCGAACTGGGCGCGGAGATCGGCAAGGGGCGCGGCTTCCCCGGCACGGACAGGGCGAAGAACGGCAGCGGTGCGGGCGTATTGTTCGCGCATGCTGGCGGCGACATCGGCGTCGAGCACAGCTGGCGCGCCGGTGCATCGCTGCACCGCGCCCGCCGCGTCGCTGCCGGGAGCGAGGATGTGCCGGACTTGAGCGGCAATGAAGTGACCAACCAGTTCAGCGGCGACAGCCGGACCGCCGGGCTGGACTTCGTGTGGAAATATGCGCCCGACGGCAACACCGCCCGGACCAATTTCAAATTGCAGGGCGAGTATTTTCGGCGCAAGGAAAGCGGCGACCTGACCTATGACACGGCAACTACAAACACCACCGACTCTTATGCCGTCACCCAGAGCGGCTGGTATCTGCAAGGCGTGTACCAGTTCATGCCAATGTGGCGCGCCGGCTTGCGCTATGACAGTCTCGATCCCGGCGTGGCACAGGTCGGCGCGGCGAACGCGGCCAATGTCATCAGCAACTACGGCTACACCCCGACGCGCACCGCGCTGATGCTGGACTACAGCCCGAGCGAATTCTCGCGCCTGCGCGTGCAACTGGCACAGGACAAGTCGCGCCAAGGGCTGACCGACAATCAGGTGTTCCTGCAATACATCATGAGTCTGGGCGCCCATGGTGCACACCAGTTTTGAACACCCTCTCCCGCGCTGACGCGCACCCCTCTCCCGCAAGCGGGAGAGGGGCTTGGGGAGAGGGTATTAACCAATGACGGGGAACCATCATGCAAAAATATCTCTATGCATTTTTACTGCTGCTCATCAGCAACAACGTCCACGCCGCGCTCAACATCTTCGCCTGCGAACCCGAATGGGCGGCGCTGGCGCGGGAGCTGGCGGCGGACAAGGCCGACATCTATTCCGCCACCACCGCGTTGCAGGATCCGCACCACATCCAGGCGCGTCCCAGCCTGATCGCCAAAGCGCGCCGCGCCAATCTGGTCGTATGCACCGGTGCGGAACTGGAAGCCGGCTGGCTACCGGTCATCCTGCGCGAATCCGGCAACACGGACATCGCGCCGGGCAAGCCCGGCAACTTCGAGGCCGCGCATGCGGTGACCATGCTGGAGATCCCAGCGCGGCTGGATCGCGCCGAGGGCGATGTGCATGCGGCGGGCAATCCGCACATCCAGACCGATGCGCGCAACTTCCTGCCCATCGCGCGGGCGCTGTCGGCAAGGCTGTCCGAACTCGATCCCGCCAATGCCGCGTTCTACCGCAGCCGCCTGCAGACGTTCACGCAACAGTGGCAAGCCGCCATCGCGCGCTGGGAGAAACAGGCGGCACCGCTCAAAGGCCAACCCATCGCAGTGCAGCACCGCGGCTTTCCCTACCTGAACAACTGGCTGGAGCTGCGACAGGTCGCCGAACTGGAACCCAAGCCCGGCATGGAACCCAGCGCCGCCCACCTGTCACGGGTATTGGAGCAGTTGCAACGGCAACCGGCGAAGATGGTGATACGCGCCGCCTACCAGAGTGAGCGGCCCTCGGCATGGCTGTCGGAGCATGCGCGCATTCCCGCCGTGGCGCTGCCGTTCAGCGTGGGCGGAACGGATGGTGCGAAAGATTTGTTTGGCCTGTTCGACGACACTATCCAGCGCTTGCTGGTGGCGCTGAAATAATTTTCCCGTCATTCCGGCGCAGACCTGTAGCCTGTAGGTCGGGTTAGCGTAGCGTAACCCGACAATTTGCCGTCGGATTACGGCGCAAAGAACGCGCCTGAACCGACCTACGGGACTGCTATCCGCCGGAATGACGAATCGGTAACTTGAGGAGCATCCATGAACATCGCCGATCTGAATATTCTCATCCCGGCCTTCATCGCCGGGCTGCTGGTGCTCGCCACACATGTGCCGCTGGGCATGAAGGTGCTGGAACGCGGCGTGATCTTCGCCGATCTTGCGGTGGCGCAGATCGCCGGGCTGGGCGTGATCGCCGCCGGGCTGCTGGAACTGGACGGCAAGCCGCTGCTGGTGCAGGGCATCGCCGCCACCAGCGCGCTGCTCGGCGCGGCGCTGCTGACGCTCATCGAACGCCGCTTGCCGGACGTGCTGGAAGCCTGCATCGGACTGCTGTTCGTGCTCGCCGCGACCGGCGGTATCCTGCTGATGAGCCGCGACGTGCATGCGGGAGAACACCTCAAGGACTTGCTGGTCGGGCAAATCCTGTGGGTAAGCAACAGCCAGCTCATCGCCACCGCCGTCCTCACCGCCGCATTGCTCGCACTGTGGCGCGTGTTCAACGAACGGCTCGGCAGCTTCGGGTTCTACGCGCTGTTCGCGCTCGCCGTCACCGCATCGGTACAACTGGTCGGCGTATATCTGGTGTTCGCCAGCCTGATCGTGCCCGCGCTCGTCACGCACCGCCTGCAACGGCGGCGCAAGTTTGCCGCCTATGCGGTCGGCGTCGCGGGCTATGCGGCAGGATTGCTGCTGTCGGTGTGGTTCGACCTGCCCACCGGCGCGGCCATCGTGTGGGCGATGGCGCTGTGCGGGCTGGCAGCACTGCCGATAATCGCACGAAAGGCGGGCTGATTTTCATTACAATGCGCGCACTGATCTCTTCACGCATCCGACATGACTGACAAGTACGCCGTCATCGGCAACCCCGTCGCGCACAGCAAATCGCCGCTGATCCATCGCATGTTCGCGCAACAGACCGGACAGGACACGAGCTACGAGGCCATCGAGGCGCCGCTGGACGGCTTCGCCGCGACCGTGCAGCGCCTGCGCGACGAGGGCTACAAGGGCTGCAACGTGACCGTGCCGTTCAAGTTCGAGGCGTACCGGCTCTGCGACGAACTCGGCGCGCGCGCGCAGGACGCCGGCGCGGTGAACACGCTGCTGTTCCGCGACGGCAGGATACTCGGCACCAACACCGACGGCGTCGGCCTGCTCAACGACATCCAGGACAACCTCGGTTTCAAGTTGATGTGGAAGGATGCGCTGCTGCTCGGCGCCGGCGGTGCGGCAGCGGGCGTATTGTGGCCGCTGTTCAATGCCGGCGCCGGCATCGATATCGCCAACCGCACACTGGAGAAGGCGCAGGCGCTCACGGAAGCATTCAAGGGCGCGGGCACGGTGAAGGCACGGCGCTACGACGAGCTGGCAGGAAGGCAATACGACCTCGTCATCAACGCCACCTCGAGCGGACTGAAAGACGAGTTGCCACCCCTGCCGGATGGGCTGTTCAAGCCCGGCGCGCTGTCCTACGACATGATGTACGGGCGCGAGACGCCGTTCCTGGCGTTCGCCCGCAAACAGGGTGCGGCGCTGGTTTCCGACGGTCTCGGCATGCTGGTCGAGCAGGCCGCCGAAGCGTTCTTCATCTGGCGCGGCGTACGCCCGGCAACCGCCCCCGTCATCGCGGCGCTGCGCAAACAATGAAGAAACTGTGGGGCTGGCTATGGCGCGGCATGGCGATCCTGTTCGCCCTGCTGCTGCTCTATCAGCTGTGGATCTTCGGGCATATTCTGTGGTGGGTGAAGTTCAACCCTTCCACCAGTTCGTTCATGGAAGACCGTCTGGAACTGATGCAGGACAAGAACCCGGATGCCGAACTGAAGCATCGCTGGGTACCCTACGAAAAGATCTCCAACCATCTCAAGCGCGCGCTGATCGCCGCCGAAGACGCGAAGTTCGTCGATCACGAGGGCTTCGACTGGGAAGGTATCCAGAAAGCCTACGAGAAGAACCTGAGAAAAGGCAAGATCGTCGCGGGCGGTTCCACCATCAGCCAGCAGTTGGCCAAGAACCTGTTCCTTTCCACGCGGCGCACGCCCTGGCGCAAGGCCGAGGAGGCGGCCATCACGCTGATGCTGGAAGCGGTGATGGACAAGCGGCGTATCTTTGAGATTTACCTCAACGTCATCGAATGGGGCAATGGCGTGTTCGGCGCCGAAGCCGCCGCGCGCCATTATTTTCGCGTCGGCGCCGCGCAGCTCGGCGCGGAACAGGCGGCCAGGCTCGCCGCGATGGTGCCCAATCCGCGCTACTATGACACCCACCGCGAGGCGCGAGGCCTGTTGCGCAAAACCGGCATCATCCTCGACCGCATGAACAGCGCGGAAATTCCCTGAACAGACCAGCGCCAATTTCTTTACAATAGCGCCCGGTTTCAACCCGGATAATCCGTTGGGGCGCGCGATGATCGACACCAGCCAGGACAATCACCACAGCGAGAACGTGCAGCATCACCTCAAGCAGGTGGAGACGCTGCTGCACAAGCACGCCCTGCTGGAGGCGGTGATCCACAAGCAGGAATTGCCGCGCGCGGATCGGCACGAACTAGTCGACACGCTGGTGCACAAACAGCACTTGGGCGAGCTGCAACGCAAGCTGGAGAGCCTGCACCCTGCCGACATCGCCTATATCCTCGAAGCCCTGCCCATCGAGCAGCGCCTGCTGGTGTGGGATCTGGTCAAGGCGGAACGCGACGGCGAGATTCTGATCGAGGTTTCCGACGCGGTACGCGAATCTCTGATCGCCAGCATGAGCCGCGAGGAGCTGCGCGAAGCGGCCGAACAACTGGATACCGACGAGATCGCCGATCTCGCGCCGGATCTGCCGCAGCATGTGATGCGCGATGTATTCAAGTCGCTGTCCATCGAGGAGCGCGAACAGCTGCGCGCGGCGATGTCGTATGCGGAGGACTCGGTCGGCGCGCTGATGGATTTCAACATGGTGCACGTGCGCGAGGACGTGACGCTGGAAGTGGTATCGCGCTACCTGCGCCGCTTCGACACACTGCCGGACCATACCGATCAGGTGTTCGTGGTGGATCGCGACGACCATTTCAGGGGCGTGCTGCCGATCAACCTGATCGTGGTCAACGAACCGGATGTGGGAGTCGGCAGCCTGATGCTGACCGATACTATCCAGCTGCATCCCGAAGAAAAGGCGGAACAGGCCGCGCAGGCGTTCGAGCGCTATGATCTGGTCTCCGCGCCGGTGGTGGACGAAGACGGCAAGCTGGTCGGGCGCGTGACGGTGAACGTGGTGCTGGATTTCGTGCGTACCGAGTCTGAAAGCGAGCTGTTCAATCAGGCCGGCCTGCGCGAAGAGGAAGATATCTTCGCATCGGTATGGAAATCGGCGCAGAACCGCTGGACCTGGCTGGCGCTGAACCTGTGCACCGCGTTCTTCGCCTCGCGCGTGATCGGCAGTTTCGAGAATACGATCGAGAAATACGTCGCACTCGCCACGCTGATGCCCATCGTTGCCGGCATCGCGGGCAATTCGGCGAACCAGACCACCACCATCGTCATCCGCTCGCTGGCGCTCGGGCAGATCACCGATGCGAATGCGCGCAGGCTGATGATGAAGGAACTGGCGATTGGCGGGTTCAACGGCCTGCTATGGGGCAGCATCGCCGGCCTGTTCGCTTTTTTCCTGTATCACAGCATCGCGCTGGGCGTCGTGATGACCAGCGCGATGCTGCTCAACCTGCTGATGGGCGCCATCGTCGGCATGGGCATCCCGCTGGTCATGCAGAAACTGGGGCGCGACCCGGCCATCGGTTCGAGCGTAATGATCACCGCCATCACCGACAGCGGCGGATTCTTCATCTTCCTGGGATTGGCAACGATCTTCCTGATCTGATCCGGACATGCAGTTCCGGCAACGCCGCATCTGCTATCGAGACAAGACGGAACGGGCTAACTGACCCTGCGGGACAAAGCGGACAAGCGCGGCAATCTGCCGCGCGTCGCCGCAAGAGGGAGAACGATGACATCCCGCGCCGGAACGCGGGATGTCATGGACAACAAATACCCGAAGCGCAGAAAAAACTCCGCCCCTTGCGGGGCAGGATTATGCTTTCAGGATGCCACCAGTCGGCTTGGCTGCCGGCTTCTTAGCTGCTGCCTTCTTGGCTGCCGGCTTCTTGGCTGCCGGCTTCTTGGCTGCTGCCTTCTTGGCCGCCGGTTTTTTGGCTGCAACCTTTTTGGCTGCCGGTTTCTTGGCAACGGCCTTCTTTGCTGCGGGCTTCTTCGCTGCAACCTTTTTGGCTGCCGGTTTCTTGGCAGCTGCTTTTTTCGCTACGGGTTTCTTCGCTGCGACTTTCTTTGCTGCGGGCTTCTTGGCAGCAACTTTTTTCGCTACCGGTTTCTTCGCAGCGACTTTCTTGGCTGCCGGTTTCTTGGCAACAGATTTTTTCGCTACGACTTTTTTAGCTGCCGGCTTGGCGGCTGCTTTTTTTGCTGCGGGTTTTGCTGCTGCTTTCTTGGCTGCGGGTTTTTTCGCTGCGGGCTTCTTGGCTGCGGGTGCTTTTGCTGATGTTGCCATTTTCATTCTCCATAAAAATTTAGAACATTCACTGCGATTCACTGCACACCCAAACGCCCTGTGTTTAAGCGAAAGACGCTTGCGGCATCGGCACTCTATCCACGTTTAAAAAATCCTGCAACAGATTTAACTAAATTTCAAAAAAATTTTTGTGGAATTTGCAACACTTCACGGAAGGCTTCTTTCTGCGGCATACAGCTGCGCCACCACTTCGCGCTCGCGCACCAGATGCACTGCATCACCGTCCACCATCACCTCGGCGGCACGCGGTCGCGTGTTGTAGTTGGAGCTCATGCTCATCCCGTAGGCACCCGCGGAAAGCACGGCCAGCAAGGATTGCGGCGCGATCGCCAGCTCGCGCGCATGAGCGATGAAGTCACCCGTTTCGCAGATTGGGCCGACCACTTCATAGGTTTGCGCTGCATGATCCTCGCGCCGTACCGGCAGGATTCCGTGCCAGGCATCATACAGCGCGGGACGCATCAGGTCGTTCATCGCCGCATCGACGATGGCGAAATTCTTTTCCTCGCCATGCTTGAGATATTCCACGCGCGTCAGCAGCACGCCGGCGTTGCCGACCAGCACGCGCCCCGGCTCAAGGATCAGCTTCTCGCTGCGTCCACCCATCGCGCCCAGCAATGCGGCCACATAGTCCGCGATCGCCGGTGGCGTCTCATCGTCGTAGCGTATGCCCAGGCCGCCGCCCAGATCGATGTGCTCGAGCCGGATACCTTCCCGCGCCAGCGCATCCACCAGCGCCAGCACCTTCTCGACTGCCGCGATGAACGGGCTCGTCTCGGTGAGCTGCGAGCCGATGTGGCAGTCGATGCCGGTAATGTGCAGATGCGGCAACGCCTGCGCCCTGCGGTACAACCCGAGCGCCTCGGTATAGGCCACGCCGAACTTGTTCTGCTTCAACCCGGTGGAAATGTAAGGATGGGTTTTTGCATCCACGTCGGGATTCACGCGCAGGCTGACCGGCGCGACCTTGCCCATGCTGCCCGCCACTTCGCTGAGACGATCCAGCTCGGGCGCGGATTCGACATTGAAACAGAGGATGCCCGCCTCCAGCGCCAGGCGCATCTCGGCGGCGCTCTTGCCGACGCCGGAGAACACCACCCTGCCCGCATCGCCACCCGCCGCCAGCACGCGCTGCAATTCGCCGCCGGAGACGATGTCGAACCCAGCGCCGAGGCGCGCGAACAGGTTCAGCACCGCCAGATTGGAATTGGCCTTCACCGCATAGCAGATCAGATGCGCGCGGTTTTGCAGCGCATCGCTGAACTGGCGGTAACCCTCGGTCAGCGCGGCGCGCGAATACACATAGCAGGGCGTGCCGTATTGCGCGGCGATGTCCGCCAGCGGCACTTGCTCGGCATACAGTTCGCCATCTTGATAATGGAAATGATTGGTCATGATTTTATTGTTTCGCGGCGGTGTTCGTATCCGGCGCAGGAAGCGTGAGCGGACCTTTATGCCCGCAGCCTTGCAGCAGGGCGGAAAAAATCAGGATAATGGCTACAATGTGAACGGGACGCATGATTGCTCCGGATATTGGTTTCAACGTGATGGATTATAAGGGTGGAGCATGACCGAAAGCGAATTCAACCAACTGGCCGATGCCGCGCTGGCGCGCATCGAGACCGCCACCGACGGCTGCGGCGAGGCCGAATGCAACCGCAGCGGCAATGTGCTGGAGATCGAGTTCGACAACGGACAGAAGATCATCGTCAACCGCCACGACGTAAATCAGGAGATATGGGTGGCGGCCAAGTCCGGCGGCTTCCACTATGCCTGGCAGGACGACGCATGGCACAGCCAGCGCGACGGCAGCGAACTGTTCGCCAAACTGGTGGAACTGTTCGCCGAGCAGGGTGAGCAGATCAGCTTGCCGTAGGAGCGCCGGAAGGCGCGATCTTTTTCGCGGCTGCCGCCCGCTCCTACAACGCAACCGTCTTGAGTTCGCGCCGCCGCTTCGCATAATCGGGGCAGGCACTTTCCACCACCGCCCAGAACGCCGCCGAATGGTTCATCTCGCGCAGGTGCGCCAGTTCGTGCACCACCACGTAATCGATCAGGCGTAACGGCAGGCGGATGAGCTGCTCGTTGAGGCGCAGTATGCCGCGCGCCGTGCAGCTACCCCATTGCGTCTTCGCCGCCGAGATCTTCAGCGCGCGCGGCACGACATCCAGCAGTGGCGCGTAATGCGCCATTCGTCCGGCGAACAACGGTTCGGCCTGCTGCCGGTACCAGTGCAACACTGCCTGCTCTATGCGCGCGGCATCGCGCTCGTCCGCCACGAACACCCATAACTCCTTGCCACGATGCTGCGCGGGCGCAGCGAACAAGCTCTGCCGCACGCGCAGCAGCAGCGGCTCGCCAAGGAACGGGACGGCCTCGCCATCCACCCAGCGCGGCTTGGGCGGCTGGTGCGTTTGCCAGCCTTCGAGCTTCTCCACCACCCAGCGCGCCTTGTCCTGCAACACGCTGTGCAGCCAGCGTTCCGAAGCGCGCAGCGGCATGCTCACGGTGAGGCCGCGGTCGTCGATGCGCAAGCCGATGCTGCGGCGCCTGCCGCTACGTTTGAGGGTGTAAGTGATGCGCTTGCCGGCGAGGAGTGCGGCACGCTGTTCGACGGTGGGTGGAGCGACCAGATTGCGCAGTCTTTTGAACATCAATGCGCCAGCTGCCGTATTTCGTTCTCGATCCACGCCTCGGCCTCGGCGTTGATCTGTTCCGCCTTGCGCCCCTGCGTGACAATGGGCTTGCCGATGCTCATGGTGACTAGTCCGGGATGCTTGCTGAAGGCGTTGCGTCCCCACAGGCGTCCGGCGTTATGCGCCACCGGCACTGCGGGTGCGCCGCTGCTCGCCGCCAGCATCGCGCCGCCGATCTTGTACTTGCCGCGCGTACCGTAGGGCACGCGCGTGCCCTCGGGAAACACCACCACGCAGAAGCCTTGCGCCAGCCGCTCCTTGCCCTGCCTGAGCAACTGCTTCACCGCACCCTTGCCGTCACTGCGGTCGATCGCAATGGGGCTGGTCATCGCCAACCCCCAGCCGAAGAACGGCAACCACAGCAGCTCGCGTTTCAGCACCCACACCTGCGGCGGGAACACGGCTTGCAATGCCAGCGTCTCCCATGCCGACTGGTGCTTGCACAGCACGATGCACGGTTCCTGCGGGATATTCTCGATGCCGCGCACCTCGTGGCGGATGCCGCACACCACGCGCAGCAGCCAGATCATGGTGCGCGCATAGCCGGAGATGAGGCGGTAGCGCGTCAGCGGCGGGAACGGGAAGGTCAGCAGCGCGAACGTGGAGAACAGCGGCGTGAGCACGGCCTGCAACAACAGGAACAGCAGCGAACGCAATGCGGTCATACCCTCTCCCCTAACCCCTCTCCCGCAAGCGGGCGATGGGAATATATTTTCCTCTCCCGCAAGCGGGAGAGGATGCCGAAGGCAGGAGAGGGAAAAGGATGCGGGATATCAAGCCAATTCCGCCGCCACTGCCGCCAAGTCCGGCAGCACGACGGTCTCTTCCGGCAGCCCTCCCGCCGCCTGCGTCTTCGCGCCCTTGCCGGTCAGCACCAGATAGGGCTGCGCGCCCAGCGTGGCGGCGCATTGCAGGTCGCGCAGCGAATCGCCGACCACCGCCACGTCCTCGAGATCGTTCAAACCGTAACGCAGCGCGATCTCTTCCAGCATACCGACCTTGGGCTTGCGGCAGTGGCAATCGCTCTCGGCGGTATGCGGGCAATAGAACACGGCGTCGATGCGCCCCCCGGCCTGCGCGCACGCCTTGTGCATCTTGTCGTGGATCGCGTTCAGCGTCGCCATGTCGAACAGGCCGCGGCCGATGCCGGACTGGTTGGTCGCCACCACCACGCGGTAATCGGCCTGGTTGAGCCGCGCGATCGCCTCCAGGCTGCCGGGGATCGGCTTCCATTCATCCGGATTCTTGATGAACTTGTCGGAGTCGTAATTGATGACGCCGTCGCGGTCGAGGATGACGAGGTTCATATGGGCAGTCGTTAGGCGTTAGTTGGTAGGGTGGGCACGATTTTGTGCACACGCGGATAAACGGTGGGCGCAAAAGACGTGCCCACCCTACGGCTCGTTTCCCGTTTCACGATGGTCATGCCGCCAACCTGGAGATATCGGCGATGCGGTTCATCGCCCACAGCAGCCGCGCCAGCAGCGCGAGGCGGTTGGCGCGCAGCCTTTCGTCTTCCACGTTCACCATCACATCGTCGAAGAATGCATCCACCGGCGCGCGCAACGCGGCCAGCGCCCGCAGCGAGGCGGTGTAATCGCCCGCCGCGAACGCAGCATCCGCCCTGGGCGCGATCTCGTTGAGCGCGCGGTACAGTGCCTGTTCGGCCGGCTCATGCAGTAGCGCCGGATCGACCTCGTCCTGCACATGCCCCTCCGCTTTCCTGAGGATGTTGCCGACACGCTTGTTGGCGGCGGCGAGTGCTGCGGCCTCCGGCAATTCGGCAAAGACTCTTACCGCGATAAGACGGTGGCGTACCTCGCTCAAGCGCTGGGGACGCAATGACAGCACCGCATCCACCTCATTGCTCGTGTAACTATAACCTTGCTCGCGCATCATCCCGCCCAGACGCTCGAACACGAAGGTCTCGATTTCGCTATGCGCATCGGTCAGCAAGCCTTGCGGAAATCCGGAAAAAGCGCTGCCGATCAAATCATGAAGATTGAGCGACAATTCATTCTCGACCAGCATGCGGATCACGCCCAGCGCATGACGGCGCAACGCGAATGGATCCTTGTCGCCGGTCGGTATCTGGCCGATGCCGAACATGCCGACCAGCGTCTCCAACTTGTCGGCCAGCGCGACGCAAGTGCCGACAGGATTGCGCGGCAGTTCGTCGCCGGCGAAACGCGGCTTGTAGTGATCCTCGATGGCGTAGGCGATGTCGTCGGAGAGGCCATCGTGCTGCGCGTAGTAGCGTCCCATGATGCCCTGCAACTCGGGGAATTCTCCAACCATATCGGTGAGCAGATCGGCCTTCGCCAGCAGCGCAGCCTGTTCGGCTTGCAGCGCAAGGCTGTCACCGCCGAGCTGTTGCCCGATGGCTTTGGCAATGGCACAGACCCGCTCTACCCGCTCGCCCTGCGTGCCAAGTTTGTTGTGGTACACCACCTTGGCAAGTCCGAGAACACGCGATTCCAAGGTCTTTTTTCTGTCCTGGTCGAAAAAGAATTTCGCATCGGCCAGACGCGGGCGCACCACCCGCTCGTTGCCGCCGATCACCAGGCTCGCGTCCGTCGGACGGATGTTGGAAACGATCAAAAACTTGTTGGTGAGCTTGCCCGCCGCATCCAGCAGCGGGAAATACTTCTGGTTCGCCTTCATGGTCAGGATCAGGCATTCCTGCGGCACTTCGAGGAACGCCTCCTCGAATTTGCCAAGCAGCACGTTGGGACGCTCGACCAGCGCGGTCACTTCGTCCAGCAGCGCGTCGTCGTTGATCGGGTGCAAGCCTTCCTTCGCTGCAGCGGCGGCGAGTTGTCTGGCGATCTCGGCGCGGCGTTTCTCAAAGCTCGGGATCACCGCGCCTTCGTTTTCCAGCTGCGCTTCATAACTGTCGGCATCGCGGATTTCCAACGTCGCGCTTGACGCCTCGAAGCGGTGGCCTTGGGTCTCGCGACCAGCTTGCAAGCCTAATATCACCACTGGGCGATCTGGGTGGTGAGGGTCAACCTTTACCACCTCTGCGCCATATAGTGCCACCAGCCGGTGCGCCGGGCGTACAAAATTCACGCTGCTCCAGCCATCGGCGAGTTGATAGGTCATCAACTTGGGAATAGGTAGATTATTCTCTATCCGATTAAGCGCACTTTGAACAGAATGTGAATAGGGCTGTGGGCTGGGTTGGTCAATATAAAACAGCGATTCAGCCTTGCCATCGTTTTCTTTCAATATGCGCATGTCCCAAACAGTTTGGGTGGCCGTCAAAAGGTACTCAAGACTAAGTGCTTGGAGTTTTTTAACTAGTGCTGGCGTTGGCTTTCCATGATCATCAAGCGCAATAGAAACCGGCATCAGTTTCATTTTTATTGACTTCTGCATACCTTCCGGCAATACATTAGAAACATGTGCAGCAAGACGTCGCGGCGAAGCAAAAATGGTCAGTTTCGTCCCATTATCAAGGCAGTTTGACTTCTGAAGTTCAGCAAACAAAAGCTCTCCAAATGCTTCACCTAGTTTTTTGAGCGCCTTCGGTGGCAGCTCCTCGACAAGCAACTCAACCAGCAAATTCTTGGTGCTCATGCTGTCACCTTCTTTTCGATTTGTGCCAGCACTTCGTCCGCCCATGCTTTCGGCGCCATCGGAAAACCGAGACGCGCGCGGCTGTCGAAATAACTCTGCGCGACACCGCGTGCCAGATTGCGGATACGGCCGATGTAGGCGGCGCGCTCGGTCACCGAGATCGCGCCGCGCGCGTCCAGCAGATTAAAGCTGTGCGCCGCTTTCAGCACCTGTTCGTAGGCGGGTAACGCGAGCTGCTGCTCCATCAGGTGCTTGGCCTGTTTCTCGTGCGCGCCGAAGGCGGTGAACAGGAACTCCACATCGCTATGCTCGAAGTTGTAGGCGGATTGCTCGATCTCGTTCTGGTGGTACACATCGCGGTAGCTGACGCCCGCCGTCCAGGTCAGGTCGAACACATTTTCCACGCCCTGCAGGTACATCGCCAGCCGCTCTAGGCCATAGGTGATCTCGCCGGTGATCGGCTTGCAGTCGATGCCGCCGACTTGCTGGAAATAGGTGAACTGCGTCACCTCCATGCCGTTTAACCATACCTCCCAGCCCAAGCCCCACGCGCCCAGCGTCGGGTTCTCCCAGTCGTCCTCGACGAAGCGGATATCGTTTTGCTTGAGATCGAAACCGAGCGCTTCGAGCGAGCCGAGATACAGATCGAGGATATCGGCGGGCGCCGGTTTCAGCACTACCTGAAACTGGTAGTAGTGCTGCAAACGGTTTGGATTCTCGCCGTAGCGCCCATCCTTGGGGCGGCGCGAAGGCTGCACATAGGCCGCCTTCCACGGCTCCGGTCCGAGTGAACGCAAGAAGGTGGCGGTATGCGACGTGCCCGCACCGACTTCCATATCGTAGGGCTGTAGCAGCGCGCAGCCCTGTTTGTCCCAATATTCCTGCAACTTCAGGATGATCTGTTGAAAGGTAAGCATCAGTGGTGAGCCATGCGGTTGCAAAGCGCGCATTTTACGGGTTTTCGCCTCCCGGCGTCACCCCGCACAATGACAGCTTTGCGCTACGCGGCATCCGCTTGATCTGCATCTCGCGCTTCAGCGCGGCGGATTTGTCGCTACAGGATTCACTCCACACCAGTTCCACCGGCAGACGCACCCGCGTGCATTTGGATGCAGTGCCGGCGTTATGCGCGGCGAGGCGCTTGCCGAGATCGTTGGTGATACCGCAGTACAGGGTGTCGTCAGCGCAGCGCAGGAGGTAGCAGACCCAGCCGGACATTGCGCTACCCTCTCCCGCCTTCGGCACCCTCTCCCGCTTGCGGGAGAGGGATGGGGAGAGGGCATGTCGTGCGGCGCAGCCATGCATAGGCCAGCATGCCGAGAAGCAGCAGCATCACCGCCGCGTTACCCAGACGAACGTAGGGGGTGATGCCGCCGTAGCCCAGCGCCATGCCGGTCAGCACGCCTTCCTGATGTTGCGGCAGTTGCTGCCGCACCTTGCCGTCCGCGCCGATGATGGAGGTGACGCCGGTGTTGGTGGCGCGCAGCATCATGCGACCGGTCTCCAGCGCGCGCAGTTGCGATATCTGGTTGTGCTGTGCGGCGGCGTGGGATTCGCCGTACCAGGCGTCGTTGGTGACGTTGACCAGCAGCGTGGCCTGCGGCAGCGCGCGGATGATCTCCTCGCCGAACACATCCTCGTAGCAGATGTTCGCCGCGACGCGCTGCCCGGCGACTTCCAGCGGCGCCTGCTGCGCGCCGCCGCGCGACAGGTCGCCCATCGGGATATTAAGCACGCCGTTGATGAGCGGCCCCAGCACGAAACGCAGCGGGATGAATTCGCCGAACGGCACCAGATGGTTCTTGCGGTAATGCTGCTCCGGTGCCGCGCCCAGCGTGAACACGCTGTTGTAATAGCCGCCCGCGTCATGCTCGAACACGCCGATCAGCATGTCGCCGTCGTTCGACTGCGCATGCTGTTGCAGATGCATGAGCATCATCGCCGGCGCTTCCTCACGCAACAGCGGGATCGCCGTCTCCGGCAACACGGTCAGGCGTGCCGCGCTTTGCAGCGCGAGACGCCGGTAGGTCTCCAGCGTGGATACCAGCGCCTCTTCGTCGAACTTGAGAGCCTGCGAGATATTGCCCTGCACCAGCGCCACTCGGAACGGCTCGCCCTGCGGCTGCGTCCACGCGATGCCGCGCAGCGCGGCACCGCCGAGCCACAAGGCGGCGAGCAGCGCCACGGCGATGCGTCCCTGCCGGTTCCAGCGTTCGCGCCACAGCGATGCGAGCAGACCGGCGCTCACCGCCGCCGCCAGCGACACGCCGTACACGCCCAGCAGCGGCGCATAGCCGGCCAGCGGGCTGTCGCTGTGCGCATAGCCCAGGGTCAGCCACGGGAAGCCGGTGAGGATCGTGCCGCGCAGCCATTCCACCAGCACCCATGCCGCCGGCATCAGCGCGCCTAGCGCCACCGGCGCGGGGATGGCGAGCGGCACTGGCGGCGGGGGGCGCTTTTCTTCTTCCGGGCTGCGGAACACCGCGCCGTTCCATGCCGGCAGACGCGCCTGCGCATAGCCGGCCAGTGCGGGGAACAGCGCGAGGAAGGCAGCGAACAGCAGCGTCGCCAGCAATGCGAGCACCCCCGGCATGTCGCCGTAATCATGCAAAGCGACAAATATCCAGCCGATGCCGGCAATGAATAACCCCAGACCAAAGGCAAACCCTAGCCATGCCGCTGCGCGCGGCGCGGCGGCACCACGCCACAGATGGAACAGCACGGCGAGTGCGACCACCGGCACCGGGAACAGGCCGAACGGCGCGAAGCCGGACACGCACAGCAGGCCGGCGATGAAGGCGGCGATCAAGGATTTGCGGTGTTGGAACATGGCTGCGGAGAATAACCGATTCCGCCGCATGCGGCACTTGTGGTTAAATCCCCCTCTTCACTCGAACGCATCGCACCACATGGAAAAAGTCCGCCTGTCCAAACGCATGTCCGAACTCGGCCTGTGCTCGCGCCGCGAGGCGGACGACTATATCGAGAAGGGGCTGGTGGAGGTCGATGGCGCGGTCGTCAGCGAACTCGGCAGCAAGGTCTGGCCCAACCAGCGCATCACTTTGCGCAGTGCGGCGCAGAACATCCAGCAGCAGCGCGTCACCATCCTGATCAACAAGCCGGTCGGTTATGTCTCCGGCCAGGCCGAGCGCGATTACAAACCGGCGAGCGTGCTGTTCGAGCCGCACAACCGCTGGAGCGAAGACAGCTCGCCGTTGCGCTTCCACCGCAGCCAGTTGCTCGGCCTCGCCCCGGCGGGACGGCTGGACATCGACTCGACCGGCTTGCTGGTGCTCACCCAGGACGGGCGCATCGCCAAACAACTGATCGGCGAAGATTCCGCAGTGGACAAGGAATATCTGGTGCGCGTGAAAGGGAAGCTGAAGGACAGCGGGCTGGCCCTGCTCAATCAGGGGCTCAAGCTGGACGGCGTATATCTCAAGCAAGCGAAGGTGAGCTGGCAGAACGAGGACCAGCTGCGCTTCGTGCTGAACGAGGGAAAGAAACGCCAGATCCGCCGCATGTGCGAACTGGTCGGGCTGGAAGTCAGCGGACTGAAGCGCGTCCGCATCGGCAAGGTGAAGCTGGGCAACCTGCCGGTGGGGCAGTGGCGCTATCTGGGCGAGAACGAGCGGTTTTAAACATAACGACATAAATCTACTGCGCGACTGGATAGGCTGCGTTGCGCGGTGCTCGGAATCCTCATGTGCTTTGTGTACATTCCGGTTCCTGCGCTCCGTGCGCCTTGCCCTCCAGTCGCTCGCTACGATTTCTGTCGCTATGTTATAGCGCAGAGGTTATTTCCGCGTGGGCACAAGAAACGTGCCCACCCTACAACTGAACGTAGGGGCAATTCGTGAATTGCCCCTACGACGGATCGCCGCACGCGTTTCACGTTAAATCTTCTGCGGTCTTTTTCCGTTCCGCCAGCAACGAATACAGTCGGCGGCTGTCGGCGCGCAGCACGGTGAAATCGATGCCGCCGATATGGAAGCGGTCGCCGCGTTTCGGCAACTGCCCGGCTGCTTTCAGCACCAGCCCGCCGACGGTGTCGTATTCCTCGTCGCTGAATTCCGTGCCGAGCGCCTCGTTGAAATCGGCGATCTCGGTATCGGCCTTCACGCGCCACTTGCCCTTGCTGTCCGGAATGAGATTGTCCTCGTCCTCGTCGAAATCGTATTCGTCCTCGATGTCGCCGACGATCTGTTCCAGCACATCCTCGATGGTCACCATGCCGGACACGCCGCCGTATTCGTCCGCCACCAGCGCGATGTGGTTGCGGTTGCTGCGGAAGTCGCGCAGCAGCACGTTGAGGCGCTTGGATTCCGGCACGAACACCGCCGGGCGCAGCATGTCGCGCACGTCGAATTCCTCGCCCGCGTAATAGCGCAGCAGGTCCTTCGCCAGCAGGATGCCGATGATGTTGTCCTTGTCGCCGTCGATGACCGGGAAGCGCGAGTGCGCGGTCTCGATCACGAACGGGATGAACTGATCCGGCGGCTCGCTGATGTCGATCACGTCCATCTGCGCGCGCGGGATCATGATCTCGCGCACTTGGCGCTCGGACACCTGCAACACGCCCTCCATCATGGACAGCGCATCGGCGTCGAGCAGGTTGTGTTCGTAGGCGGAATGCAGCAACCGGACAAGTTGCTCGCGGTCTTCGGGCTCGCGCAGCAGCAGCGCGGAAAGGCGTTCCAGCAGGGTGGGTTTGTTGCTCTCGGGTGAATCCATCGGCGGTTCAGGTTTCCTGATAAGGATCGGGGTAGCGCAATTTTAACATCAGCCGCGTTTCCAGTGCCTCCATTGCGGCGGCATCGGCATCATTCTCGTGGTCATAGCCCTGCAAATGCAGCAGCGCATGGATGGTCAGGTGCGCATAGTGCGCCAGCAGCGCCTTGTGCTGCTCGCGTGCCTCGCGCTCGACCACCGGCGCGCAGATCACTACGTCGCCGGACAACTGCCCACCCTCGTCATACACAAAGGTCAGCACGTTGGTGGCGTAATCCTTGCCGCGATAGTTCTGGTTCAGCGCGCGCCCCTCGGCCTCGTCCACGATGCGCAGCGTCAGGCGCACGTCGCGCTGCAGCGCAACGCCGGCCCAGCGGCGCAACTGCGCGCGCGTGGTCAACTGCGGCGAGGCGCTGGCGTATTGCACGGAGAGAGAGAGTTTATGTTGCGGGGATGTCATCGGGAATTACGCGGCCAACAACAGTTCGATTTCAGCGTCGAAAATTTCATCGAGTTCAGCAGCCTGAGGCTGACGCCCGACTTCCATTGCACCAATGCCAAAGCCCTTGCGCACCAGTTCGTATACCCGTGCCTCGCCGAAATTCATCTGCCGAACGCTCAGCACACCCGCCAGCCTGCCCGCCGCCTCGCCGTGATTCTGCGCCGCTTCGAAATGCAGACGCATCAGGTCGATGGGAATCACGTTGTTGGGCATTTCGGCCAGAATGGCCTCGACGCGGCGATAATCCTTGGCGCGCAATTCCAGCAAGGCCTTACCGCTTTGAAACACCGCACTTTGTTTCGGTCCAACCGCCAGCGCCCTGCCCCGTTCCAGCGCCGCGCGCGCATCCTCCAGCCGCCCCAGGTCGAGCAAAATCATCGCGCGCACATGCAAGTCGTAGCAATCGCGCGAAGTTTCCGGCAACAGTGCGAGCGCCTCGACATAACTCTTGCGCTTTCTCAACAAGTTAGCCAGCCCGTTAACCGCGACCCTATTGTTCGGCCAGCGCGCCACGTTGCCGCGATATTGTTCTTCCGCCGCAGCCAGTTCTCCGCGCGCTTTCAGCACGTCCGCCAGACCGCAGGCCGACACCTCGTCGTTCGGCCAGCGCGCCACGTTGCCGCGATATTGTTCTTCCGCCGCAGCCAGTTCTCCGCGCGCTTTCAGCACCTCCGCAAGACCGCAGGCCGACACCTCGTTGTTCGGCCAGCGCGCCACGTTGCCGCGATATTGTTCTTCCGCCGCAGCCAGTTCTCCGCGCGCTTTCAGCACCTCCGCAAGACCGCAGGCCGACACTGAATCGTCGTGATTCTCCACACAAGCTTCCCGAAGCAGAGTTTCAGCCCAGCCCAACATACCGAAACGCATCGCAATGGTCGCCGCATTCGCAAGCGTCTTGGCGGTGTGCAGATGCCGGTCGGCAAATTGCGAAGCCCGCTGCTGGGACAGCAGTTCATTGAGGAAACGACGCGCGGCGGCCTCGTCGCCCTCGCCCAAACGACGTTCGATTTCGGCGAGGGTGCGGTTGACGGCCTCCAGCCTTGCCAGACGATCGAACGATGCGCGGCGCACCGGGCGGGCGGATTCAGCCTTGCCCCATTCTCCCTGTTCGCGCTGCGGCTCCAGATGCACATGCTTTTTATCGACGGGCCACAGGTGTTCGCCCAGCCGGTTCAGCAGCAAACGAACTTCCTGCGGAGGATACGCGGTGGCCATCGAGGGTGGGTCAAAGAGCATACCTTTCAGGAGTTGCCGCCCCTCATCGGCGGCATTGCGCTTGAGGATGCCGCGCAACGCTTCCTGCCGATCCGCACCCATCGCCGCCCACAGCTCGGCCAGATCGGTCGGCAGCGGCGGCATATCTTCGCGCGACTGGGGTTCCAGTCCAGGCCAGATGCTGGCGGAGACATCCTGCAACAGTTCGGGCCATTTCGCCCAAAATGGAGCGAGGTAGCCTATCCAGGTGACGGGATCGAGCGGGTAGGCGCTTTCCAGCCGCAACAGCGACAATTCCAGCAGGCCGATGGCTTGGGGATGGCGCTCGACGCTGCCGTGCAGAGCTCGCAAACCGGCATCCAGCGTACCCAGCGCATCCTGCCTGTCGACGGATAAATCAATCGTGCCCAACAATCCGTGCCAGGCTTCGAGCAGTTCGGTGCGGCGCGCGGGGTTCCATTCGCGATTCTCGTCTTGCAACAAGTTCTGCCAGTAGCCGCGCATTCCACTATCGTGCTGCTGTTCGGCCAATGCGCGGCGCAACTGGAAGCCTACCCGGTTGTTGATGCTGGCGAGCACGACCGCGCGCTCGAAGCCGACCTCATGGAAACGCCGCAGGCCGCCGAACAATTCTTTCTCGCGCGGCAGGCGGGCAGCCAGCAGAAACAGGTTGAACACGTAGGTTTCATCTTCCAGATACGGGCTCTCGTAAACCAGTGTTTTACCACCCCCCATGGCTGCGGCCTCCAGCGATGCAAGGCGCTGTTCGAGCGCTTCGGCGCGTCGCCGAACCAGACTGACGAGAAGATGGGCAATGCGTCGCGCCAGGCTGGCGTAATGCTCGCCGGATTCCAGTGCGTCAAAAATTTGTTCCGCAGGCTCGGCATCGCGTGATAGTGCAGGCAAGCCTGCGCCGCTCAGCAACGCCTGTAGCGCTTCGGCATTGCCGGTATGGGCGATGCGAGTGAGTTGATCCAGAAGGACGGCACGCGCCGCTTGGTTGATGTTCATCATGGCATGACGGAATGGCGTGTCAGCCAGCTTTGCGTGAGCGGTGGCTGATGCCGAACGAGATGTTCTGAATGTTCATGCCGCCGCGTTTGAAACCATGAAGAGAGGCCGCCAACTCCTCGCAGCGGCGCCGGATCACCCCGCACTTGGCCGAAGCCTATGCAGGATTCGGCACAGATGTCGCCCTTAAGCGGTGCATGGATCAGCTCGCGCACGGCAGGCAGGCCCTGCGCCAATGGCATCGTAATCCCGTAATTCACCAACGGCGGCGATGGAAAATGATAAGCATAGACCCCCGCTTCGGCGACAGTGGGCCGGTAGAGTTTACCGACCACCTCCGGCGAATAGCGCCAAGCCAGTAGCCATTCGTCTGGTTCGATGTGGCCCTGCCCGGTTTTCCTGACGGCATCCGTCCAGTCGTCGATAGCGCCCAAGTCGCCGACTTCATGCGCGAATGCCGCCCACCAATGCGGCTCTGTGCTGCCCAGCACCGTAGACAACTCACGCGCGAATTCCCCGATTGCATCGCTACCACGCGCTTGCAGGGATGCAATCAGTCTTTCTATTTCGGCACTATCTGGGTGTGCCGACAAACGAATTCTGGATAGCCTGAACACCGCCATTTCAAAATCCGCCTTGCCTGAAGAGTATGCCCCCAGTGCAAATTTCAGCAGACTCTTTACCGATGCCATATGCAGCAAATGATGACTGCGCGCGGGGCGTTGATCGAACGGAATCAGATTGTCCTGATTTGGGCCTTCGACGTAGGCCGATAGCGGTGCAACGGAGGATGAGCGGCAAAGATAATGGGCGTAATAATCACGTATGGCAGCATCGAATCCACTGCCCGCACTTCCTGCCGGGAAACAGCCGGAACCGTCCAGATGCGACTCCCTCACGGCATCCACGCGAGCATCCATGCGCCAGTTTTGGGCGAGCGGTGCATGCCCCGCTATGCTGCTTGTTTGCAACGCACCCAGCGCGGCAAACCATGGATGCACGCCATGTGCGCGATCAAACAGATAACTGGCAGGCTGCGACGAGGCCAAGGGAGTGGCGGACATAATCTTGGTTAGCGGAATTCTCTTAAATTACGGCAAGTTAAACCTGTGCGGATGGCGTTAAGTTAGCATTCTTTCATGCTTTTGTCCTGCTGTTCATAATGTTCGTAGGCCGCAACAATCCTCTGCACCAGCGGGCAACGCACGACATCCTCGGCAAAGAATTCGCTGAACGCGATGCCGCGCACATCCTCGAGCACGGTGCGCGCCTCAAACAAGCCGCTCTTCTGACCGTGTGCCAGGTCGATTTGCGTGACATCGCCTGTAATGCCCGCCTTGCTGCCGAAACCAATTCGGGTTAAGAACATCTTCAAAGAGGGTGTTCCGGAGTTATCGCAGGGGGTGCTACTGTAGTCCATCATGTACAACCATCGGATTTGAGAGCTGTTTTTATCGTGTGTATCGTGCCGGGGTTATTCCCCGTCTAAAAACAACACCCCGTCAACTCCCCCGCCATCGGTGCATGGCTTCTTGAATTTTACCGACCTTTGTCAACCTTCGGCCAGCAGTCTCATCGGATGTTGTTCTCGACCGCCGCCATGATCTCGGCCGCCCGCTCCGGGTCTATGCCTAGCGCGCGCCATTCGCCCTCATCTATCCCGGGGCGGACGGATTCGGATATGCCGAACGTGGGCAGCAGTTTCTCCGCCAGATGAGCCATATCCACCAGAGGCTGGCCGACTGCCGCACGCGGGTCGCTTGGCGTGTGGTGGTAACGCAACACGGCGATGACGCCTTCCGGCAGGTTCCAGTGCCGCCCGAGTTCCGCGCCCAGTTCGCAGTGGTTCATCTCCAGCATCTCTGCCTCGATCTCTTCCACCGGGCGCTCCGGTTCGGCGGCCATGCGGGCATGGAAGCGGTCGCTGAGCCGGGTGTCGAGATAATCCAGCACCATGAAACCGATGTCGTGCAGCAGCCCGGCAAGATATATCTCGTCATCCGCCGGATGTGATTCGGCAGGCATGTAGCGGGACAGCGCGTCCATCGTCACGGCGACGGCCAGGCTGTGCTGCCACAGGTTCTGGATATTGAGCAGGCCGGGCTGCTTGCGCGCCATGGACGACATCATGGCGAAGCTCAGCGCGATCATCTTGATACGCCGGATGCCGATCAATGCGGTGGCATCGTGCAACGTCACGATCTTGCGCCCCCGCCCGAACAGCGCGGAATTGGACAGGCCCACGACCTTGGCCAGGATGAGCGGGTCTTGCCCGATCAGTTCGAGCAATGCCCGCTCGCCCGCGTCGGTGTTGATCTTCAGCGACAGTATCTTCAGCGCGATATGCGGCACGGAAGGCAGGCTGTCCAGTTGGCCGAGCGCATGGCGCAGGCTGGCGAACGAAGTCATGAGCGAGCCTTCCCCTGCCGCGCAAGACCCGTCTTGCCTCCCGGCACGAGTGTCAATCCGCTTGCCACAGGTTGTTTCATGCTGCTCTCCACATCGTCAATTCATGCGCGGGCATCGGGCGGGCGATGCCGTAGCCCTGCCCCATCTCGCATCCCATCTCAAGCAAGGCCTGGTAGTGTTCCCTGGTCTCTATGCCCTCCGCCACGGTCTCGCGCCCGAACGTCTTGGCCAGCGCGATGATGCCCTGCACGATGGCCATGTCGCCCTTGTCCTCCAGCATGTCGCGCACGAAGCTCTGATCGATCTTGAGCACGTCCACCGGCAGGTTGCTCAAGTAGGACAGCGAGGAATAGCCCGTGCCGAAGTCATCCAGCGCGAAGCGTATGCCGAGCTTGCGGCATTCCCCGATGATCTCCCGCACGATGGCAGTATCCTCGAGCGCGGTCGTTTCCAGCACTTCGATCTGCAACCTGCCCGGCGGCAGCCCCGGATGGCGCGCCAGCTGCTGGTGCAGTTTTTCGGTGAAGTCGACGGACTCCAGATGGTGCGCCGAGATGTTGATACTGACCTCGATGTCCAGCCCCGCGCCACGCCAACGTTCGATCTGATCGAGCGCGGCGGCGATCACCCAGTCGCCGATCTCGATGTCGAGCTCGGTGTTCCCGATGGCATGCAGGAATTCCGCAGGCACCAGCAGGCCGCGCTCGGGATGCCGCCAGCGGATCAGCGCTTCGGCGCCGATCAGCTCCCTGGTGCGCAGATTGATCTTGGGCTGGTAATACAGCTCGAACTGCCCCAGTTCCAACCCCTCGCGCATGCCTTGCAGGAACTCGTGATGGCTGCGGGCGCGTAGGTCCAGCGCGGGATCGTAGATGTGATAGCGGTTCTTGCCCGATTGCTTGGCCGCATACATGGCCTGGTCGGCATGGCGCAGCAGGGTGTCCGGGTCTTCATCATCCAGCGGATAGATGCTGACGCCGATGCTGGCGCCCAGCATGAGCGGCTTGTCATTGACGACAATGGGCCGCCCGATCTCCGCGAGCAGCCGGTCCAGCGTCGCCACGCATTCCTCGCCTTTCTCCAACCCCTGCAACAGCACCACGAATTCGTCCCCGCCCAGCCGCGCGACGGTATCCTCGCCGCGTATGGTGTTGCCGATGCGCTGCGCTATCTCGACCAGCACCTGGTCGCCCGCCTCGTGTCCCAGCGTATCGTTGATCGGCTTGAAGCCGTCGAGGTCGAGATAGCACACCGCCATCATGTCCCGCTCGCGTGCCGTCCGGGCGATGGCCTGCTTCATGCGGTCGGCCAGCAGCACGCGGTTGGGGAGGCCGGTCAGCGCGTCGTAGTGGGCGACGCGGTTCAGCTCTTCTTCGTGCTCCTTGAGATAGCTGATGTCCGAGAATACGCCGACGTAATGCTGCACCTTGCCATCGTTCCCGCAAATGGCCGAGATCGAGAGCAGCTCGGCATAGACATCACCGGATTTGCGCCGGTTCCAGATCTCGCCGCGCCAGGATTTCTCCTGCTTCAGGGATATCCACATCGCTGCGTAAAACGCCTGGTCCTGACGGCCCGAACTCAGCAATTTCGGGTTCTTGCCCAGCAATTCTTCGCGGCTGTAGCCGGTGATGCGCGTAAAGGCCGGGTTGACGTCCGTGATGCGGTTGTCCGCGTCGGTGATGAGAATGGCCTCCTGGCTGGTATCGAACACGCTGGCGGTGAGGCGCAATGCATCTTCGACCATGTGGCGCCCGGTGATGTCGCGGATGACGCCCAGTGCGTGCCAGCTGTTTTTCAACCTGAAGGCGGAAATCGACAACTCGATGGGGAACTCTTCGCCGCTCTTGCGCAGTGCGGCGATCTCGAATGTCCTGCCGATCAGGTTGCCTTCACCGCAATCCCGGAAGCGGGCGAAGCCGCCGTGCGCCGCATCGCGGTGGCGCCCGGGAGCAAGCAGGTCATGCAGATTCTTGCCGAGCACCTCGTCCGCCCGGTAACCGAGCATCTTCTCGGCTGCGGGGTTCCAGTAAGTCACCTGCTCATCCGTGCCGACCATCACGATCGCATCCTGGGCGGAAGTGCTGATCAGGCGGAACTTCTCCTCGCTCTCGGCCAATTCCTCGGTCCGTCTTTCCAGGTCTGCTGTGCGTTGTCCGACCAGTTCTTCAAGATGGCCCTGATGTAATTGCAGTTCCTTGGTCACATCTTGCAACCTGCCGATGATGATACGGACATGCCGGGTGAAGGGATGGAAGATCAGCGCCGCTTCCAGCATCAGCAACAACAGCGTGACCAGCCAGAATATCGTTTCGGCTTGCTGCAGACGCCGGACGGACGCCTCGCCTTCCGCTTGATACTGTTGCACCATCCGATCCAGCGTGCTGACCAGCGTGGTCGGCGCGGTGCTGGTGATGTATTGCAACGGTGCGATGCCGGGAACCAGCGCGGCATCATCCAGCGACAACAGTTCCCGAACCGTTCCGATATAGGTCGCAACCTGCCGGTCGAGCGCATCGGGACCGTCGAAATACATGGCATGGACGGCAAGGGACATGCTGTCCGGCAGCCCCATCTCCTTGTCGCCATGGGTCAGGCCCTGATGCGACCGCGCCATCAGGTCGAGCGCCTCTTCCAGCTTCGTGCGCATGGCTGGTCGTTCGGCCTCGGGCGCGGATACCAGCAGGTTCGAGAACAGCGCCGTGCGCTGGCTGAGCATGCGTTGCCGCCCGCTCACATTGACCACCGCCGCCGTGCTTTGCTGTTCCTCGATCACCAGATGCAAGCTTACCCACGCCGCAGTCGAAAGCATGGCCACCAGCGACAGCGCGATCGCATAACGCCAGGTCAGCGCGCGCGCGACGCCCAGGTAGCTCTCGGCGGTACTCGCCGGACTCATGATGTCCGCGCCCCGAAAGACAGTCCATTGCCGACCTGACCGGCGGCGCGCGTGGCGACGCCGATCGGCAGGGGATTCTGTCGGGGATTATCGTAAAGGTCGGTGCGGCGATCCATCATGTACAGACATCAGCTTGCCAGGCTGTTTTTTATTTATCGTGTGTGTCGTGCCGGGGCTATTCCGTATCGGGAAATAACGCCCCGTCAATTCCTCCGCCATCGGTGCATGGCGTTCGGGAGTTTACCGTCTTTCATCAACCAGTTCCATGATATCCCGTGCAGGCATCGGGCGGGCGATGCCGTAGCCCTGTCCCGCCTCGCACCCCGCCTCGAGCAAGGCCTGATAATGCTCCCGTGTTTCGATGCCTTCCGCCACGGTCTTGCGGCCGAAGGTCTTTGCAAGGGCGATGATGATCTGCACGATGGCACGGTCATCCTCGTTGTCCAGCATGCCGCGCACGAAGCTCTGGTCGATCTTGAGCGTTTCGGCCGAGAACCTGCGCAGATAGGCCAGCGAGGAATAACCGGTGCCGAAATCGTCCAGCGCAAAATGAACGCCCAGCGCGTGGCATGCCTCCATCACCTCGGAAGAGCGAGCGATGTCCTCGAGCGCGGCCGTTTCCAGCACTTCGATCTGCAAGCACTTGTGGGGCAACTCCGGGTAGCGCTCCAGCTTGCGCGCCAGCCCGGCGACGAAACCTGGCGACAAGAGATGCCGCGCGGAAATGTTGATGCTGACTTCCAGCAGCCTGCCTTGCCTGCGCCATTCGTCGAGTTGTGCCAGCGCCGTATCCGTCACCCACTCGCCCAGGCGTATTTCCAGCGCCGATTCATCGATGAACGGCAGGAATTCCTCCGGCAACAGCAGGCCGCGCTCCGGATGATGCCAGCGGATCAGCGCCTCGACGCCCGCGACAGCGCCCGAGGCCAGATCCACCTTGGGCTGGTAAAACAGTTCGAATTCGCCGTGTTCCAGCCCGTGCAGGATGCGTTGCCGCGATTCGTGCAGGGTGCGCACGCGCAGGTTGTGCGCCGGATCGTGCAGGTGGTAGCGGTTCTTGCCGGCCTGCTTGGCGGCATACATGGCCTGGTCGGCATGGCGCAACAGGGTGTCGCCGTCCTTGTTGTTGTCGGCAGGATAGAACGTCACGCCGATGCTGGCCGACACGCCGACCTCATGCCCGCCGATGGCCACCGGCGTGGCGACGATGTCGAGGATGCGCCCAATCAACTGGATGCATTCCTGTTCGCGCGCGAAATCGTTGAACAGCAGCACGAATTCGTCCCCGCCCAGCCGCGCCAATGTATCGCCCGCGCGCAACGCTTCCTGCAGGCGGGAGCTGACGTTCACCAGCAGCTGATCGCCCACCTCGTGCCCGAACTCGTCGTTGACGTGCTTGAAACCATCGAGATCCAGATAACAGACCGCCAGCAACTTGCCGTCGCGTTGCGCGCGGGCGATGGCCTGGCTCAGCCGGTCGGCCAGCAGCCTGCGGTTGGGCAGGCCGGTCAGCTTGTCATAGTTGGCGGCGCGGTCCAGCGCGGCCTCATGTTCCTTGAGGTAGCTGATATCCGAGAACACCGCCACATAGCGCTGCAACTTGTCGCGCCCGTCGCGGATGACCGAGATCGAAAGCAGTTCCGCATATACCTCGCCGGACTTGCGCCGGTTCCATATCTCTCCGCGCCAGTGACCTTCCTGTTCCAGCGACTGCCGCATCGCCTCATAGAACGCCTGGTCGTGCCGCCCCGAAGCCAGCAATCCGGGATCCCTGCCCAGCACCTCCTCGCGGGCATAGCCGGTGACGCGCGTGAACGCCGGATTGACGTCCGTGATGCGGTTATCCGCATCGCTGATGAGGATGGCCTCCTGGCTGGCGGCGAACACGCCGGCAGCGATGCGCAGGCTGTCCTCCGCCTGCTTGCGCCCGGTGATATCTTCGGTCAGCCCCATCAGCTTCACCACCTTGCCGCCGGCATCCCTGATCGGAATGAAGCAGGATTTGAAATGCTGCGGCGGATTCCCGTCCGTGTCGAATTCGAAATGGCTGGTGTTTCCGCCGAACGCCTGCCGCATCAGCATCCCGATGCGCGCCTTGTCCTGCCCGCCGACGGCGTCCAAGTAGAACGCGCCGCGAATCCTCGCTTCGTCAACCAGCCCCAGCATATTCAGCCCGGCCCGGTTCATGGACTGCAAGCGGCCTTCCATGTCTATCTCGTGGATGCAGAGCGGCGAGTTCTCGACCAGAGTGCGGTAGTGATGTTCGCTTGCCGCAATGACGGCTTCCGCTTTCTTGCGTTCGCTGACGTCCTCAATCATGGACCAGATGTAGGGTCGCCCGTCGCTGTCGTGGATCAGCATGCCGTTCAGCAGCAGCGGGATGCGGCTTCCGTCCTTGCGGATATATTCCTTCTCATAGGGGCCGTAGCGGCCCAGAGTGTTGAGCGACGCCAGTTGCTCGGCTTCCTTGTCCGCATACTCTTTCGGCGTCAGCGCCCAGTAGTCGAGCTGGTTCAGCTCTTCGCGGGTATAGCCGCAGATGTCGCGTAAGGCGTCGTTGAACTCGAGGTAGCGTCCCTGCATGTCGGTCAGGGCGATGCCCATCGAGGACAGTTCATAGAGACCGCGCAGCTTCTCGTAGCTGGCGCGCAGTTCCGCCTCGACGCGTGTCCGTGCGGCGATGTCGCGCGCGATGCCCAGCACCCCGACCAGCCGGCCTTGGCGGTCGCGCATCGGCGTCTTGATGGTCTCGAACGGCCCGCGGTAACCGTCCGCCGCGAAGGTCAGGCATTCCTCGTTGACGCATGGCTTGTCCGCCGCCATCGCCTTGCGGTCGTGTTCGCGGAAGAAATCCGCCGTCGGCTTGTCCACGAAATCGTAGTCGGTCCGACCAACGATGTCCTGCTCCTTCGCGCCGAAGAATTGCTCGAAGCGCTTATTGCAGGCCAGATACGCGCCTTCCGCATCCTTCAGCCAGACCAGGTCGGGCAGGGTGTCGATCATGGTGCGCAGGAAATCGCTTTCCAGCGACTGCCAGTCGCGGATCAGCCCGTGCGCCATGACATGGGTCAGGTCATGTTCGCTGACCAGGCCAGCCATGCATCCCGCTTCGTCCACCACCACCAGGTGCCGCACCCGGCTGTCGAGCATCACCCTGGCGGCTTCGTTGATGCTGTCGCCCTGCCGTATCGTCAGCACGGGCGCGTTCATGACCTGCCCCAGGGTGATGGAGGCGTGCTGTTCGTGTGCATAGAAACGCACGATGTCGCGCCCGGTGACGATGCCGACCGGGCGGTCATGCTCGACCGCCACCACGCAGGTGTCGCGGCGGAACTGCATGAGATTCAGCACGTCGAGCAGGCTGGTCTGCGGCGGCAGGCAAAGCTCCGCGCGGGCCATGACGCCGGCGACCTGGTGCTGGCCTGCCAGCGCGGCGATGTCCATGTGCAGCCGGAAATCCGTTTCGCTGGCCACACCGGTCAGCCGACCGTCACCATCCACGATGGCCAGATGCCGGATGCCGTCGCGCAGGCATATCTGGTAGGCTTCCAGGCAGGTCACGGATTCCGGCACGGTGACGACGGGCGCGGCCATGACCTCGCGCAGCGCCGTTTCCGGCGGGAGCCCGGACTGCATGGCGAGCAGTATGCTGCGCTCGGTGACGATGCCGAGCGGACGCGCTTGTTCATCGGTGATCAGGATGGAAGATATCCGCTTCTCGGACATGAGGCGCGCGGCTTCGCCCACGCAGTCATCCGGAGCGAGGCGGGTGACATCGCGCGTGGCGATGCCGAGCAGCGGCGTCTGCTGCCCGATATTGACACTGGAGCTGATACGGTTATCCGCGACCATCAGGACGGGGACACGTGAACCTTGTACGATGGGCGCTCCGTGGAAATGCCGCGCGCGCATGCCGGGAATGTTTCCCGCCAGCCTCTTGTCATGCCGTCCTCCTCCATGGATGCCGCCTTAATGGTGTAAATTCCATCTTTTTGTAATAGGTTTAAGAGTAGCATGACAAACCATGACGCTCCGTGCGTTGGCGCACATAGCGTATCCCACCAATCTTCCCGAAATAACAGTAAGGCTATGTGCTCCGGCACACATAGCCTCGGCGGCATTTTGTGTAATATCCAGAATAATCCGGAAGGGGCTTCCCAGCCCGGGGATATCCCTAAATCACACAAGGCACTATATGTCGCAAAAACACTCCCCCCGGCAAAACCGCCTGCTGGCCGCCCTGCCGGCGGAAGGCCTGAAGCTGCTGGAACCCCATTTACAACAGGTTCTGCTCCGCGCCGGCGACATCCTGTCCGAACCCGACACACTCCCCTGCCATGCGTATTTCCCGGTGGATTGCACCCTTTCGCTCTATTACCACATGGAGAACGGCGAAACGGCGGAGACGGCCATGATAGGCAACGAGGGCATGTTCAGCGTCGCCACGATACTGGGTGGCGAGACCATGCCTTATTCCGCCACCGTTGTCACCACGGGACATGCCTTCCGCATCGCGCGGGATACATTGAAGAAGATACTCAACGGGACGGAATCGCTGCGCCAGCCGCTGCTACTCTATTCGCAGGCGCTGCTGACCCAGATGGAGCAGACGGCAGGCTGCGGGCGGCATCACTCGCTGGAACAGCAACTCTGCCTGCACCTGCTGCAACTGCATGACAGCTCGCTGTCGGACGAATTCGAGCTGACCCACGAAGCCCTCGCGCACATGCTGGGCGTGCGCCGCGAGGGCATCACCAAGGCCGCCAAGAAACTGCGCGACGCCGGACTGATCGATTACCGGCGCGGCCACATCCGCATCCTCGACCGCAAGGGGCTGGATGGGATGTCCTGCGAATGCTATGAGGTAGTACGGAAGGAATTCAAGCGGCTGCTGGGGTATTAGAGCCTATTTCAGTAGGTTTCATGCCCCGCGCCGTTCACCTGCGGGATGCAGTGCAAGGCGCGGGCGGCGCAGTGTAGTCATTCTCCACAAGCAGACCGCAACGCCGCAATGCGCCCGCGGGTGAATGGCCCTCTGGGTTGGGGCTGGGCGCGGCGTCTGCGGCGTTACACCGCTTGCCCGCAGAATGACTGCGGGCGGCGCGCTGCGCCTTGCATCCATCCACGCCCAGACCCAACGCGGGGTATGAAACCTGCTGAAATAGGCTCTTAGGCGCGCGTGTTCTTTTCATACCGCTCATAGGCGCTGACGATCTTCTGCACCAGCGGGTGGCGCACCACGTCCTCGGCGAGGAAGTCGCTGAACGCGATGCCGCGCACGTCCTTGAGTACAGTACGCGCCTCGATCAGCCCGCTCTTCTGCCCGCGCACCAGGTCGATCTGGGTGACGTCGCCGGTGATCACCGCCTTGCTGCCGAAACCGATGCGCGTGAGGAACATCTTCATTTGTTCGGGCGTGGTGTTCTGCGCCTCGTCGAGGATGATGAAAGAATGGTTCAGCGTGCGGCCGCGCATGTAGGCCAGCGGCGCAATCTCGATCACGCCGCGCTCGAACGCCTTGCCCACCTTGTCCGGCCCCATCAGATCATAGAGCGCGTCATATAGCGGGCGCAGATAGGGATCGACCTTCTGCGCCAGGTCGCCGGGCAGGAAGCCGAGCTTCTCGCCCGCCTCCACCGCCGGACGCACCAGCACCAGCCGCTTGACCGTTTCGCGTTGCAGCGCATCCACCGCGCAGGCTACGGCGAGATAGGTCTTGCCGGTTCCCGCCGGGCCGACGCCGAAGGTGATGTCGTGTTCCTGGATCGCCTGCAAATAGGCGTTCTGGCGCGGTGTGCGCCCGCGGATCTCGGCCTTGCGCGTCATCAGCAGCGGCACGAAATCGCCGGAAGGCGGCGCTTCGGCATGCCATTTCATCGCCTCGATCAGGCCGAGCTGCAGGCGCTCCAGCGTGATGTCGTGCGTGGCATCGCGATAAAAATCCTGCAACACCCGGCGCGCCAGTTCCGCCTGTGCGCCCTGCACGCTGAAATGCTCGCCGCGCCGCGCGATGCCGACCTCCAGCGCGGTCTCGATCTGGCGCAGGTTCTCGTCCAGCGGGCCGCACAGGTGCGCCAGCCGCTGGTTGTCCACCGGCTCGAGCGCGAATTGCAGGGTCTGGATGTCGGTGTTCATCTTGGAAGAATTGTACGGCATGCTTCTTTGTGGGAGCGACGGCAGCCGCGAAAAATATTCGCGCCTTCCGGCGCTCCTACGATCCACCCCCGACTACCTCGCCGCGCAGCGTATGCCGCACCACCCCGGTGATCTTCACCTCGACGAAGCGCCCGATCATGCCCGGCGAACCGGCGAAGTTCACGATGCGGTTGTTGTCGGTGCGCCCGGCCAGTTCATGCGCGTCCTTCTTCGACACGCCCTCCACCAGCACGCGCTGCACCGTGCCGAGCATCCTGTCGTTGACCCGCCGCTCCAGTTCGTCGATGCGCGCCTGCAAGCGCGTCAGCCGCGCCGACTTCACTTCCGGCGGCGTGCCGTCCCGCATCTCGGCGGCGGGCGTACCGGGGCGCGGGCTGTAGACGAAACTGAAGCTGACATCGAAGCCGACCTCGTCGATCAGCTTCATGGTCGCCTCGAAATCCTGTTCGGTCTCGCCGGGAAAGCCGACGATGAAATCCGACGAGATGCAGATATCGGGACGCGCCGCGCGCAACCGCCGCACCACGGACTTGTATTCCAGCGCGGTGTAGCCGCGCTTCATCGCGGCGAGGATGCGGTCGGAGCCGGATTGCACCGGCAGGTGCAGGTGGCTGACCAGCTTGGGGGTATTCGCGTAGACGTCGATCAGGCGCTGCGTCATCTCGCGCGGGTGCGAGGTGGTGTAGCGCAAACGCTCCACACCTTCCAGCGCCGCGAGCGCCTGCAACAGGAAGGCGAAATCCACCGTGTCGCCGTCATCGGTCGCGCCGCAGTAGGCATTCACGTTCTGGCCCAGCAGGGTGATCTCGCGCACGCCGCGCGCGACCAGCACCTGCACGTCGCGCATCACATCGGCGAACGGGCGCGACATCTCCTCGCCGCGCGTGTAGGGCACTATGCAGAAGGTGCAGTATTTGCTGCATCCTTCCATGATCGAGACGAAGGCCGCGCCGCTGACTGCCTGTACACCCGGCAGGTGGTCGAACTTCTCGATCTCGGGGAAGCTGACATCCACCTGCGGCTGGCCGGCATCGCGCCGCGCCTGCAACAGCTCCGGCAGGCGGTGCAGCGTCTGCGGACCGAACACCACATCGACATAAGGCGCGCGTTTGATGATCGCCTCGCCCTCCTGGCTGCCGACGCAGCCGCCCACGCCGATCAGCAGCTCCGGTCGGGCCAGCTTCAGCGCCCGCGCCCGCCCCAGGTCGGAGAACACCTTCTCCTCGGCCTTCTCGCGGATCGAGCAGGTGTTGAACAGGATGACATCGGCCTCTTCCGGCCGGTCGGTCTGCTCCATGCCCGCGCAGGCGCGCAGCACGTCGGCCATCTTGTCCGAATCGTATTCGTTCATCTGGCAGCCGTAGGTCTTGATGTAGAGCTTCTTGTTCATGGCATGAAGGCGGTCAATGGCAATATCTGAGCAAAAAGCTCATGTAAGGGTCGCAGAAAAACAGCTTGTCCGCCCGCGAAATTATGCTAGGATTCGCCTCGCTTTGCTTTGTTTCTTGTGTTCAACTCTAGTTCTCTCGGGAGGAGAAAAAAATGTCCATCGTCGCAGATATCGTAGCCATCGGCAGCATGATTTTCCTGGCTGGTTTTTCCGTGTGGATGCTGAAGCAGCTCTTGGCTGACAAGTAATCCGGTTTTACCCGCATCAAATAAAAAACTCCAGCCCGTGCTGGAGTTTTTTTTGCGGAAAATCTGGTGGTGATAGGTGGACTTGAACCACCGACCCCAGCATTATGAGTGCTGTGCTCTAACCAACTGAGCTATATCACCGCAAAGAGCGCGGCATTCTCCGGATTCCGGCCTACCTTGTCAACGTGCAGGGTACGTTTTTCAGTTCGCTACCGGCGAAATCCTTGTGCATCGCCGCCAGCTTGTCGCCGGTCTGGGCATCGATTCCGCCCAGCGTAAAAACGGTCACCTTGAACTTGCTGGCGCGTTCGCCCGCCTGCGCCGAGCGCACGTCCTTGTTGCGCAGGCTGTCGAGGAAGTTCTGCGCCGCTTCCTGCGTCTTGAACACGCCGAGCGAAATGGCGTTCAGCCAGATGCCCGGCTCGGTCACGACGAAGTGTTCCTGCACGCCGCGCGCCTTGAGTTGCAGTATCTTCTGGCTGACCGCCGCCTTGTCCTTGAGCGGCGGGATATATACCCAGTAGCCGATGCTGTGCTCGATCTCGCGCCGCCCCAGCTTGTCGCCCAGTTGCAGTGCGGCCAGGGCTGCGCCGGCGCGCGCCAGGTCGGTGCCGGAGAACTCGCCCCATTCCATGCAGACGCCGGCTTGCGTATCCGCCAGCGCCGGAGCAGATTCCGGTTCCGGTTCCGCCGCCAGTTCCCGGATGTCCAGCAGGCGCACCTGATCCTCATGCAAAGGCGGCTGCGCATGCGCCGCCTGATCGGCGCCGGGCGCCCATCCGCCGCGCTGCATCAGCGTGAAGAACACGATATTCCCCGCCAGCAGTATCCAGAACAATACCCTCATCACGCGCCCTCTTCCTGTGCGATCAACAACAGTCCCTGCAGGACGAGATTATCCTCTACCCGCAGCGGCAGGTTAAGGTGCTTCTGCAACTGCAAACTGCCTCCGCCGCTCAAAATGACCGGAGCCCCAGCATCGCCCAGCAGCGCGTGCTGCCGCTCGAGCGCCCCGCAAACAGCCTGCACCGCCCCGCTGAACAGGGCATCGGCAGTGTTGCGCGGGAATGCCGCATAGTTTCCCTCTCCCGGTTGCAACTGCGCCGTTGCGCTGCCCAGGCTGCGCTGCATCAGCTCCACGCCGGGCAGGATCAGCCCGCCGATGAACTCGCCCGTCTCCGACAACGAATCCACCGTCGTGGCGGTGCCGCAACTCGCCACCAGGCAACGCTTGCCCACCAGACTCCATGCCGCGATCAATGCCGCCCAGCGGTCGCTGCCGAGTTGCGCGGGATCGGCATAGCCGTTGCGCACGCCGCATTGCGTTGCGCGGGCGGCGATGAAGCGCGGCGCGGCGCAACCTTCAATGCGAATATCGCATATCCGCCGTGCGACTTCATCCCCGGCGACATTGCTGGCCCATATCTGCCGCCCCCCCCGGATATCGCCCAGTTGCCGCAACAGCCCGTCCGCCTGTGCAGTCGGCAGGACACCGTTGCGCAACCACGCGATCCCCTCCACCAGCGCCCATTTGATGCGCGTGTTGCCTGCGTCGATCAACAGCTTCACCGCAGCCCTCCCACTTCGCCGGAATTGAACCGGCGCAACTCCTGCGCGGTCTCCAGGCATAGCTCCCCGCTCTCGCTGACGCCGCGGGCGATACCGCTCACCATCGACCCATCCGGCATATGCAAATCGACCGGCTTGTCCTGGTGGATGTGCAACCCTTGCCATTCATCGCGCATGGGCGCAAAACCGTTCCGTGCGAACGCTTGCAGCACGGCAGCCAGTTCGCGCAGCAATTCCGCCAGCAGGCGGTTGCGCTCCGGCATCGCCGCGCACACCTCGCCCAGCGTGCTGACCGGCTGATCGATCTGTCGCGCCAGGTCGTCCGGCAGGCTGCAATTCAGGCCGATACCGATGACCACCGCGCTCGGCCCCAGCATGTCGCCTTGCACCTCGATCAGCACACCGCCCAGCTTGCCCTGCGCGTCCACGATGTCGTTCGGCCATTTCAGCCGCACGCCTTGCGCGCCCAGCTTGCCCAAGGCGCGCACGATCGCCACCCCCACCGCCAGGCTCAATCCCGACAGGGCGTTCAGGCCGCAATCGAAGCGCCACAACAGGGAAAAGGTCAGCGAATTGCCCAGGCCGGAATGCCAGGTCCGCCCCCGCCGTCCGCGCCCAGCCTGTTGCAACTCCGCCGCCACGACGCTGCCGCACGGCGCACCCAGCGCCGTCTGGCGCAACAGCAGACTGCTGCTCGAATCCGTCTGCGGCGCGATCTCGATGCGGAACGACCCCGCATAGCTGTCCAGCCAGCGCAGGATCTCATCATGTTCCAGCCGTTGCCAGGGACGCGCCAGCCGGTAGCCGCGACCGCGTATCCGGTGCAATTCCACGCCGTGTTCCGCAACGTCGGCCAGCGCGTTGAACACGCTGGCGCGCGACACCCCGAGCCGCTCCGCCATATCTTCGCCGGAATGGAACTCCCCGTCCGCCAGCAGTTCCAGCAATTGCCAGGTGCGGGAAGGAATGGTTCCTCCCACAGGCACGGCCAGCACTCCCGACTTCCTACTCACCACTCACCAGATGGGTTGTCATTGCGGCATCCCGCTGTCCTGGTGCGGCTGCACGTCGAGAAAACGCTGTATCTCCTCGCGCCGCAGCATGGCATCCTGATAGCCCAGGTCGATCAGGGCGCGACAGTACTTCCCCTCGGACAGCAGGTAGCTCAGCAGGATGGCACCGCTGTGCGGCATCGCGCCGACCATGCGCAGCAACAGGCGTATCGTCCAAGGAAGTTCCGCGGCGTACTGTTCGGCGATCTTCTCGATCGGCTGGCTGGGCGATACGACCAGCATCTCGACATGCTTGAGGTTGGCGCGCTCGCGCACCTCTTCCGGCATCATCGCGGCCAGATTGTTGATCGTTCTCACCCGCTCCAGGTCCACCTCCATGTTGTCGAGGAAGATGCTGTTCAGCGCATGCCCGGCGATATGCGCCAGCGTCGGATACTCGTTCAATTCGCTGCGGCTGGTCTGTGGGATCGCGCCATTGGTGGTGACGCCGATGACCATCACCCGCGTCGCACCCAGATGCAGCGCGGCGCCGATCGGCGCGATCTGGCGCATCGAACCGTCGCCGAAATACTCGCGGTTGATCATGGTCGCCGGAAAGATGAAGGGCAGCGCGGCCGATGCCAGCAGGTGCTTGTTTTCGATCTGTGTGCGGATGCCGAGGCGCCGGGCGCGCCGCCACGGCACCAGTTGCTCCACTCCCTGAAAGAACGTCACCGACTGCCCGGAGCCGTAACCAGATGCGGTGATACTCAGCGCATGCAGCAATCCGGCATCGATGCTGCTCTGGATCTTTTCGCAGGGCATGACCTCTTCCAGCAGTTCGGTCAGCGGCGAATTATCGAGCAGCGAGACATGCCTGAGCCGGTTGATGCCAAGCCCGCTGAGGAACAGGCCGGCCAGCCATAACGCGGTGTTGTTGAACACGCCGAGCACATCGGTACGGTAGACCTGACTGGCATGGAAATTCTTCCAGATGTTATCGAGATAGCGCACCCCCTTGCGGAAATTGCGCGCATTCACCGCAAGCGTCGCGGCGTTGAGCGAGCCGGCCGAGGTTCCGCAGATCACCGGGAAGGGGTTGCAGGCACGGCGCGGCAGGAGCTCCGCGATCGCCTTGAGCACGCCGACCTGATAGGCGGCACGCGCGCCGCCGCCGGTGAGTATCAGTCCGGTGCGTTGTTCCATCGAAATCTATGCCATCGTTGCCTGCACCGATTCCAGCGCATCCTGCAGCGTTTCCTCGGGCAAGGCGTTCAGCATCTCCGACAGCATCTCCGCCGCGCCCACTGCCGCGGCCTGCAATATCCTGGAGTCGGTGTTCGCCACCAGCACGGCGGCAGCACCCACTACCCTGAGCAAGCGCGCGCGCTCATTCATCAGCATCTCGATTTCCCTGCGCAGCAATTCGATCTCGTTCTTGTTCATCCCGCACCTCCTTGATGTATCTTGTGCCGATTATAGCCCCGCCAGCATCTTTTCCAACCGCTTCACCGACACGATCACCGGCGTCTTCAGTTCCTGAGCGAATAGCGATACGCGCAACTCCTGCAACAGCCAGCCGAAATCGACCAGCCTCGGGTCGCGTTCGCCCTGCTGCGCGGACAACCGACGCTGCCATTGTTGCTGCAACGGCTGCAGTTGCGCCATGCACTGCGCATCGCGTGCGGGGTTGGTCCGCAGTTTCTCGATGCGCAACGCAATCGCCTTGAGGTAGCGCGGCAGGTGTTGCAGGCGCTCGTAGGGCGTGGCTGCGATGAAGCGCTTGTGCAGCAGCCAATCCAGCTGCGCACGGATGTCCTGATTGATCTGATTATGTGTTTTGAGCTGCGGCAGGCTCTTCTGCACCGTCTGGTATTCGCCGAGGATGTTACCGGCCAGCCGCGCGATCTCCTGCGCGACCAGCAGCAGGCGGTTCTTGGCTTCCTTGCCGCGCGCCGCGAACGCCGCCTCATTCGCCGGCAACGGGTCGTTCAGGCAGCAGCGTTCGAACGTGAGCGCCAGAATCTGCTGCTGCAACTCCTGCTGCGTGCCGAACGGCATGAACAGCATGCCGAGCCGCTGCGCATCCGGCAGGTTCTTCTCCAGGTATTTCACCTGGTCCTTGAGCAGCAGCATGAACAAACGGCGCAGGCCGCCGCGATGCGCGGCCTGCGCGGCATCGCGCGTATCGAAGGCGCGCAGCAGCACCGCATCGCCGTCGTCCACCAGCGCATTGAACAGCGTGACGTTCTGCCCGGCGCGTTTGACCTCGCGCGTCTCGGCGAACGCGCCGAAGCCCCACGAGGTGTAACGCTGCTCCACGACGGCCTCGCCTTTCTCCTCTGCCGCCGCCGTAACGACAACGGGCATGGCACGTGGTGCCCATTCAGCATGCAGTTGCGCGAAGTTGCGCGACATGCCGAGCTGGCGTCCATGCTCGTCCACCACGCGGAAGTTCATCAGCAGGTGCGGCGGCAGCTGTTCGATGCGGAACGCATCGAGCGGCACGTCGAGCTGCTTCTGTTCGCGGATGTAGCGCGCCAGCGCCTGCGGCAATGGTGTGTCCGCAGGCGGCACCCCGTGGCAGAACGCCGCAGCGAATTCCGGCACCGGCACCAGATGGCGGCGCAACCGCTGCGGCAGCGTCTTGACCAGTTGCTGCACCTTCTCCGCCAGCAGGCCGGGCACCAGCCATTCGCAGCACGGCGCACTGACCTGGTTAATCAGCGCCAGCGGCACCGAGAGCGTGACGCCGTCGTCGTTCTTGCCGGGCGAGAAGTTGTAGGCCAGCGCGAAGTTGACGCCGGCTATCTTCAGTTGCGGCGGGAACTGGTCGGTGGTGATGCCCGCCGCCTCGTGGCGCATCAGGTCGTCCTTCTTCAGATATAGCAGCTTCGGATGGTCGCGCTCGGCCTGCTTGCGCCAGTGCTCGAATGCAGCACCGTTGTGGATGTCCGCCGGGATACGGCTGTCGTAGAAGGCGAAGATCAGCTCGTCGTCCACCAGCACGTCGGGGCGTCGTGCCTTGTGCTCCAGCGCCTCGATGTCGT
Source organism: Gallionellales bacterium GWA2_60_18 (assembly GCA_001801105.1). The sequence continues at coordinate 75,296 of MGWS01000033.1, forward strand.
GGATCAGCTTGCGGTTGTGCGCGAAGAACGGCGCCTGGGTATTGAATTCGCCGTCCACCAGCGCCTGGCGGATGAACACCTCGCGCGACTCGGCCGGATTCATCGGCCCGTAATGCACGCGCTTCTTCGGGTTCAGCACCAATCCGTGCAGCGTGCTGCGCTCCCATGCGGCCACCTGCGCGGACTTCTTCTCCCAGTGCGGGTCGTAATAGTGGCGCTTGATGAGATGGTCGCCGACCTCCTCCAGCCATTCCGGCTCGATGCGCGCTACACCGCGCGCGTACAAACGATGCGTCTCGGTCAGCTCCGCCGCCATCACCCACTTCGCGCCCTTCTTCGCCAGCACCGAGTTCGGCGCGATGAGGAAGCGGATGCCGCGCGCGCCGAGATAATCGTTGCCGTCCACGCTGCGCATGCCGATGTTGCCGAGCAATCCGCACAGTAGCGCCTTGTGTATCTGCTCATAACTGCCGGGTTGCTCGTTGCCGCGCATGCCCATCTCGGCGACCTGCGCATGCAGCTGCTGGTGCAGTTCATGCCATTCGCGCAGGCGTAGCGACGACAAAAAGTTCTTGCGGCACTCTTCCGCCAGCAAGCGGTTGGATTTCTTGTGCGCGACGGCCTGTTGGAACCAGTCCCACAACTTGAGCCAGAAGAGAAAGTCGGATCGCTCGTCGGTGTAGCGCTTGTGCGCGGCATCGGCCGCTTCCTGCCGCTCTTGCGGGCGCTCGCGCGGGTCCTGCACCGACAGCGCGCTGGCGATAATGAGCACTTCGTTCAGACAATGGTATTGCCGCCCGGCCAGCAGCAGGCGCGCGATCTTGGGGTCGAGCGGCAGTCTGGCCAGCTCGTGGCCGATCCGGGTCAGCTGCTGCCCCTCGTCGATCGCATTCAGTTCGGCCAGCAGTTGATAGCCGTCGGCGATCATGCGCGAGCCGGGCGGCTCGATGAACGGGAATTCGGCGATGTCGCCGAGTTCGAGCGCGCTCATGCGCAGGATCACGGTGGCCAGCGATACGCGGAATATCTCCGGGTCGGTGAATTCGCTGCGCTGCGCGAAGCCTTCCTCGTCGTACAGGCGGATGCACACGCCGCTCATCACCCGCCCGCAGCGTCCGGCACGCTGATTCGCGGCGGCGCGCGAGATCTTTTCGATGTGCAGCTGCTCGACCTTCTGGCGGATGCTGTAGCGGTTCACCCGCGCCAGCCCGCTGTCGATGACATAGCCGATGTTCGGCACGGTCAGCGAGGTCTCCGCGACATTGGTCGCCAGCACCACGCGGCGCACGCCGGAGGCCGGCTTGAACACCTTATCCTGCTCCGCCGCCGACAGGCGCGCGAACAACGGCAGCACCTCGATCCCTTTCGGATGGTGTTTGCGCAGCGCCTCGGCAGTGTCGCGGATCTCGCGCTCGCCCGGCAGGAACACCAGCACGTCGCCGCGCAATCCGCCTGCCGCCAGCTCGTCCAGCGCGGAACTCACTGCCTGGGGCACGTCCTGCATATTGCCTTCCTCATCTTGCTGCGGCGGACGGTAACGCACCTCGACCGGATAGCCGCGCCCAGACACCTCGACCACCTGCGCGCCGAAATGTCTGGCGAAGCGGTCGGCATCCAGCGTGGCGGAGGTGATGATGAGCTTGAGGTCAGGGCGGCGCGGCAACAGCCGTTTCAGGTAGCCGAGCAGGAAATCGATATTGAGCGAGCGCTCGTGCGCCTCGTCGATGATGAGGGTATCGTAGTTCTTCAACAGCGGATCGCTGTGGATCTCGGCGAGCAGGATGCCGTCGGTCATCAACTTGATGGCGGTATCAGCGGACACCTTGTCGCTGAAGCGCACCTTGTAGCCGACCGCACCGCCGAGCTCGGTCTTCAGTTCGTGCGCGATGCGCGATGCCACCGAACGCGCCGCCACGCGGCGCGGCTGGGTGTGGCCGATGCAGCCCTTCACGCCGCGCCCCAGCATCAAACATATCTTCGGCAACTGCGTGGTCTTGCCTGAACCGGTCTCGCCGCACACGATGACCACCTGATGCTCGCCAATCGCGCGCGCCAGATCCTCGCGCCTGCCGACTACCGGCAGCTCGGCGGGGAATTCGATCTCGCCCAGCGCATCGAGCCGCACCTTGCGGCGCATGGCATTGGCGGACAATTCGGCATTCATAGACTGGTTCTCATAACGCAAAGGGGATTGGCGCGATGCCAATCCCCTGTGTGGTGGTGGGCCCTGTTGGACTTGAACCAACGACCAAAGGATTATGAGTCCTCTGCTCTAACCAACTGAGCTAAGGGCCCGTAAGCGGTCAGCTGCCTTCGCTGTCGAGGAAGCTCTTCAGCTTTTCGGAGCGCGACGGGTGACGCAGCTTGCGCAGCGCCTTGGCCTCGATCTGGCGGATGCGTTCACGGGTGACGTCGAACTGCTTGCCTACCTCTTCCAGCGTGTGGTCGGTGTTCATCTCGATGCCGAAACGCATGCGCAGCACCTTGGCCTCGCGCTGGGTCAGGCTGTCGAGGATGTCCGCCGTCGCGCTGCGCAGGCTTTCATACACGGCGGCATCGATCGGCACGGCGGTGTTCTGGTCTTCGATGAAATCGCCGAGATGCGAATCGTCGTCGTCGCCCACTGGGGTCTCCATCGAGATCGGTTCCTTGGCGATCTTGAATATCTTGTGGATCTTGTCTTCCGGCATTTCCATCTTGATCGCCAGCGTCGCCGCGTCCGGTTCCTGTCCGGTCTCCTGCATGATCTGGCGCGAGATGCGGTTCATCTTGTTGATGGTCTCGATCATGTGCACCGGGATGCGGATAGTGCGCGCCTGGTCGGCGATGGAGCGCGTGATGGCCTGACGAATCCACCAGGTAGCGTAGGTCGAGAACTTGTAGCCGCGACGATATTCGAACTTGTCCACTGCCTTCATCAGGCCGATGTTGCCTTCCTGGATCAGGTCGAGGAATTGCAGGCCGCGGTTGGTGTATTTCTTGGCGATGGAGATGACCAGACGCAGGTTGGCCTCGATCATGTCGCGCTTGGCGCGGCGTGCCTTGGCTTCGCCGTTGGTCATCTGCTTGTTGATCTCTTTCAGGTCCTTGATCGGGATGCCGACGCGCTGTTCCATATCCAGCAAGCGCTGCTGCTGCTCGACGATGGCGTGCTGATAACGCACCAGCGCTTCGCTGTAGGGTTTCTTCGCCTTGACCTCATGGGCGACCCATTCCAGGTTTTCCTCGTTGCCAGGGAAAGTCTTGATGAAATGCGGGCGCGGCATCCTGGCCTTGTTCACGCACATATCCTGGATGCTGCGCTCGCTGCGGCGCACCTCTTCGACCAGGCCACGCATGGTGTCGCACAGGGCATCCACCTGCTTTGCGGAGAAGCGGAAGTTCATCAATTCATCGGAGATCGCGGACTGGCATTTGTCGTACTGTTTGCTGCGGTAGCCGTATCTTTCATAGGCCTTGCCCATCTTGGTGAACAGGTCGGCGATCACGGCGAAGCGCGCCAGCGCATCGGCTTTCAGCTGCGCCAAGTTAGCTGCTGCGGCAGCGGCAGTCGCTTCTTCGTCCTCTTCTTCATCGGAGACATCGGTGTTGGCGATTTCTTCTTCATCTTCATCGCCTTCCGCGCCCATGACGGCTTCATCTTCGGCATCCGTAAAGCCGTCGATCAGTTCATCCACGCGCAATTCGTTGTTTTCGATCTTCTTGGCCAGCGCAAGGATCTCGGCAATCGTCGCCGGGCAGGCGGAGATCGACTGGATCATGTGCTTCAGACCCTCTTCGATGCGCTTGGCGATCTCGATCTCTTTTTCGCGGGTGAGCAGTTCGACCGTTCCCATCTCGCGCATGTACATGCGCACCGGGTCGGTGGTGCGGCCGAATTCGGAGTCCACCGTGGACAGTGCGGCCTCGGCCTCCTCGACGGCGTCCTCGTCCGGCGCCGCCGTCACGGTATCGGTCATGATCAGGGTTTCGGCATCGGGCGCAACGTCATAGACCTTGATGCCCATGTCGTTGATCATGCTCACCACGCCTTCGATCTGCTCGACTTCGAGCATGTACGGCAGGTGGTCGTTGATCTCGGCATAGGTCAGATAGCCGCGCTCCTTGCCCAGCACGATCAGCGCCTTCAGACGCGTGCGACGCGCCTCGATGTCCTGCTGCAGGTCTACGGCCGGCTGCTCGACGACGATGGCCGTTTCCTTACCCTGCTTTTTCTTGTCCTTAGGCTTTGCCATATCCAGATTCCCAATCAGTAAATGCCGCAGAAAAGCGGCGGATTATACCCGAATCCAACCGGATTTTCCCCAATCTTTCCCGGCAGTTCGCCTCAACGCCCCGCCCGCCGGTAACACTCAAGCTCGGCCTCGCTCAGGCAGGCGAATCCACCCTGCGCGACCTTGGCCTGCAACGCCTGGAACTCATGGCGGCGGCGCTCCTTGTCAAAACTATTTAACAGGCCGGCGAACTCACCCTCCACGTCGAAATCCTCGCCCCAACCCATCATCTCCGCAGCCGATGCCGCCAGCGTCTTTTCATGGGCCGTCCCCTGGAACATCTGCGTGAGCGCGGGGCTGCTTATCTCGAAATCCGCCTCGCGCAATACCAGCAATATGTCCGCGATCGCCTCGGCTTCCGCGCCTTCGCCGTTCCACTCGGCGGAGATCTGCGCCCCGAGCCCCGGTTTCGCGATCAGGCACTGCAACAACCGCCGAAGGACCGAAGGCGCGGTACGGTCGGCCTTCCGGAACGCGGGGCGCGGCGCACGCGCGACCGGATTGACCTGATACAGCGCTTCAAGTTCCGCCTGGCTCACCCCGGCCAGCGCCGCCACCTCCTTGCGCAGCAGCAACGCGGTCGCGGGTGCGGCGATGGCGGTCAACAGCGGTTTGGCGCGTTGCAGCAACTGGTTGCGCCCTTCCTGCGTGCGCAAGTCCAGTTCCGCGCTGATCTCGCGCAACAGATATGCAGACAAAGGCATGGCCTCGCGCACGCGCTGTTCGAAGGCCTCATTGCCGAATTCGCGGATGAAGCTGTCGGGATCGTGCTCGACCGGCAGGAACAGGAAGCTGATGCGCTTGCCATCCTGCAATTGCGGCAGCGCGTTCTCCAGCGCGCGCCATGCCGCTTTCTGGCCGGCCTTGTCGCCGTCGAAGCAGAACACGATGTGCTCGCACAGGCGCAACAGCTTCTGCACGTGGAACGGCGTGGTCGCCGTGCCCAGCGTCGCCACAGCATATTCCACCCCGTGCTGCGCCAGCGCCACCACGTCCATGTAGCCCTCGACCACCAGCACCCGCTGCCGCTCGCGTATCGTCTTCTGCGCCTGGAACAGGCCATAGAGCTCGCGCCCCTTCTCGAACAGCGGCGTCTCCGGCGAGTTCAGATACTTGGGTTCGCCCTTGTCCAGTACGCGCCCGCCGAAACCGATGACCTGCCCGCGCACATTGACGATGGGGAACATGATGCGGTCGCGGAAGCGGTCGTAACGCTTGCCACTTTCGCCCTCGATCACCAGCCCGGTCTCGACCAGACTGGCATCCTGATAGTCAGGCACGGCACCGGCGAGGCTCTGCCATCCCTCCGACGCATAGCCGATGCCAAAGCGCGCGGCTATCTCGCCGCTCAAACCGCGGCCCTTGAGGTAATCAATCGCGCGTGGCGAAGTTTTGAGCTGCTCGCGGTAGTAACGCGTCGCGGCCTGCATCAACTCATACAGATCCGGCGCGACCTTGTGTTGCGGCGCATTGGACACTTCGCGCGGGACGTCGACGCCGGCGCTCCTGGCCAGGTCCTCCACCGCCTCGACGAAACCCATGCCGACATGCTCCATGACGAAGCCGATGGCCGTGCCATGCGCGCCGCAGCCGAAGCAGTGATAGAACTGTTTGCTCTGGCTGACAGTGAACGACGGGGATTTCTCGTTATGGAAGGGACAGCAGGCGACGTAGTTGGCGCCGGCCTTCTTGAGCGGGACGTAACGCTCGATCACGTCCACGATGTCGAGGCGGTTGAGCAGATCCTGAATGAAGCTTTTTGGAATCACGCCGGCCCTCGCGCTAGTAAGAAGCTTGATTCTATCGTGAACCTCAAAAACCGTTACGAGCGACCAGAGTGCAAGGCGCACGGAGCGCAGAAACCGGAATGTACTTTTTGTACATGAGGATTTCGAGCACCGCGCAACGAAGCAATCTGGCCGCGCAGCAGGTTTTTATTACTTCGACAGCCTTGCCTTGACCAGCCCGGACACCTTACCCAGGTCGGCGCGCCCGGCCAGTTGCGGCTTGAGGATCGCCATCACCTTGCCCATGTCCTGCGCGCCCGCCGCTCCGGAGGCGGCGACGGCCTGCTCGATGGCGGCGGCGACTTCCGCCTCGCTCATCTGCTGCGGCATGTAGGTCTGCAACACGGACACTTCGAATTTCTCGACATCCACCAGGTCCTGGCGTCCAGCCGCCTCGTACTGGCTGATGGAATCGCGACGCTGCTTGAGCATCTTGTCGATGATAGCCAGCACATCTGCGTCGGTCAGCTCGATGCGTTCGTCCACTTCGCGCTGCTTCATCGCGGCCAGCAACAGGCGAATCGCCCCGAGGCGCGCCGTCTCCCTGGCACGCATCGCGGCTTTCATGTCATCGGTGATCTGCTGTTTCAGGCTCATGGCAAAAGCAAAACGCCGCAACCCCCAAGAGATTGCGGCGTCAGGTCAAATATGGATCAATACAGCTTCGGCGGCAGGGTCTGGCTGCGCAGGCGCTTGTAATGGCGCTTCACGGCGGCGGCCAGCTTGCGCTTGCGCTCTGCGGTGGGCTTTTCGTAAAACTCACGGGCGCGCAACTCGGTCAACAGACCGGTCTTTTCCACGGAACGCTTGAAGCGGCGCATCGCCACTTCGAACGGCTCATTCTCTTTTACACGTACAGTCGTCATGAACTAACTACCTTCTACCAAAAATTCGAGGGCGCGATTCTACAAAACAACGGCTTATTCCACAACCGATATTTACTGCACTGAAGTGCTGCAACGTCACTTCAGCCGAGGCATCACTTCCTCGTCAAATATTTTCTGTGTAATCAACCCGGTATGCGTATATACCACCTCGCCCTCGCGCGTGATCAGCACGGAATAGGGAACAACGCCGCTGCGATTGCCATAACGCGACATCAAGGGATGAGCGGGCGAGCCGGTAAACAGTACCGGATAGTTGATCTCCAGCGTACGGGCCACATTGCGCAGCTTCGTTTCCACGTCCATGCCGATACCCACGACTTGCAAGCCTTGGGGCCCGTATTGCGCCTGATAGGCGACCAGGTCGCGGATCTCGGTCTGGCAAGGCGAACACCAGCTGGCCCAGAAATTAAGCAGAACGACTTTGTCTTTCCATTCGCCCAACTCGTGCTGCCTGCCATCCAGCCCCGGCAAGGTGAATGCGGGCGGCTGGACAGCGGGAACGGCACTTTCGCCTGCAATAGCCGGCGGCAATGCAAGGGACATCACCAGCGCCAAAACCGGGACGGCGGTCTTGCTCATTGAGCGGCGGCTGGTTGCGATGCAGCTGGCGCGGCCATGAGATGCCAGGAAACCGGGAAACGCTTTTCCAGTTCGCCCATGTAGGCGGGAAGATTCTGGTTGACGATCATCTGCTTCACCCGTTCGCGCACGTCCGTGAACGGCTTTTGCCGGCCTGTGCGCCGCTCCAGTACCATGATCAGGTGATGGCCGGAGGGGGTAGCGATTACCTGGCTGACTTCCTCGTCTTTCAGGGCCGGCAGCACGCTGACCAATTCCGGCATGCCGCGCCCCTCGGTGATCCATCCCATATCGCCATTCTGTTTGCGGCCGGTCGGATCGATGCTGTTGCTTCCTGCCAGGGTGAACAGGCTTTCTCCTTTCAGTATCCGCGCGCGCAAAGCTTCCGCCTCTTTCTTTGTGGCTACGACAAGCTGCCCGACGTGATAGCTGGCGGGGATATGGCCGACCTCCGGATGCCTGGTGTACCAGTTGCGCATGGTCTTATCGTTCGGTACCCATGCACGGATCTTTTTCTCCAATGCCAGGGCGGGTAGCCGTTCCTCGATAAAGCGATTGAGTTGCGGGCTGACATTTGTGCCATCGCGTTCGGCGGCCATGGCGGCCAGCAGCATTTCACTGCGATTGTGGAGCTGATCCTTGACCCATTCCGGGTTGGGCAGTTTTTTCCACTTTCCGGCATCCACGATGTCGCCATAGGTGACACGCAGGCCGTCAGCTTCCATCAGCGCGGTCTCCGGCTTGATGCCAGCACGGATGCGCGACTCGAAGAATCTGACATGCCTGTCTTCCTGCATTTTATGCAACGCTGCGATCTTCGCGTTCCGGAATTGCGCTGCCACATAAGAGGACTTGGCGGCTTCAAGCGCATCCGCATCTCCCTTGAGTTGCCCCTTCATTTCCGCAAGCGTTTCGGCAGGGATGGTGATGCGCTCGCGCAATCTGTCCATGTAAGCGCGGTAGAGCAGTCCCCGGCGAAAATCATCCATCTCGCGCTTGAAGGCCGGCGTTTTATCCAGCCCGAGCCGCTTTGCTTCCAGGGCAAGCAGGCGCGCCGATACGATACGGCGCAGCATATCCCCGCGCAGACTCGCTTGCTCGTCTTCGCTCATGGTGTTGAATTGGGTCGAGAACGGTGAACTGGTGATGGCCAAGTCCAGTTCGCGTGAATGAATTGCGTCTTGTCCGATCGTGACCAGCACCTGGTCTTCCGCACCATTTGCGGCGAACGGTGAACAAATCAGGGCAATAGCCCAGAACAAGCATGCCAGCGGCGTTTTTCTGTTCCACATAGTGATGGTTACCCGTTAGTTTGGCCAGCAACCGGCTCGACGCGATCACTGTACCGGTTTATCCATGGAGGCACATAACAAATCGGGGGGTATGCCCCCCCGATCCGTTTTGCCATCAATTACGTGTCGTACTAGTCTTTCGGAATCGCACCGCCAAGGTCTTTGGCGCTACCGTGCATCCAGGTTACCGCCAATTCGAAGTCGTTCAGGATCGGCTTGCCGTCCCAGACATGCTCCTTCTTCTTGGCGATCAGCGGAACACCGGCCTTGTTGGTCTCGTGGCAGGAAGCACACTTCAACGGACCATGCGAGCCATCCGGGTTGTATTGCGCAGCCTGCTTGTACGAAGTCACGTCGGTTGTGGGAGTGACCGGGTACAGGCCATGGGTGGACTCATGGCAGGCCTGGCAACTCAGACCGGCGTGTCCTTTGGAATAACGCATCACGCTATATTTGCCCGGTTGGTTGATCGGGTAAGCAGCACCGCCCTGACCTTCCACGTATGGAGCGGCATGGCAGTCCGCGCAGTGCGGTGCACCCGGAGACAACCAGTAGTCGCGTCCATGCGTCGCTGCATCGTAAGGAACTGCCGTGGCACCCGTGGCACCCGCAGGCAGCTTCAGCGTTTTGACATCCACTGCAGGGTTGGCCGACAGGATGGATACGCTGATATCGCCGTCCTCATCCTTGCTGACCATCGGGCCGCCGTCCTTGAGGGCGATGACCGCGATGTCCGGAACCAGGCGTTTGGCTGCCCAGGTCTCCAGGATGCCCGAGGATCCAGGAGTATCTTCACCCTTGGCATTGAGCACGACCTTCGGATCCAGATACTTGTTTTTCAGGTCATCCATGGACACGCCGACTGCCTTGGCGATCTCTTCCAGCGGCTTGTTGCGGATCGTGGAACCGGTCTGCTTGAAGGCGTTGGTCAGGTTGTCGCGCTGATACAGTTCGCGGGTCAACTGGTTGTGGCAGTTGGTGCACCACAGGCCTTTGCCGCCTTCCTTGGTGCCGATCTTGGAAACGTTCGATTGCATCCACTTGCCGATGGAGTTCAGGTGCTCGGGCGATTCTGCACCGTCACGATCCTTGTTCGGATTGGCATGGACGTCGCGTCCGACATAGCAGCCGCCGGAAGCATCGCGGTTGTCGCTCTTTTCATAGGCGTTCTTGCCGTCCGCAGTGATCGGATACTGCTCCATCTTGCCGTCCTGACGGTGTGCCGGGTGACAACCCTGGCACGAAGCAGTGCGGCCATACGAGTCAGGCAACGGCGCCTTGGTCTGGTGCACGGTATGCATCGCCTGGGTCAACGGCGAGATGATCATGTCTGCCCCGGTCTTTGGATCCTTGTATGTCTTCGAGCTCAACACACCGATCACGTTGTCCGCATGGCACTTCTGGCACAACACGGGGTCGCGACCCAGACGGTTATCCAGCGAACGGCTGTTGGGGTTGTAGTTCTTCATGAAGCTCGTACCTGCACGGTCATCGTGCATTTCCAGAATGGAAACCGATGTCGCTTTCAGGTTGGCGATCCAGTCGCTTGCCCCCAGCCCTTTCCAAAATTCACGCTCCTGCTTGTACAGGGTGAACTTGTCGCCATTGGCCGTCTTGTTGCTGTGGCAGTTCGCGCAGTTCGGGATGTCGATCGGGTTGGTACCGACGAAACGCACCGGCTTGCCGGAGTGCGAGTCGATCACGGGCGCGCCGGTTTTCTCGTGGACCAGACTCACCCAGCCTTCCTGGAAGGGCTGGATGTCCGCTTCGGTCAAGGTCAGCGGATCCTGGACGGAACGGTCATTGAACGGTGTCAACGGCAATCCGAGCGCGTCCCAGATACCGGGATTGGTCAACAGGATCGGCACGTTGTCCAGCACCGGTGACTTGGTGTAAACCATGGTGCCTTTCTCGCCGGTGTAATGCAGATGGCCGTTCTTCATCGGGCTGGGCGCAGCGGCGCCGGCCGGACCGTTGTCACGGGGAATCGGAACCTGGATGCCGACGAAGAGTTTTTCCTTGTCGGCGCTGGTGCCTTTGGGGTTGGTGCCCTTCAGATCCTTGTAGACATAAAGGTGAGTGAAATAGGCGTTGGCGACATTTTCGTTCGCGGAATACTTGCCGTCACCGTTGACATCGTACGGGACGTCCCAATATTTCAGCTTGCTGCCCTCGGAGAACGTATTGTCGATATGTCCGTATGCCAAGCGGAAGCGTTTCTTGCCGTCGAGCAGCACGGTGGGATCGTTCTTGTCAGCTTCCAGCAGCTCCGGAAACTTGTTCGGCCCGGTCGAGGTCTTGATGACCTGGCTTTGAACCGAGTTATAAGGCGGCAACACGCAACAGTAACTGAAATCGAACCCGGTGCAATGCATGCCCAGTTCGTAGTTGATGGTGATGTTGTAATCGTTTTTCGGCTTGGTCGCCTCCGGCACGGCAGACGCCGTGCCTATCGCAAAGGCGCATAACAGCGTCCCCGCGAACCAGACTTTTATTTTATTCACGAAAATCTCCCTGTGTTCATTGGATTAAACAATTCCAGACATGGCCGAGGATTGATCATGTTCGGCCTGAGCCTGAGCCTGGCTTGGGTCTTCGCGCGATGTCTATTCGCGATTTGCTGCTGCCATCACACTCCCCCGTCACACGCAAAACAAACCGGGGAGCATGAATTCTTAATGTATCCGGGGCAGTTTATGGGCAACGCCCTTGTGACAATCTATGCAGGTCTTGCCTTCCCCTTCAGCGCCCGCATGCTTGTTCTGCGCAAGCTTGTCCTGCTCTTCCAGATCCATCGCCCCGAAACTGTGACAATTTCGGCAGCCGATGGAATCGGATTCTTTCATGCGATCCCATTCGCGCTTGGCCATCTCCGCCCGTTTGGCCTCGAACTTCTCGCGCGTGTCGATGGTACCCGCCATCTCGGCCCAGACATCCTCGGCAGCGATCACCTTGCGATACATTTCGGAGAGCCAGTTCTTCTTCGGCACATGGCAGTCGGAACAGGCTGCGCGAACGCCGGAACGGTTGGAGTAATGCACCGACTTCTTGTACTCCTCATAGTTGATTTCCATGCTGTGACAGGAAGTGCAAAACTCCACGCTATTGGTCGCCTCTACCGCCGTGGTGAATCCGCCTACCACGACCACAAACCCGACCAGCGCAACAACCAGCCCGAACCCGATTCGGGCGACCGGATTGCGTTTGGCGCGACCAAACAGGCCCGATTTTCCGGCTTCAGCCTGCATCACGAACCGTCGAGTTGGTCATCAAGCAGCCCACGATCAGTGATAACTGCCGTAAAACTGAACCAGGGCCTTCATATCCTCCGGCGACATCTCGTCGAGCTTGGCTTTCATCTTTTTCGGTATCGGGCGCTTGCCCGTAACAAACTCGTCCAGGGCCTGCCGCAAATAAGGGATCCATTGCCCGGCCATCATCCCGGCATCGTCCTTGGCTTGCGTGGCCCCCTCGGAATGGCATTTCTCACAATACATCTCGTGGATTTCCTTGCCCTTCGTGGCCAACGCCGGATCGAATGACTGTTTGGCACGCACGAATTTCTGTTTGGAGAAATAGACAGCGATCTGGCGAACGTCGCTGTCCTTGAGCTCTTTGGCTATCTGACACATATTGGTCGTCCGCCCCTTGTCAGGACCGCTACGGAATTTCGTATCGGGGCAGTCGCGCTCACGGTCGCGGTATGCCTTGATGTTATTGACAAGGAATTCAACCGAATAACCACCGATGATGGGCACATCCGATTCGCTGCTGGCACCCGCTTTGCCGTGGCAGTTGGAACATTTCTTTACCTGATCATCGATGCCGGCCGACAGCGCAGAACTCGCCGGCACCATACCGAGCAGCATGAGAACGGCAAAAAAAGAAAAGGCGGAATGCTTGTTGCGCTTATTCAACTCGAATCTCCCTTGGGGCAAAGGGTGCGCTCTTGTATTTTTGGTCTCGACCGGCGGGTCGATAGAGTCACTACACCTGTAGGCGTATTACAAATTACTCGCCCAGCACTGTCTATCCCCCGTAAGGCGCGGGAGTTGATAACCCAAAGGTGTTATGAATTTAACCGGGGATTTTAGGGTCTTTAACCCTGTTTGACGCTGATCCGCCCGAACTTGCGCTTGCCGACCTGCGCCACCACCACCGCGCCGGTCTTGATCTGCAAGGCCTTGTCGCTGATCTTTTCGCCGTCGAGCTTGACGGCACCCGCGTCGATCATGCGCAGCGCTTCGGAGGTGCTGGCGACCAGCCCGGCCTGTTTGAGCAGGTGGGCGATGGCGATATGGCCTTCGGCACCGGTGACGCTGATCTCCGGCATGTCATCCGGCAGCACGCCCTTCTGGAAGCGTGCTTCGAATTCGGCCAGCGCATCCTCGGCGGCCTTCTGGTTATGGAAGCGTGCGACGATCTCCTGCGCCAGCAGCACCTTGATGTCGCGCGGATTGCGTCCTTGCGCGATTTCTTCCTTGAAATTGGCGATCTGCGCCAGGCTGCGGAAGGAGAGCAGGTCGTAGTAGCGCCACATCAGGTCATCGGAGACCGACATCAGTTTGCCGAACATGTCCTGCGGGGTGTCGGTGATGCCGACATAGTTGCCCAGCGATTTGGACATCTTGTTGATGCCGTCCAGCCCTTCCAGCAGCGGCATGGTGAGGATGCACTGCGTCGGCTGGCCGTAGTGCCGCTGCAACTCGCGTCCCATCAGCAGGTTGAATTTCTGGTCGGTGCCGCCCAGTTCGATGTCGGCCTTGAGTGCGACGGAGTCGTAGCCCTGTACCAGCGGATAGACGAATTCGTGGATGGCGATCGGCTGGCTGGCCTTGTAGCGCTTGCCGAAATCGTCGCGCTCCAGCATCTGCGCCACGGTATGGGTGGCGGCGAGACGGATCAGGTCGACCGCGCTGAATTTGTCCATCCAGGTCGAGTTGAACACGATCTCGGTCTTGTCCGGGTCGAGCACCTTGAACACCTGGTCGCGGTAGGACTGCGCGTTCTCCAGCACCTGCTCGCGCGACAGCGGCGGGCGGGTGGCGTTCTTGCCGGTGGGGTCGCCGATCATGCCGGTGAAATCGCCAATCAGGAACAGGGCGTGGTGCCCCAAGTCCTGCAACTGGCGCATCTTGTTCAGCAGAACCGTATGGCCGAGGTGCAGGTCGGGCGCGGTGGGGTCGAAGCCGGCTTTGACGCGCAATGGCCTGCCCTGCGCAAGCCTCTGTTTCAGTTCGCTTTCCAGCAGCAGTTCATGCGCCCCACGCCGGATCTGCGCCAGCGCGTCGTCGTGCGTCGTTGCGGTATGTGTCATATTCATCGCCAATTCAAATTCCGGGCCGTTCATACCCGGTTTCGATCCATCGGTCGGCCGGGTCATGCCATTCGCCCATGCCTCGCTCCATCCGTCAGACCGGGTTTGAGGGAACAGGCCTTTCTGGTAAAGTGCACGGCAATCAATAACAAGGAATTGCCGATATTCCAAGGCAACCCAAGGAGGCGCGAATGTTAACCCAGAATCCGCCCGGCCAATAACGCAAAATGTCGGAACACAGAAAAAAACTGCGCTGGTTCGTCACCCTGTCCACCCTGCCGTTGCTGGGCGTGGTGACGGCTTTCGGGCTGGTGTCGCAGGATGATCTCGGCCTGCCCGCCGCCAATGTCGCCATCGAGGAAATCGCACTGGCGAGACCCTTGCCCGTCGCCACGCCGCAAGCGACTTTCTGGCACAGCGAGCAGGTGCAGCGCGGCGATACGGCGGACGATCTGCTGCGCCGACTGAATGTCGAAGACGCCTCCGCCAGCGCATGGCTGCGCACAGCCGCCGATGCCGCCTCTTTCCGCAGCCTGGCACCGGGGCGCGAAGTGCAAGCCGAGACCGATGCCGCCGGCAACCTCGTTTCGCTGCGCTACCCGGACAAGGATGGCGCGCAGACCGTCATCGAAAAACAGCAGGACGTTTTTTCCGCCAATACCATGCCCGCGCTGCTGGAGACCCGCTTGGCCGCGCGTTCCGCCGAGATCACCAGCAGCCTGTACGGCGCGACCGATGCCGCCGGCATCCCGGATGCCGTCGCCAACCAGCTGGCCGAACTGTTCGGCGGCGACATCGATTTCCACCACGACCTGCGCAAGGGCGACCGCTTCACCGTGGTCTATGAAACGCTCTACAGCAACGGCGCACCATTGCGCACCGGGCGCATCCAGGCCGCCGAATTCGTCAACCAGGGCCACACTTACCGCGCCGTGTATTTCGAGAACGGCGCGCAGCGCGGCGATTACTACACCCCGGAAGGCAAGAGTGTGCGCAAGGCGTTCCTGCGCTCGCCCATCGAATTCTCGCGCGTGAGTTCCGGCTTCACCCGTTCGCGCTTCCATCCGGTGCTGAACAAGTGGCGCTCCCACAAGGGCGTGGACTTCGCCGCCGCGAGCGGCACCCGGGTCAAGGCGACCGCCGACGGCACAGTGGCGCTGGTCGGCAGGCAGGGCGGCTACGGCAACGTCATCATGATCAACCATCAGGGGCGCTTCACCACGGTATACGGCCATCTGTCCGCTTTTGCCCGAGGATTGCACAAGGGCCGGCGCGTGACGCAGGGCGAGGTGATCGGCTATGTCGGCATGACCGGCTTGGCCAGCGGCCCGCACCTGCACTACGAATTCAAGGTGGACGGCCAGCAGCGCGACCCGCTGCGCATCGCCCTGCCGGACGCTTCTCCGGTTGCCAGCGCAGACCGGGCTGCATTCCAGTCCGCTGCAAGCGATCTCATCGCGCGCCTGGAACTGCTACGCAACACCAATCTCGCCTTGCTCGACTGACCGGGCAGTGGAGACTCCCGCACATCCGGCCGAGCTGTACGCAGGTTTGATGTCCGGCACCAGCCTGGATGGCGTCGATGCCGTCCTCGCCGACCTCTCCCCCCCACAACCCGTATTGCTCGCCCGGCATTACCTGCCCTTCGATGCGGCATTGAGACGTGACCTGCTGGCGCTGCACCAGCGCGGCGATAACGAACTGCACCGCGCGCAGCTCGCCGGCAACCGGCTGGCGCAACTGTATGCCGCGGCGATCGCGCCGCTGCTGGGACAGACCGGCATCGCCGCAACAAGGGTCCGCGCTATCGGCTGTCACGGCCAGACCATCCGCCATTGCCCGGAACACGGCTATACCCTGCAGATCGGCAACGCCGCGTTGCTCGCCGAACTGAGCGGCATCGCCGTGGTCAGCGACTTCCGCAGCCGCGACATCGCCGCCGGCGGGCAGGGTGCACCGCTGGTACCAGCGTTTCACGACCATGTGTTCCGCCATCCCGCCATCCATCGTGTCGTCGTCAACATCGGCGGCATCAGCAACCTGACCGACTTGGCACCGCATGCCGTCACCTTGGGCTTCGATTGCGGCCCGGGCAACCTGCTGCTGGATGCATGGTGCGAACGGCATACCGGCAAGCCCTTCGATGCGGATGGCGCATGGGCGGCATCCGGCAAGGCGCTGCCGGCATTGCTGGAGCGCATGCTCGCCGAACCGTTCTTTGCCCTGCCGCCGCCCAAGAGCAGCGGGCGCGACCTGTTCAACATGACGTGGCTGGAAAACAGGCTGCAGGGCGACGAAGCGGCGCAAGACGTGCAGGCCACCCTGCTGGAGCTGACCTGCGTCACCATCGCGCAAGCCATCCGCCGGCATTGCGGCGGTGCGGCGGAAATCTATCTGTGCGGCGGCGGCGCACGCAACACGACCCTGCGCGAGCGGTTCGCTGCGCTGCTGCCCGGCTGTAGCGTGCAGACGACCGAAGCGCTCGGCGTGGACAGCGATTATCTGGAAGCCCTCGCCTTCGCCTGGCTGGCGCAACAGGCCCTGCACGGCAGGCCTGCCAACCTGCCCGCCGTCACCGGTGCGCGCCACTCATGCGTGCTCGGCGCCATTCATCCCGCATAAACAAAATCCCACAAAAAGAACGGGGCGCATCCGCGCCCCGTTCTTTCTGACATGACAGCTTCGTTTATACCGAGAACGACGAGCCGCAACCGCAGGTAGTGGTGGCATTCGGGTTCTTGATGACGAACTGCGAACCTTCCAGCCCTTCCTGATAGTCGATCTCCGCACCGACCAGATACTGGAAGCTCATCGGATCGATCAGCAGTTGCACGCCGTTCTTGCTCATCACGGTATCATCTTCGTTGCATACTTCGTCGAAGGTGAAGCCGTACTGGAAGCCGGAACAGCCGCCGCCGCTGACGAACACGCGCAGCTTGAGGTCGGCGTTGCCTTCCTCCTCGATCAGTTGCCTGACCTTGTTGACCGCGTTGTCGGTGAAGATCAGCGGGTCTGCCGCTGTAGTTGTTTCAGTTGCTGCATTCATGTCTTTCTCCTTATTGAATTATTCGCCGCTGTTCAGCTTGAACGCCACCACCTTGTCCTGCGCCGCCTCGCTGCCGTGGATCAGGCGCCCTTCGACGATGGCGCCGAGCTGGATCTCCAGCGTGCTGTAGTGCACATCGCCATTGACCTTGGCTTTGGCTTGCAGTTCCAGATATTCGCTGGACGATACCGAACCGTTGATCGCGCCGTTGACTACCAGATGGGTGACGCTCACTTCGCCGTGCACGCTGGCGTGTTCGCTCAACACCAGCGTGCTGGGTTTGCCTTGCACGGCGACGACATTACCGTTGACCTGCCCGTCGATACGCATGCCGCCACTGAAACTCACATCGCCATCGATGGTCGTCCCTACGCCGATCAGCGAATCGATGCGGTTTTGCGGCTTGCTGGGTTTCTTGCTGAACATGGCCTGCTCCTTCGGTTTTATGACGGGATCACGTTTTGCCGCACTTTCGGCTCGGCCACACCTTGCTGGTACACACGCACCTGCACATTCTCGAGGCGCACCTCGGGCGGCAGCTGTATGCTCTGCTCGACGCGCTGATAATACTTGAAATTGAGCTGAAATTGGGCATTCCCGGACAGTTCCTGCGGGAATACCCGCGTGGTCCGCATCCCGTTCTCGAACATGGTGGCGACCAGCTGGTAATTACCCGCGAACTCCTTGACGCGCTGCCCGCTCTGCACCAGCAACATGCGCAAGCGGTACTCGCCCGGCATCTGGTCGTGCTCCAGTCTCGTGCGGTGCAGGGTCAGCTCACCCTCCTTGCCGTGCATCGCGGTGAGATTCTGGAAGAATGCCAGATCTTCCTGGAGGCGCGCGTTCTCGTCCGCCAAACCTTTCAACTGCTTGGCCGTCTCCTGGTTGCTGGCGCGCTCGATCTGTATCTGGCGCTCGAATTGCGGAATCTGTTTGCCCAGTTCCGCGTTCTCCGCTTCCAGCTTGATGACCTGTTCATGCAACCGTGCCAATTCCTCCTCGGTTTGCCCGCGGTGGAACCCGGCCAGCTCCAAGCCGCTGCCGTAGGCCCACCATGCCAGCCCCAGCGCCGCGAGCACGAACGGCAACACCAGCCCCCAGCGCAGATACCACGGCATGTGCGGCCGCACCGACAACCTCGGCGCCGAGATGCTGAAACTGCGTTTGACGCGCCGCCACATCATCATGGGAGCAAGGGAACATTATTCAGGGCATCGGTCTCGGCCAGCCCGAACATGATGTTCATGTTCTGCACCGCCTGTCCCGCCGCACCCTTGACCAGATTGTCGATCACCGACAGCACCACCACGGTGTCGCCGCCCTGCGGCCGGTGCACCGCGATACGGCAATGGTTCGCGCCGCGCACCGAGCGCGTCTCGGGATGGCTACCGGCTGGCATCACGTCCACGAACGGCTCATCCGCATAACGCTGTTCGAACAGCGCCTGCAAGTCAACGTCGCGACTCAGCCTGCCATACAGCGTGGCATGGATGCCGCGTATCATCGGCGTCAGGTGCGGCACGAAGGTCAGCCCGACCGGACTGTTCTTCACGCGCGCCAGGCCTTGTCTGATCTCGGGTAGATGGCGATGCCCCGGTACGCCGTAGGCCTTGAAGTTGTCCGCCGCTTCCGGGAACAGGGTATGCACCTCGGCCTTGCGCCCGGCGCCGGAGACGCCGGACTTGGCATCGGCGATCAGGCTGCCCGGCTCGATCACGCCCGCTTCCAGCAGCGGGATGAAACCCAGCTGCACCGCGGTCGGATAGCAGCCGGGATTGGCGACCAGGCGCGCCGCGCGTATCTGTTCGCGATTGACTTCCGGCAGGCCATATATCGCCTCGGCCACCAGATCCGGACAGGCATGCGTCATGCCGTACCATTTTTCCCATTCCGCCACATCACTGATGCGAAAATCCGCAGCCAGGTCGATCACCCTGACGCCCGCATCCAGCAACGCGCGTGCCTGTTGCATGGCTATGCCGTTCGGGGTGGCGAAGAACACGAGGTCGCATTGTTCCAACCCGGCTTCGTCGGGATGGGTGAACGGCAGGCCCACATAGCCGCGTAGGCTGGGGAACATCTGGCTGACCAGGGTACCCGCATCGGCACGCGACGTGATCACCCGCAACTCGACCTGCGGGTGCGCCGCCAGCAAGCGCAACAGTTCCACGCCGGTATAGCCTGTGCCGCCTACGATGCCAACTTTGATCATGTGCTGTCTTTCCTGAAGAACGCCCTGCCGAAAAGCGTCCCGAATGATACCTCAACTCCAAAGCAAAAGCCGCCTGAAGGCGGCTTTTGCATGATACGACAGCAGCGCTTAACGCTTGGAGAACTGCTTCCTGCGACGCGCCTTGCGCAGACCGACCTTCTTGCGTTCGACTTCGCGCGCATCGCGGGTCACCAGACCGGCATGCTTCAGCACCGGCTTGAACTCGGCGTTGTAATCGATCAGCGCGCGGGTGATGCCGTGGCGCACCGCACCGGCCTGGCCTGCTTCGCCGCCACCGGTGACGTTCACCATGATGTCGAACTTGCTCAGGGTCTCGGTCAGCGTCAGCGGCTGGCGCACGATCATGCGGCCAGTCTCGCGGGAGAAGAACTCATCCACCGGCTTGTCGTTCACCACGATGCTGCCCTTGCCCGGCTTGATGAACACACGCGCCACCGCACTCTTGCGGCGACCGGTTCCGTAGTTGTAATTCACGCTCATGATTATGCCTTCAACAGATTGACGGGTTTCGGCTGCTGCGCTTCATGCGGATGCGTCGCACCAGCATATACCTTCATCTTGCGCAACATCGCATAGCCCAGCGGGCCCTTGGGCAGCATGCCCTTGACGGCCTTTTCCAGCACGCGCTGCGGATGACGCTGTTGCAGCTTGGTGAAATTGGTGGTGTACAGGCCGCCCGGATAAGTGGTGTGGCGATGGTACAGCTTGTCTTCCGCCTTGTTGCCGGTCACGCGCAGCTTGTCGGCGTTGACCACCACGACGAAATCGCCGGTATCCACGTGCGGCGTGTAGATCGCCTTGTGCTTGCCGCGCAGACGCGCGGCGATCTGTGCGGCCAGACGGCCCAGCACTTGATCTGCGGCGTCAACCAGAAGCCAGTCGTGCTGGACTTCCTGAGCCTTGGCGGAGAATGTTTTCATAGCCACTATTCCTAAAAAATCAATAAGCAAACCTCGAAGGGCGCGCATTTTATGGCAGCCGGCGCGCCGCTGTCAAACGCTATTTTGGCAGCACGCCATCTTGCCGATGTAAGATAGCGCCCGTTCGCGTTCCCGCCTGCCCATCATGTCCTGGTTCGTCACCAACTTCATCGCCGCCTTCCTGCTGCCGCCGCTCAGCCTGTTGCTGCTGTTCGGGCTGGGTTTCCTGCTGCTGCGTCGCCGCCGCAAGGCCGCATGGCCGGTGCTACTCGGCGCTTTCGCCCTGCTGTGGCTCGCCTCCACACCCTATGTTTCCGATGGCGCGCTGCACCTGCTGGAAGCGCGCACCCAGGCACTGGATACCGAACACCAGCAGGCGGACGCCATCGTGATCCTCGGCGGCGGTACTTATTTCAACGCACCGGAATATGCGGGGCAGGACACCATCAGTGAAGCCGCGCTGGTGCGCCTGCGTTACGGAGCCAGGCTGCACCGCGAGACCGGCAAGCCCATCCTCGTCACCGGCGGCAGGCCGCTGGGCAACAGTGTTTCCGAGGCGCAACAGATGCGCGCGGCATTGCAGGAGGATTTTCGCGTGCTGGCGCGCTGGACGGAAGGCGACTCCGACAACACCTTCGAAAATGCGCGCTTCTCCTTCCAGACATTGCAACAGCATGGCATCAAAAATATCTATCTGGTCACCCACGCCTGGCACATGCCGCGTGCCGCCGACGTGTTCCGCCGCGCCGGCTTCGAGGTGGTCGAGGCGCCGACCGCCTTCAACACGCGCTACCGGACCGACATATTCGCCTTCATGCCAAGCGCAGGGGCATTGCATGGCAGCACGATCTTCGTCCACGAGGTGATCGGGTTGATTTGGTATCGTGTAAAATCAGTGTTCTCTAATATTTAAACAGCCGAGGAACAACATGAAAGCACGCGTCAAATGGGTGGAACAGGTTTCTTTCCTGGGCGAGACCGAGAGCGGTCACGCCGTATTGATGGACGGCGCACCTGCCGTCGGCGGACGCAACCTCGGGCCGCGTCCGATGGAGATGCTGCTGCTCGGCGCCGGCGGCTGCACCAGCTTCGACGTGATCTCCATCCTAAAAAAGGGTCGTCAGGACGTTTCGGACTGCTATGTCGAACTGGAAGCGGAGCGCGCCGAGACCGATCCCAAGGTGTTCACGAATATCCACCTGCATTTCGTCGTGACCGGCAAGGACATCAAGCCGGAAGCGGTCGAAAAGGCCATCAAGCTGTCCGCAGAGAAATACTGTTCCGCCTCCATCATGCTCGGCGCGACCGCCAAGATGACGCATGATTTCGAAGTGATACAGGAATAGGGATGGAGAGCGAGTAAGGCAGAATCACCCACACCTCAAGGACGCTTCTAAAAATTCAAAGCTCTAAGCAAGACAAGGCGCGAGCAAAAAATTACGACGCGGCATATATATGATATGTAAGGAGTAATTTTTGTGAGCAACGCCGTATTGCGACAAAACGTAGTTTCAGTGAAGACTAACCTTTAGGTTGTGTCGAAACTAAAATTTGGATTTTTAGAAGCGCCCTCAAATCCGGTAAGCGGTCTGCGTCAGTATCTTCGCAGTCAGGCGCATAACCTGTTTCACCGGCGCGGGCAATTCGGCGCCGCCCATCCGTTTCGCCATCTCCGAGTGCTGCGTCTCATCCGTGTACATCTGCTGCACGATCGCGCGGCTCTTCGCATCCTGCGGCGGCAGTTTCTCCAAATGGCTTTGCAGATGCCCGCCGACCTGATGCTCGGTCTCGGCAAGGAAGCCAAGGTTCCACTTGTCGCCCAGCGATCCGGCGAGCGCGCCCAGCGTCAACGAGCCGGTGTACCAGAGCGGATTGAGCAGGCTCAGGTGGCCGCCCAGTTCGTGCACGCGCTTCGAGGTCCAGGCCAGATGCTCGGTCTCTTCCTGCGCGGCCTGCGACAACTTTAGCTGCACTGCCGGATCACGCGCCGTCAGCGCCTGCCCCTGGTACAGCGCCTGCGCGCAGATCTCGCCGCTGTGATTGACGCGCATCAGGCCGGCGGCATGCCGTCTCTCCGCTTCGTCCATGGGCGCATCGGGCAGCGCCGCATCGGGATGCGGACGCGCGCTGTGCGCGCGGCTGAACAGGGTACGCAACCCCTTGTCGAATTCGATGATCAAACGATCCAGATTCAGCATGATCTTCTCCTCAAGCGAATACCGCAGCCAGTTCCACGCCGGGGTCGGCGGCGCGCATGAACGCCTCGCCCACCAGAAACGCGTTCACGTGGTGACTGCGCATCAGCTTCACATCCTCCGCGCTGAAGATGCCGCTTTCGGTGACCACGATGCGCTCCTCGCCCTTTTCTGATGCGGCGACACGCGGCAACAGATCGAGCGTGGTTTGCAGGCTGACCTCGAAACTGCGCAGGTTGCGGTTGTTGATGCCGATCAGGGGCGTGGCGAGCTGCAGGGCGTTCTTCAGCTCCCTTGCATTGTGCACCTCCACCAGCACCGCCATGCCAAGTTTGTGCGCCAGTTTCTCGAATGCCCTCAACTGGCTCAATTTCAGCGCCGCCGCAATCAGCAGAATGGCATCTGCGCCCATCGCGCGCGCCTGCCAGATCTGGTATTCGTCGATGATGAAATCCTTGCGCAGCACCGGCAGTTCGCAGGCCGCGCGTGCCTGTTTCAGGTATTCCGCGCTGCCTTGGAAGAACTGCTCATCGGTTAATACCGAAAGACAGGCCGCACCGTGTCGCGCATAACTGGCGGCGATCTCACCCGGACGGAAATCCGCGCGGATCACGCCCTTGCTCGGGCTGGCCTTCTTGATCTCGGCGATCACCGCCGTCTGGCCTGCGGCGATCCTGGCGCGCACCGCACCGACGAAATCGCGCACCGGGCCCGCCTGCTCCGCCTCGGCGCGCAGTGCGGGCAGCGGCTTGGCGGACAGCGCGGCGGCGACTTCCTGCGCCTTGACCGCGAGGATCTTGTTAAGAATATCGGACATACCCGGCTCTCTCGATGAAGGCGCGCATTCTAACCGATGAGGGATGCCGGCCTTGAACCTTACCTCTCAAAATGTTTGTAGGAAAGACGACAAATGCTAGCCTGCCTTCCAGGCGCGCCTCCACGGAGAAATAATATCGTTATGTTTTCATTGCATAAATAACTCTGGCACGATTCTCTCTATGCATATCTGTCAACAGGAGCCAGATATGGATACCAGACCGAACATCATCATCAACGACACCACCCTGCGCGACGGCGAACAGACCGCCGGGGTCGCCTTCACCGCAGAAGAAAAACTGGCCATCGCCCGGGCGCTGTCCCATGCCGGTGTGCCCGAGCTGGAGGTGGGCATCCCCGCCATGGGCGCCGAAGAATGCGAGATCATCCGCGCCATGGCAGATATGAGGCTGCCCAGCCGCCTCATCGTCTGGGGACGCCTGTGCGAAGCGGACCTGGATGCCACCCTGTCCTGCGGCGTGGAAAGGGTGCATCTCTCCATCCCGGTCTCCGACTTGCAGATCGCCAGAAAGTTGGGGCGCGACCGTCGCTGGATACTGGACGCCATCAGCCGCTTGGTGCGGCAAGTCGTTGACAGCGGCGCCAGCGTGAGCCTCGGTGGCGAGGATGCCTCGCGCGCCGATGTCGAATTCCTGCTGCAAGTGCTGGATCGCGCCGCCGAGGCCGGAGCGACGCGCTTCCGCTTCGCCGACACGCTGGGAATACTGGAGCCGTTCGGCACCTACGAGATCATCAAGCGTCTGGTGCAGGCGACCGACCTCGAGATCGAGATGCACGCCCACAACGACCTCGGCTTGGCCACCGCCAACACGCTGGCGGCGGTGCGCGCCGGAGCGAGCCATATCAACACCACGGTCAACGGCCTGGGCGAGCGTGCCGGAAATGCGCCGCTGGAAGAGTCCGTCATGGCCTTGCGCCATGCCTGCGGCATCGACACCGGCATCGACACCCACCAGTTCCCGTCCGTCTCGCATCTGGTGGCGGCGGCCTCCGGTCGTCCGGTGGCCGCCAACAAGAGCATCGTCGGCGCGGCGGTATTCGCCCATGAGTCGGGCATCCACGTGGACGGCCTGCTGAAGGACAAGCGTAATTACCAGAGCTTCGATCCCGAAGAGGTGGGGCGCGAACACTGCATCATCCTGGGCAAGCATTCCGGTACCGCTGCGGTCAAGCACGCCTACGCCGAGCTGGGCATCGCGCTGGATGATTTTACCGCCCATCTCCTGCTGGCCAGCGTCCGGCAATTTTCCATTCTGGGAAAGCGCCAGCCCACGGGTAGCGATCTGCAACATCTGTACACGGAAGCAACGGTGCTCTCCGGCAGAATAATGTAAAGGACACGAATCATGAGCACACTGGCCAGCAACCTGAAAAATCTCTCCTCCGCCGAAGAGTTCATGGACTACTTCGGCATCGCTTACGAACAGCATGTGCTCAACGTGAATCGCCTGCACATCCTCAAGCGCTTTCACGACTATGTGAGCCGGAGGCCGGGTCTGGATGCCTTGTGCGACGACGAGATGCGCGCCGCCTATCACGAGTGCCTGCTCAAGGCCTATGAGGATTTTGTCCGCTCCGACGCCCTGACGGAAAAAGTGTTCAAGGTGTTGCAGAAAGCAGCCGGTATTCATCCGGTGAAAATACAGCGGCTGAATGCTTGAAAATGCACCAGACCGTGACATGGCGCACTCATTCGGTGCGCATGTCAGGAAGCGCGGTATGGCGCAATCTGCTTTAACCCATCCCTGATTCCCCCTGAAACCACGCTCGTCCGCAACTCAAGGCGAACATGGCTTGCTTCTTGCGTCATCACCGGCATGACCAAGCTTGCCGATGAAATCCGCGATTACTACAAGATCGAGCTGACCGCGATCTACGAGATCAGCAAGGTGCTGAACTCATCCCTCGACATGGACAAGACGCTGCGCGGCGTCCTCAACATCCTCTCCTCCTATCTCCAGATGTGCCGCAACACCGTCTGGCTGCGGCAGGAGGATGGGCAACTGACGGTCGTGGCCGCGATTGGTCTCAGCGGCGAGGAGATCTCGCGCGGTCGGATCAAGCCCGGCGAAGGCGTCACCGGACGCATTTGCAGCACCGGCGTACCCGCCGTCGTCCCCGATGTGAGCCTGGAACCGCTGTTCCTCAACCGCACCGGCGTGCGTCGCGCGGTCGAAGGGCAGATCGTCTCCTTCATCGGCGTGCCCATCAAGGTGGGACGCAACTGCATCGGCGTGCTCAGCGTGGACCGCAAGGGCGAAAAGCATCCCCTCGATTTCCAGCGCGACGTGCTGTTCCTGTCCATGGTGGCCAACCTCATCGGCCAGACCGTGAAGCTGCACCGCGCGGTGATCGACGAGCGCAACCAGTTGCTCAGCGAACGCTCGCACCTCAAGCGCGAACTGGCGGGGAAATTCTCCATCGACAACGTCATCGGTCGCTCCAAGCGCATGCAGGAAGTCTTCGCCGACGTGCATCAGGTCGCCCCGGCGCGCTCCACCGTCCTGATCCGCGGCGAATCGGGCACCGGCAAGGAAGCCATCGCGCGCGCCATCCACTTCCTCGGCAACCGCAAGGACGGCCCGTTCGTGAAGCTCAACTGCGCCGCCCTGCCGGAATCCCTGCTGGAATCCGAACTGTTCGGCCACGAGAAAGGCTCCTTCACCGGCGCCACCGGCGAGCGCAAGGGACGCTTCGAACTGGCCAACGGCGGTACCCTGTTCCTGGACGAGATCGGCGACATCTCGCCGGGCTTCCAGGCCAAACTGCTGCGCGTGCTGCAAGAGCGCGAGTTCGAGCGCGTGGGCGGCAGTAAGACCATCAAGGTGGACGTGCGCCTGGTGGCCGCCACCAACCGCAACCTGGAAGACATGGTCAAGAAAGGCGACTTCCGCGCCGACCTGTATTACCGCATCAACGTGGTGACCATCTTCCTGCCGCCGCTGCGTGATCGGCGCGAAGACATCCCCGCGCTGGTGGACTACTTCATCGGACGCTTCAACAAGGACAACAAGCGCAAGCTCGCCGTCAGCCCGGAAGCCATGGATATCTTCACCCGCTGCAACTGGCCCGGCAACGTGCGCGAACTGGAAAACTGCATCGAGCGCGCCGCGACCATGACCCACGGCAACCTGATCCGCAATATCGACATGCGCTGCCAGAAGGGGCAATGCTTCGCCAGCGTGCTGTCGGAGAAAGCCGTCATCAACGTGCCGGTCCGCAGCCACCCCGGCGAGCCGGTGCCCGCGCCGCCCGCGATTCCCCTGAAGGATCATGACGCCGATCTGCCACCGGAAGAATCAATGCCGGAAGACGGCTCCGGCACCGAACGCGACCAACTCATCCACGCCATGGAGCGATGCGGCTGGGTACAGGCCAAAGCCGCGCGCCTCCTCAACCTCACCCCGCGCCAGATGGGCTACGCTCTGCGCAAGTACGGCATCGAGATCAAGCGGCTCTGACGATTTTCCCCTGTTGCCCCTCCTCCTCTTTGCCCCCGCTTCGGGGGCTTTTTGTGTGCGATGCTGACTCACAAATATTCGGCTGCAATGTCGGATATCCGACATGGTGTTCATCCGCTTCTCGTATGTGTTGCTGATGCGACACGCCCATTTGGAACTTGCGATGCTTCGCAACATAATGAAAGCAATATAAAAACACAGATAGCTTCATCGCTGGCACGGGCGTTGCAATAGAGAGTTCAAACGGAGAACGCCCATGCAATCGCACAGCCAACTCAAGCAAGCCAGAATCATCCCGCTCGTGTCCCAAGGACGGGCGCCATCTTCCTGCGGCAGCAAGGCCAAGGGGAGTTGCGGCGCGGGATCGCGCCCCGCCGACATGCCCGATCACATCTGGGAGAAGGTGAAGGATCATCCCTGCTACAGCGAGGAGGCGCATCACCATTTCGCGCGCATGCATGTGGCGGTGGCGCCGGCCTGCAACATCCAGTGCCATTACTGCAACCGCAAGTTCGATTGTTCCAACGAGAGCCGCCCCGGTGTGGTGAGCCGCAAGCTCACGCCGGAGCAGGGGCTGGAGCAAGTGCTCGCCGTCGCCGCCGAGATTCCCCAGTTGTCGGTGGTGGGCATCGCGGGTCCCGGCGATGCGCTGGCGCAGCCGGAGAAGACCTTCCGCACCTTCGAGCTGATCCGCGCCCAGGTGCCCGACGTGAAGCTGTGCCTGTCCACCAACGGTCTGGCGCTGCCCGATCACGCCGATCGCATCGCCGACCTCGGGGTGGATCATGTGACCATCACCATCAACATGGTGGACCCGGAGATCGGTGCGAAGATTTACCCGTGGATATTCCATGACCACAAGCGCCACACCGGCGTGGAAGCGGCGCGCATCCTGCATGAGCGCCAGATGCTCGGGCTGGAGATGCTGGTGGCGCGCGGCGTGCTGGTGAAGATCAACTCGGTGATGATCCCCGGTATCAACGACAAGCATCTGGTAGAGGTGAACCGCGTGGTGAAGGAGAAAGGCGCGTTCCTGCACAACATCATGCCGCTCATCTCCGATCCCGCCCACGGCACGCATTTCGGCCTGACCGGCCAGCGCGGCCCGACCCCGCAGGAACTGCAAGCGTTGCAGGAGCAGTGCGACGGCGGCGCCAACCTGATGCGCCACTGCCGCCAGTGCCGCGCCGATGCGGTGGGCATGCTGGGCGAAGATCGTAGCGCGGAGTTCACGCCGGAACAGGTGGCGCAGAAAGTGGCGGTGTACGACCCGACCGCGCGCAAGGCTTACCGCGCCTTCGTCGAGAAGGAGCGCCACGACCAGCAGGCAGCGCGTGAACAGGCATTGGCCGCGACAACGAGCGGCGGCGAAACGATCCGCGTCGCGGTGGCCAGCAAGGGCAGCGGCCGCATCAACGAACACTTCGGTCATGCCTCCGAATTCCAGGTCTATGAGGTCGATGGCGACGGCGCGCGCTTCATCGGTTTGCGCCGCGTGGACCACTACTGCCAGGGCGGCTACGAAGACGAAGACGCGATGGAGACCATCATCCCCGCGCTGCAAGGGTGCAAGGCGGTGCTCGTGGCGAAGATCGGAAACTGCCCGCGCAAGGATCTGGCCAAGGCGGGCATCGAGGCCGTGGACAGCTATGCCTTCGAATACATCGAGGCATCGGTGATCGGGTATTACCGCGAACGGATGCAACGGCGCGAGAGCGTGGTTGCATGATTCTGAAACTAACGGTCATTGCAATTGCCGCCACCCCTGATGATAAACGGCGCTTGCATGTGGGAGCCCGGTTTACCGGGCGATGGCGGGTTGATGGAAAAATCGCCCGGTAAACCGGGCTCCCACAATGTTGTTTCACGCTAACCAAGGAGAAAAAAACATGGCTTACAAGATTATTCAAGACTACTGCACCGGCTGTTCGGTGTGCGAGACCGAGTGCCCCAATGACGCCATCAAGGAGAAGAGCGGCCTGTTCCGCATCCTGAGCGATCTATGCACGGAGTGCGTGGGCTATTTCGACGAGCCGCAGTGCGTCGCGGTCTGCCCGATTCCGGACACCTGCGTGGTGGACGAGCGCTTTCCGCGCGCCGCCTGAGGAGAATGCCATGTGCGTGACCATCACACCCAGAGCGGCAAACTTCATGCGGCGCATGGTGAAGTTCAGCGGCGATCCATCGGGCAGAGGTTTCCGCCTGGAGGTCAGCCCGGGCGGCTGTTCCGGCTATGCCTCAGCCTTCACCATCGAGGCGGGGCCGCAAGCCGGCGACCGCGAGTTCGATGCGGAGGGCACGCCCATGTACCTGCCCGAATCCAGTTGCGAGATGCTGCGCGGCCATGTCATTGATTTCGCCGATAGCGCCGCCAGCACCGGGCTGATATTCGCCGGTCCGGCACAGCAAGGCGCTTGCGGTTGCGGCAATGGCAAACCCGCCGGGTTCGCCGCCGTGCCGATCGCGAACATCGGCCGCAAGGCCACCTGCAAGGCCTGATCATGCTGGCCCGCGACAGCGACGAGATCGAGCTGGCCAGCGACCCGAGGTTCGAGTTCGGCCAGAAGGTGTGCTCCTGCAAGCATGTGCGCAACGACGGCACCTATCCCGGCAAGGAGATCGGCGACCTGCTGGTGAGGAAGGGCGACGTGGGCTATGTGAAGACCATCGGCACCTTCCTGCAACAGTTCTACATCTACGGCGTGGATTTTTACGAGCAAGGCGTGATCGTGGGCATGAAAGCGCGCGAACTCGAAGCAGTCCCATCAAACGAACCTGAGGAAACATCATGAAAGTAATGATCAGAAAAGACCGCAACGGCAATGTCTCGGCCTATGTGCCGAAGAAGGATATGGAGTCCGAGATCGTCGCCATGTCCAAGCCCGGCATGTGGGGCGGCGAAGTAACGTTGGCCAACGGCTGGAAGCTGGAGCTGCCGGAGATGGCGAACGACACGCACATGCCCATCACGGTGGAAGCCAAGAAACTCGGGGGTGAGTGAATGCATGGTCTGCCAGAATCGCTGATCGAAGAACTCCAGGCAGGCCGCATCATCCCCTATCTCGGCCCCGACCTGCTCGATCCCGCCGGTCCGGTGCCCGCTTCCCAGCAGACGCTGGTGTCGCGGCTCACCGCCAAGGTGCCGGTGCCGAGCCGCATTCGCGGCAACCTCACCGCCGTGGCGCAGTACATCGAGAACTTCAAGCACCGCAAGACCCTGTCCTGGCTCATGCGCGAAGCCTTCGCTCCCGGCGCACAGCCGGGCGAGCTGCATCACTGGCTGGCCGCCATGCCCCTGCCCCTCATCGTGAACGTCTGGTACGACGATGCCATGCACAACGCGCTGGCAGCATCGGGCAGGCGCTGGGGTCTGGCGCAGGGCGTGAGCAGGGCCGAGCACAAAGGCGACATCTGGTTCAAGTATTACGATCCGGAAGGCCAGCCGGTGAGCGCGGAAGAAGCCGCCGGCTGGGAGACGCTGCTCTACGAACCGATGGGCGCGGTGAAACCCTGCGGCAACTTCATCATCTCGGATTCCGATTTCGTCGAGGTGCTGACCGAGATCGACATCCAGACACCCATCCCCGCCATCGTCCAGCAGTTGCGCACCGAGCGCGGCTTGCTGTTCCTCGGCTGCCGTTTCCGCACCCAGCTCCAGCGCGCCTACGCGCGCCAGATCATGAAGCGCTCCGCCGGCCCGCACTACGCGGTGCTGCCGGAAGAGCTGACGCGCAACGAGCAGAAGTTCCTCGCCGAGCAGAACATCCAGTGCCTGAAGACATCTGTCCCGCTGGCCGACCGTTCGCAACTTTCGGCCTGATCCGCCTTCCGGGAGCGCCGACGTCCTCGTCGGCGCTCCTGCTTTTTCTTTTTCCGACCGTCATTCCCGCGCGGCGAAATAATCCGCCTGCTTCCCGATCTCTCGCACGACCTGCGGATCGAGCTTTCTCAGCCAGCGTTCGGGGATGGCTTTCGCTCCGTAGAGGGCGCCGGCCAGCATGCCGGCGATGGCGCCGGTGGTGTCGGCGTCGTCGCCACGGTTGACGCATTCGACGATGCAGCTCTCCAGCGAATCGGTGTAGAAGAAATGGTGCAGCACCGTCTGCATGGTATCGACGATGTAGGCCGTCGCCCTGCCGGGATAGGGATTGAAACGGAACTGGGGGTGTGCGGCGACGAGGGCGGTGGCGATGGGGCGGCAGGCTTTCACGCCGCCGCCTGCGAGCAGGGCATGCAGCATGCGCACCAGGGTCAATGTGGCCGCGTCGGAGAACGGGTGATGATGGGTGAGATGGCATTGCTCGAGGGTGATGCGCCCCAGCTCATCCGGGAACAGGCGGGTGTGCAGGGCCGCCGGCAGCACGCGCATGGCGGCGCCGTTGCCCGCATCGCCGTCCGAGTAGCCGGTTTCCAGCGTGCCATTCAGCATGTAGCGGCGTATGCCGCGCCGGCAGGTGTTGCCTACGTCCGGTGGCTTGGTCTTGAGCCATGCCACGAAAGCATCCGCTGCAGCCTTCAGGTCCCAGCCGCCGGAGTCCATAATGGCCCGGCCCATGTAGAGCGACATCTGGGTATCGTCGGTGACCTGTCCCGGCTTGAGGCGCAGCCAGCCGCCCCCGATGATCTCCTTGTGCACACCGTACTGCGCCTTGATCTCGCGCGCGGTGAGAAACTCCACCGTCGCCCCCAGCGCATCGCCGCAGGCCAGCCCGAGGTAGGCGCCGAGCATGCGCTCGTGCAGGGTGAGTGGTGCGGGTCTGTCAGACATGGTCAGAGAGTCTCAAGTTTCATGCTGGATGGGAGCGCCGACGTCCTCGTCGGCTCGTTCAGCCATCCATGCCGACGAGGACGTCGGCGCTCCCAACCGGCTCCGCCGTCACACCGGACGGTTTTCGGCAACCTTCACCGCACCCATTTCGCCTACGACCTTGGCGAAAGTGGCAACAGGCAGACTGGATTTATAGCCTTTGGCGGTATCGGTGAGGATGTCGAGCTTCTCTTCCATGCTGGCTTTTTTGAGGTCGCCTTTTTCCAGATAGAGCAAGTCCAGTATTTCGTTGTAAACGGTGCCTTCATCCAGCGGAAGAATATTGAAGGTCGCGCCCTCCATCTCCACCTGGTATTTCTTCAGCAGATCCACGTTGCCCGCATAGATGAAGAACTTACCTTCGGCAGACAACCAGGGTTTCATTATCGCCACCAGTTCGGCAAGGTCGGCCACGTTGTCCAGGAAGGAAGCGTAGAAAGTGATCTTGTCGCCCTCGCAGGTCATGAACACCTGGTCGATCTTCATCTTCGGCGGACGCATCTCGCCGGCGGTGCTTTCCGCCAGCTGCACGGCGATTTCGCCGCGAAAGCCGAAACGCCCCGCCTTTTTTGTCGGGCCCTTGCAGACAGGTGAAAGAAGGTGGCTTGCGCCTTCGAGTTTGCCCAATGGGGAAGAGATGTAATCGCTCATGATGCAGTCCTTTTTGACGTTAGTGGTACATTGAAAAACTTTATGGGTGCTTCTAAAAATTCAAAGTTCTAAGCAAGACAAGGCGCGAACAAAAAATTGTGACGCGGCATATGTTCGATATGTAAGGAGCAATTTTTTGTGAGCAACGCCGTATTGCGACGAAATTTGGATTTTTAGAAGCACCCTTATTGCTCCGGCCCGAAACACACCTTGTGATCAATGCACACGGCGCATGACGGCGCCTTGCAGATATTGATCTCCGCCCTGGCGCATAACTGCTTGTAAAAGAACTTCTTCCATTTCATGTTGGCGGTGTTCTTGTCGAATAGTGTGCGGAAGTGTTCATGCAGCAGAGCCGACAGGTCAGCGCGATCGGGGAGCCCCATGTCCTGCCAGAGGTGGTTGTCGTCCATGCAGGCGGCGGCGATCGCATGCGCCAGCCACTCGCCGTCCTCGTCTGCGCGGCTGCGGTGTTCCAGCAGCAGCTCGACCAGATCGTCGTATTCATCCACCCGGAATACATGGCAGGCAAGCGCGTCATAACGGCAGGGGATGGCGGACTCGACCTTCACGCCGGGGAAATAGCGCCGGAACAGCCGCGCCAGCGAATCCGCGCCAACTCGTGGAACCTCGCGTTGCCAGACGCCGGCGATCACGCCAGCCAAAGCCAGCGTGGCGGTCTCGCCGGGCCGGTCGGTGCGTGACATCAGGTTCTGGTAGCAGACGGTATCCATTTCGCTATCTCTCATCCCGCCATCATCGGCGCGTGGCTGAACGCCTTCTTGGTGCAGGTATGCGCGCAGGCCTCGCAGCCGATGCAGTTGCCCGGCTGGGCGACGGACATGACCTTTTTCTCGTATTCGTCGTCCTCATCTTCGTCGAAGGCTACGCGTTCGCCCTCATCGTTGATGCCCATGAGTTGCAGCACGCCGTGGCTGCACACCTTGAAGCAGCGGCCGCAGCCGATGCATTTGTCCTCGTTCACCTCCTGCACGAACTTGGGGGTGAACAGGTAGCCGTTGGGTAAAGTCACCGTTGCAAAAGTCATCACATTTCTCCTATTGCGCCGTCATCTTCTTGCGGGCCGCTTCGAGGTTGGCGTAGGCATCCCGGGTTTGCTGGGCCACGTCCATGATGCGCTGCCAGCCGCCGGGCAGTTCTTCGGCCAAGTCGTGCAGGTCCATCTTCAGCGCGGTGGCCTGCGCCGAGAGTTTCTTCACATAGGCTTTCAGCTCGTCGCCGCTCATGGCTTCGATGTCCTGCTCAGCCATAGCGCGCCACCTCCGGGAACTTGCCTATCATCTCCACGCCCTGGGCGATGAGCTTCTCGCCTTCGGCCTGAAGTTTTTCCAGGCTGCCGAAGCCGAAGCGGTGCGTGTCGCGCAGGGTCTTGCTCACTACCACCAGTCGCCCGCCCAGCAGCACCATGCGACCGAAGCCCTCGTGATGCATGCTCATCATGGACTGCACCATGACGCCGGTCTGGCCTTCGATTGAAAGCGCCACGGCGTTGTAGAACTGCTCTACCCGGCTCAGCACATCCGGATCCGGGTTGTCGATCATCGGCAGCGCCTTGCGCTTCTCCGCGTCGAGGATGAACGGCTCCAGCAGGTCGGCATCGCTCTTGCCGTCCCATGCGCCGAATCCGTCGATGGCGCGGATCTGGCGGATCAGGGTCTGGATGAACACGGATGTCATCGGGTTGATGATGGGGCTTAACAGGGCAGCTTCAGACATTTTCGGACTCCTCTTCAAAATCGAATTTGCGTTCCTTGTCCTTCATCAGCGCCTTCCTGATCCAGGGCGGCGGCGTGCCGTTGAGCGCTACCACCAGACGCTCGAGCATCTCGGTGATGGGCTCGGCGTTCAGCGCCTTGATCGGATGCACTTTGGCGTTGACCACCTTGGCCGCCGCCGAGCCGCCGATGGCCGCGACATAAAGAATCGCGCAATCGCGGATGGCGTCGATCTTGGGCAGCAGCTTGTCCTCGCTGCCGTCCTCCTTGAGGTCGCCGTCGAACTGGATGGCCTCAAAGAACTGATAGCCGGTGGGCGAAACTTCATAGACAACGATGTTCTTGGCCCAGCCGAAATGGGCGTCGATGTGCTTCATGTCCTCGGTCGTGAATGCGACTTTCATGCTGTTTCCTCCAAGGTGGTTATCAGTGACAAGCGCAAGTCGCCTGTGGCTCATGGCATGTCTCCCTTAAATGCTGCGTGTGGTGCTGCTGTTCCTGCTGCTCGATGAACAAATTGCCGATCTCGAAGATGAGCGCGCGCATCCCGCGGTAGCCCACGCTGAGCTTCGCCGCCGCGCCGAGCCGGTCGAAGGTGGGGATGCCGGCGCGGTAGAGTGGTATGCCCAGGCGTTCCGCAGCCTGGCGTCCGTGGGAATGCGTCACCAGCAGGTCGCAGTTCCCGGCGCGGTTCTCGAAATCTTCCAGATCGCCGATCACGACGTTCTCCAGCGGCAGCGTCTCCAGCACGCTGGACGCCGTCGGCGCCACTGCCACGTCCACCGACGCGCCCATGTCGGTCAGGAACGAAGTCAGCTCCAGCAGCAGGTTCGGCTCGGCGGCGACTGCCACGCGCTTGCCGCCGAAATTGAAATGCCCGTCCAGCATGGCGTCCTGCAACTGGCTGCGCTGGCGGCGATAGCGCGCAGGTACCGGCTGGCCGCTGATCTGCGCCAAGGCATGCAACAAACGGTCCGTGGCGTCCAGCCCGGTGGTGCGCTCGAACATGATGCAGGGCACATCGCACTTCAGCCGCAATGTCTCGGCGGCGGCGCGCATCTGTTCGCCGAAAGCCAGCGTCATGCACGAAGCGCCCATGCGCCGGATGTCTTCCACCTTCGTGCCGCCCAGCGTGTGCGGCAGGAAAGTCTCTGGCACATGGCCGTCGAGCGAGCCGGACAGGTCGGGCAGGATGATTGGGTTCAGCCCGAAGGCTTCCACCATGTCGCGCATCTCTTCGATATCCGCCGGGGTGAAGTGGCAGGGGGCGAGAATGTTGACCTGCGCTGCCGACCTCTGCGCCGCCGGTTGCGCCAGCCTGCCCACCATCGCGTTCACCGCCTTGCCCCAGCCGTCCTGGAACCCGCCCACGAAATCCGGCGTGGAGACATACACCACCTCCATGCCCGCAAATTCGGGATGGCGTTCGCGAATCAGTTTCAGGTAGCCGTCCACGTCGTCGCCCTTGGTTTCCGTCAGGCCGGTCGAGACGATGCCCACCAACGCCGGATTGGCGCGCTTGTGGATGTTGACCAGCGCCTGTTCGATGTTCTCCAGCCCGCCCAGAATGGTGGTCACCTCGTTCATGGCGGTGGTCTGGAGCGGGATGGTCTCGCGGAAGTGGCGCACGAACAGCACCAGCCCGAACGCGGTGCAACCCTGCGCGCCGTGCAGCAGCGGCAGGCAGCGGTCGATGCCGAGGAAAGCCAGCGCCGCGCCGATGGGCGCCGACATCTTGAGCGGGTTCACCGCGCAGGATTTCTTGATCTGCTCAACGGTCGCCATGACATGCGCTCCCTTCTTCGCTCTCCCACGGCGCGGGCTTGCGCACCTGCTCCCAGATCGGCGAGCCCAGCGACTTGGCGATCTCTTCCACCATAGTCACTATGCCGTCGTAGCCAGCGTAGGCGACGTGGCGTTCCTGATTCACTTCCACCCAGGGCATCTTCGCCTTCAGCGCCACGAACTGCGAACGCCCGCCGGAGAGCATGATGTCGGCCTGCGCGTCCTTGAGGATGCGGTACATCTCGCGCGGCGGCAGCTCGTCGAACATGTGTTGGTCGGTGCCCATGATCTCGGCGATGCGCGCCTTGTCCTCGCCGGTGGATTTGCGCGTGCTGGTGCCGAAGATGTCCATGCCGATCTCCTTCAGCGCCGCGAGCATGGACCAGGACTTCACCCCGCCGGTGAAGATCAGCACGCGCTTGCCCGCAACCCGCGCCTTGTAGGGT
The DNA here is from genome assembly GCA_001801105.1 of Gallionellales bacterium GWA2_60_18. The sequence goes on from MGWS01000033.1 coordinate 111,549, forward strand.
TCCAGACGCGCCCAAACCTTGGCCTCTTCCTCGGCGATCAGCGCCTCGGTGCGCGGCAGCAGGTCTGCCGGAGCACCCTGCTGCACCAGCAAGCTTGCGATATTGCGCAGCGCGGCGGAGGTATCGGAGATGCCGAAGAAGGAGCCCTCGAAATAGGGGATGTTCCAGCGCTCGTCCATCTTGCGCGCCACGTTGATCATCGCCTTGGAACACACCATCATGGCAGCCTTGGCGCGGTGCGCGGTGGCGATGTCGCGATAACACGCATCGCCGGTGATGCAGGCGCGGATGCGGATGCCCAGCCTGTCCAGCAGCGGCTTCACATTCCACAGATCGCCCGCCACGTTGAATTCGGCGATGATGTTGATGTCGCAGGGGCCGGCATCATCCGGCTCCTCGGTGCCGATCACATGCTCCAGCAGCGCCTCCCCCGCCAGCTTGGCGCCGAGGTTCTTGCTGCCGGTAAAGCCCGGCACGTTGATAGGCACCACCGGACGACCGAACTTCGCCTTCGCCGCCTTGCACACCGCGTCCAGATCGTCGCCGATCATCGCCGACACGCAGGTGGAATAAACAAACACCGCCGGCGGATCGTACTTCTCGACCACTTCGCGGATCGCCTTGTACAGGCGCTTCTCGCCGCCGTAGATCACGTCGAACTCGTTCATGTCCGTGGTGAAGCCGGTGCGGTACAAGTTCGAGCCGGACGAGAACGAGTGTCTGCTATCCCACGAATTGCCCTCGCAAGCGATAGGCCCATGCACGATGTGCGCGACATCAACGATAGGCTGCAGCGCGATCTTGGCGCCGTCGAAGGCACAACCCCCCGCCCCCGCGCCCGGCGTGAGCTGCTTGCCGCAACCCTTCTTGCGCTCGCCCGCCGACTTCGCCTGATTCTTCTCACAGGCCGGCTCGCTGGTCACGATTTCAATTTGTTTCTTGAGCGCGCTCATTTGTCGGGTTTGCTACAAAGTGGTCACCCGAAACCGGGTACAAGCTCTATTGAGCAGGTTTGATGCCAGATAAATACCGGACAAGAAAAAACCCGCCGGTGGGCGGGTTGGGGGCTTTTCAGCGAATGGGGAAGCTTGGTTTAACGTTTGAATTCACTGGCACTATGTACGCAGCTACTTGCCTAGCATCAGCATCCGCTAGGGAGACGCTTATTTGTTGTGTACTGGATGCCCGCCTACGCGGGCATGACGAACAATTCAGCGTTTCCCTAGAACACCAAATTATGAGGTTTGAAGAACAACATGAGACTGTGAATGATTGGAATAAGTAGGCCAATTGGGGGAATAGTCCTCAGCTTGATTGCCCCATGTCGTCCAGCCTTCGCGCGGGCCTCGACCGAAAAGTTCGAGATATGGGCCAGGACTGCACGCTTCGATGATTCCATATTGCTCATCTGGTTTGCGCGAGTGTTCGCGCTTCATTGATCGAATGATATTGACCTGACTTCTTCCGGGGGCAAGGGTTCGGACATTCTTTCCCCGCACACCGAACAAAATGATCTCAGTGGTGTTGCGGAAGTAAAAACCAACCCCACGCCCATCCGGGCCGCCATCCTTGCGCACCTTGTGCCAGATGAGATTAGCTTTGTATTGAAATCCCCACGCTGCCAGCACCTTCAAGCCTTCTGGCAACAGAGCATTGGGAACCCAAAGGTAAAGATGGGCGGTGTCGGCGCAGACGCTGGCGACAGGAAGCGCGCAAATATCCTCAAGTACCATAGTGCTGTAGCGATTCAGGCGTTTGTGCTCTGGCGCAACCTTTCCGGTTTTGTTCTGGAACTGCCATGGCGGATCAGCCAATACAGTGGCAAACCGTTCACCTTTAGTTTTTTTCAGCAGGTCTTGTGATGGTGTCATTGCGGCCAGTCCTTAATCAGTTTTTGCGTGATACCAAGTACCAGCACCGGGCAACCGCCATTTCTACCAGCTTTCATGCGATAAAGCAGCTTTCCCATCCATGTCGTGCTCGCGCCGTACTTCGGCATGATCTTGAGGCTTTTGAAAACCTCATTGAGGTCTTCACTACGCGTCAGCAAAACAGCGGCGCTGATGACTCCAGCCTCATGGAATGCTCGAAAGGCGTACAGGTCGCGGTCAAATGTCTGGTCTTTGCTGTTCCATTCCAGATCAAAGGCGACACGATTTTTCACGAAGTCCACCTTGTGCCCATCCATGAAGTCGTCAAGGCGGGTTTCTGTAAGCTCCTTACCGGCATCAGTGTGTGTTTCGATGGTGACAACGAGATCACCGCGAATGCGTGTTTCAAACCAGCGTAGCGGGCGAAGCAAGGATGCTAGACGCTTCGGTATCTGCGATTCATTGCCGCCCTTGGCAAGAATGTCGGCGGTTGTGATACGAAACTGCCCAAGTGCGCCAATCAGCTCTGCGAACTCTTCCGGGCAACCCGTAGCGAGAACCTCTGCCGCATGACGGTAGTTGTGAACCTCGTAGAGGTCAAGAAAGTCAGCAGGAAGGTAGTCAGTCAGCGGCATCGGTGAAGGATACCTTTCTATGGCTGAATCGGCAACGTGATAAAGTCAACAAAGGGCACCGAAGTTGATTTTCTTCACTCATGACACCTTCCTTCAAAAGCAACTCGACGCCGCACCTTTTATCTTAGAACAGAGGAGCCGCCTTCATTTGGGACCACACAAGCCTCGAACCAAGTGACGGTTCAACAACGTCCACGATTGTCTGGACTGCATCGAAGAAATATTCAGGCGCATACGGATCCACGTACACAAGTTCAACTTTTGTGGATGAATCCCAGGGAATTGCAACCGATTCGGGGGGCGCTTCGGCGGATGGAGCACGAAACGTCGATGGCGAACTAACTAGTCTGACTTCCCGCTCATGTGCAAATGCGAGACGTTTATGCATTACCGGATGAAAAGCGTTTGCGTCGGGGAACCACTCTCGCTCGTAGTCGATATACTTAACGCAACCGATATAGACCTCGGACTCCTTTTCGATAGCACTCACCAGATGTTCGTATGTTGTCTGGATGGCAATCCCATTTCCATGTCCGCAGTACAACCTCCACATCGCCTCTGATTCCTGTTCATTGGCGTGCCAGCAACAAACGTAAGTGGTAGCTTGATTCTGCCGATATCTATTGGATAGATCATCCCATCCGTCTTTTGACCCGTGCTGCCGGAGAAATAAATCAATCCCCTCGATCGTTTTCGCGGTGAGTGAACCTTCGTAGGGGTCGGCCAGTCTGTCGAGGCGAGACATAAATAATCGTTTCTCTTTCAGTAGCCAGACAAACTTGGCGATATCCATGTACCGCCACACTTTCATGCGAAGGTTAGTGGGTTGAGAGAAACACGGATGACTCAGGCGTTGCTCAAGTCTATGCGATTCTGGAATGATCTCAGTCACGGGGTTCTTTATGGTCACAGCGCGAACAAAACAGTAAACGGCTCAAACTCGAATTACGTTCCAACCTCCCGCCACAAGGGAGCACCTTCCCTGCAACTGATTTCGTTGGGCGTCAGGTAAACCTCTTGAAAAAACGCTCCAGAGTGCGGTGGATTGTGCATAGCCATCCCTCAAAAACAACGACACCTTGGTCTTTTTTGCCACAAGGTGTCATGCATGCGCAGGTTGCGCCACCAACTTTACGCCCAGCGCCGTGCAGACACGGCTGATCGTGTCGAAGCGCGGTTGCGCGTTGGGTCGAAGCGCTTTATACAGCGCTTCGCGGGTAATTCCGGATGCCTTTGCGATCTCGCTCATGCCCCGCGCGCGGGCAATGTCACCCAAGGCCGCGGCCAGCAGAGACGGGTCGTTATCTTCCAGAATAACAGTCAGGTACTCGGCAATCGCCTGCTCACTATCGAGATACTCGGCAGCATCAAAGTCAGGCAAGTCGGCAATGCGGATTTTTTTGGCCATGGTTTATTCCACGATTCTCGCCGCAAGTTTCACGGCCTTGGCAATATCGGCAGTCATTGAATTCGTCGGTTCACTTGATCGAGAACATGTGCAAATCGTAGTCGAACGATTACACAAAGTCAATGCCACGAATTGAGCTATCGATCCGGCGCAAACTTTTTTCCATGTCTGCCCGAGCCACTGATTTAATGACACCCACGCTCATGAGCTGTTCACTCAAGTATTATGGCTGTCATTCAAACGGAGGAACGCATGAAAATACTGCTCTGGGCCGAAGACCTGATGACCAAGACCCGCCTGCAATCCGCGTGGAAAGCTGCCGGTGCTGCCGTGCTGCCGAAAAACAGCGAGGAGATGCCGGAACTGATCGTGATGGACCTCACCGCCCGTGATGCAGTCGCCCACATCGAGCGGCTGCGCGCCAAGCATCCCGCTACCGACATTCTGGCCTTCGGCCCCCATGTGGATGCGGAAGGTTTCAATGCCGCCAAGGCTGCCGGTGCCACGGAGCTGGTTTCGCGCGGCTCGGTGCTGGACAAGGTGTTGGGGCGGCTGCAAAGAGCAGCCGCGTAAAAAAAGCTAGTCCGTCAGGCGAGCCTTCTGCCAAACTGAAAACGTCTCAAAACTTCACGACGATGTCCTCATCCAGCACCATGTACTGGCAGGCGAGCCGATACTTGGAAGCCAGGTCGTTGAGCTCCATGTTCGCCAGCTCTTCCTTGGTGATTTTGCCGTTCAGCACGAGGATGGTCTTTTCCTTTTCCGTGAGATGGACGCCCATGGTCTTGTGCTTGGTGAGCGGCATCACTTCGACGATGCAGGAGCCGCATTCGCCGTTCTCGCATTCGTGATGCAGGGGAACCTTGTGTTCCTTGGCCACGGCCAGAAGAGTGTGACGGTCGCCCGCTTTGGCATAGACGGTCACGTCCTTCTTCATGGCCGGGGATGAAAATGTGATGTTGGGCATGGTGATTCCAGTAGAGATTAGTAGGGGCGATTCATGAATCGCCCCTACGGGGGTCAGTGAATGGTGGGAGCAAGAGCCTTGCGACTCTTGCTCCTTGGGCCTGCTGATTACCTTACGAGATCAAAGCTGGACGTATCCTTGCTCTGTACATCCAGCGTGTCGAATATCTTGTCGAGCATTTTTACCAGCACTATCAATCCGCCCTGATAGCCCCAGGTGGGGAAGCGATGGTGATGATGCCTGTCGAAGATCGGGAAGCCGATGCGCATCAGCGGAGTGCCGGTGTCGCGTTCCAGATACTTGCCGTGGCTGTTGCCCACCAGGAAGTCCACTGGCTCGGTGAACAGCAGCGAGCGCATGTGCCACAGGTCCTTGCTGCCCCAGACTTTGCCGCCGGCACCGAAGGGGTTGGCTGCCAGCAGGGCCGTGGTCTTTTCGACAAACCCCTTGGGTGCATGGCTGCACATGACATGCACCGGTTCAGCCCCCAGCTCCATCAGAAATTCGGTCATGCCCAGCACCAGGTCGGCGTCGCCGAAGATGGCGAACTTCTTGGCGTGGAAATAGGCCTGCGAGTCGGCCATGGCATCCACCAGACGGCCGCGCTCAATTTCCAGTTCCTTCGGGATAGGCTTGCCGGTCAGGCGCGACACTTCCATCACGAATTTGTCGGTGGCCGCGATGCCCACCGGGTAGTGCAGGGTGACGACTTCCTGCCCCTTGGAAGTGATGTAAGCCTCCGTCTTTTCGCTGCAATGGCCTTGCATCAGGATGGTGGCCTTGGCATTTAAACCCTTGCTCACGGCTTCCTGTGTGGTGCCGCCGGCATACATGCGGAATTCACCGTCGGCGGGGGTATCGAACACCTCGGAGTTGTCACCGATGAACTGGTACTCCACGCCCATCAGGTCGAGCATGCGCTTGATCTCGCGGTTGTTGCCGACACAGTAGGGATCGAAGCCGCCGATGATGTTGATGCTGGCATCGGGCTTGCGCTCCTTGCCTTCCCAGAAGCAGGTCAGCACGCCCTTGATCATCGCGTCGTAGCCGGTGATGTGGCTGCCAACGAAGGACGGGGTGTGCGCGAACGGCACGTTAAAGTCTTCCGGAACGGAACCTTTTTGCTTGGCGGTCTTGATGAACGCATCCAGATCGTCGCCGATCACCTCGGCCATGCAGGTGGTGGAGACCGCGATCATCTTCGGCTTGTACAGCGCATAGCTGTTGGCCAGCCCGTCTACCATGTTGGTCAGTCCGCCGAACACGGCCGCGTCTTCGGTCATGGAATCGGACACCGCCGAGCATGGCTCCTTGAAGTGGCGGTTGAAGTGCGAGCGGAAGTACGCCACGCAACCCTGCGAGCCGTGCACATAGGGCAGGCAGCCGTCGAAACCGGCGGCGGCGAACACCGCGCCCAGCGGCTGGCAGGCCTTGGCCGGATTGACGGTCAGCGCTTCACGCTTGAAATTGATCTCGCGATATTCGGTGGTCTTGGTCCACTCGGCGATCTTTGCCACCTCCTCGCAGGATGAACCGTTCTCCCATTGTTTCTTGCTCTCGAAGATCTCGGTGTATTCGGGTTGTTTGAACAACTCGGTGTGATCGACGATCTTTTCAGTTACTTGTGCCATTTCTATTCTCCTTGAGGGCGGACAGGGCAACTTGCCTGCACCGCCCAGTGGGTTGCAATTACTTCCAAGGTGCCTTGGTCATGTTCCACACCGGCGCGTTGATGGCCATGTCCATGTCGCGCGCGAAGATGGCGAAGCCGTCATAGCCGTGGTACGGCCCCGAATAGTCCCAGCTGTGCATCTGGCGGAACGGGATGCCCATCTTCTGGAACACGTACTTCTCCTTCACGCCGGAAGCCATCAGGTCGGGCTTGATCGCCTCGGCAAACTTCTCCAGCTCGAACGAAGACGCGTCGTCGTAGATCAAGGTGGAATCCTTCACGTACTTGGTGGTGCGCTGGTAGTCGTCGCTGTGACCGAACTCGTAACCGGCTCCCACCACTTCCATGCCCAGATCCTCATAGGCACCCACCACGTGGCGCGGACGCAGGCCGCCGACGTAGAGCATGACCTTCTTGCCTTGCAGACGCGGTTTGTACTTGGTCACGATGGCGTCGTGCTGTGCCTGGTACTTGGCGATGACCTTCTCGGCGTTCTCCTTGATCGTGTCGTCGAAGAACTCGGCGATGGCGCGCAAACTTTCGGCGATCTTGGTGGGGCCGAAGAAGTTGTACTCGAACCAGGGCAGGCCGTATTTCTCTTCCATGTGGCGCGCGATGTAGTTCATCGAGCGGTAGCAGTGCAACAACAGCAGCTTGGCGCGCGGCATGCGCTCGATCTCCGCCAGCGAAGCGTCGCCGGTGCCCTGCGACACCACGCGCAGGCCCATCTCTTCCAGCAGGATGCGCGAGGCCCAGGCGTCACCGCCGATGTTGTAGTCGGCCATCAGCACCACGTCATAAGGCGTGGTCTCGTACTCGGCCTTGCTGTAGTCCTGCTTGTCCAGCACCCAGTCGCGCAGCATGTCGTTGGCCAGATGGTGGCCGAGCGATTGCGACACGCCACGGAAACCCTCGCAGCGCACCGGCACGATGGTCTTGTTGCATTCCTTGGTCTTCTTCTTCGACACCGCCTCGATGTCGTCGCCGATCAGACCGATCGGGCATTCCGACTGGATGGAGATGCCTTTGGAGAGCGGGAACAGGATGTTGATCTCGTCAATCAGCTTGTCCAGCTTCTTGTCGCCGCCGAACACGATGTCCTTTTCCTGAAAATCGGAAGTGAATTGCATGGTGCCAAAGGCATCCACGCCGGTGTTGCCGTTGTAGTAATTGCGGCGGGTAGCCCAGGAATAATGGCCGCAACCCACCGGGCCATGGGAGATATGCACCATGTCCTTGATCGGCCCCCACACCACCCCCTTGGAACCGGCATAGGCGCAGCCGCGCACGGTCATCACACCGGGCAGGGACTTGATGTTGGATTTAACGCCGCAATCGGGCTTGCCTTCCTCATACACATTGAGGTGTTTGACACGCTTCTTTGCAGCCTTTTCGGGATAGGCGGCCAGAACATCCTGAATCAGTTTCCGGTTCCGCTCTTTGACGTCTGTAGTCATCATAAACTCCTTCGTTGTAGCCATCATTCGGCGGGTTACGGCCTCCTGCCTAACCCGCCCTACATTAAGATCAAGCTGCGGTCTTGGCCTTGCCGACGATGCTGTCGTCGTCCTTCTGCATGACACCAAACTCCATCATCAGGTCTTCCAGCTCTTCCATGGTGATGGGAGTCGGGATCGTGCCCTTGCCGGCATTGGCATGAATCTTCTTGGCCAGGGTGCGATATTCGCCGGCCTGCTTCGAATCCGTGTCGTATTCCAGCACGGTCATGCGGCGCAGTTCCGCATGCTGCACCGTGTTGTCACGGGGGACGAAGTGGATCAGCGTGGTATTCAACTTTTTGGCCAGTGCATCCGCCAGCTCGTATTCGCGGTCGGTCTGACGCTCGTTGCAGACCAGGCCGCCCAGACGTACGCTGCCGGTGTTGGCATATTTCAGAATCCCCTTGGCGATATTGTTGGCGGCATACATCGCCATCATCTCGCCGGACATGACGATGTAGATTTCCTGTGCCTTGTTTTCGCGAATAGGCATCGCGAAGCCGCCGCACACCACGTCGCCCAGCACGTCATAGGAGATGTAATCCATATTGTCGTAAGCGCCATTCTCTTCGAGGAAGTTGATGGCGGTGATAACACCACGACCGGCGCAACCGACTCCTGGCTCCGGGCCACCGGACTCCACGCAGCGGATGCCGCTAAAGCCCACCCGAATGACATCCTCGATTTCCAGATCTTCCACAGAGCCGGCTTCCGCCGCCAGTGACAGCACGGTATCCTGTGCCTTGGCATGAAGAATCAGACGGGTGGAATCGGCCTTGGGGTCGCAACCGACGATGAGGATTTTTTGCCCCATCTCGGCCAGTGCGGCCAGGGTGTTTTGCGAAGTGGTCGATTTACCGATACCACCTTTGCCGTAGAAAGCTATTTGACGCAAGCTCATGGTGTTCTCCTTTACAGTTAGGTTGAATCAAAGCCGAAAGCGACTTTGATACCAGTATCGCAAACACCGTGCCACGCTTTGCATCATGCCCGCAACTAGCGTCAATGCTGGCTTTGCGGCAGGCTGTACGGTCTGCATGCCTGTGTCGCAAATGCGACAAAATGCAAGCACCTGTCTGTAATCTACGGCAATGAATCCGGATTGTTCATTAAGGCTCAAACCCCTCCCAACCTCCCCTTATCAGGGGAGGAGCTGGCTCGGCTCTCCCCCTGACAAGGGGGAGCTGGAGGGGGTTTGGGGCTAATAGATTTTCTGGGATGAATACTTCTTATGCTGCATCCATGGCGGCTGCCTCATAATCTGGAACAGTTATTGCGGGAGATGCACTCCATGGATGACGCAGCGAACAACCTACCGGCCTACGGCCACAGCACCAACCTGGTCGGCTTGCCGACCGGGCTGCTGGCCAGCGTGGCGTTCAACGATTTCCCGCTGCCGCTGCACATCAGCGGCGTGCGCGAAATGAACGGCGCCCTGTACCGGATGCTGGCAGAGGCCACCAACATGGAAGAATGCGCCGAAGTGTTCCGCTGCTACATGGAGGCAGTATTCGCGCTGGACGACAAGCCGGAACAAACGGACAGGCCGCGCAAGCGTCGTTTCCATTCCAGCTATCTCAAACTGTTGGAAGGCTGGGGCTTCGATTCCAACAGCCCGGCAGGTGCGGTGCTCAAAGGCTGGACGGAAAGCCGCTTCGGCCTGCTGCCGATCTATCACAAGGAGAAGCTGGGGCGTTATCCGTCCCAGCCCTGGATCACCTATGTGGAAGAGAAAATGTCGAGCCGCTTCCACAACAACAGCATCAACCAGCAGCTCGATCTGCTGTACGAGTTCTGCCAATGGGTCATCACCCACATGGCCTACCACGGCAAGCGCCACCTGACGCTGTATCGCGGTGTGAACGATTTCGCGGAGCACCAGTGTCTTTACAGCATCGACAAGCGCGAGATGGTCATGCGCCAGAACAACGTGGTGTCGTTCACCTCCTCAAGGGAACGGGCGGACGAATTCGGCGACACCATCCTGGAAGCCCAAGTGCCACTGGTAAAGGTGCTGTATTTCAACGGCCTGCTGCCGCGCAACGTCCTGAAGGGCGAGGGCGAGTTTCTGGTGATAGGCGGGGAATATCGGGTGAAGACGTCGTACTGGTAACCCTAGAAAAAGCAGTTGGCCACAGAGAACACAGAGATCACAGAGTAAAAACAAGCAGTTTGAACAAGTGAACGAATCACCTTTTGGATGAGGCGAAAAAATCAATCACCCCGCCGATTTCTCTGTGTTCTCTGTGAACTCTGTGGCTTGAACTGCGGTTTTCAGGTTGGATACGTTAAACTATGCGCCACACGTATCGCTGGAAATACCATGGAAGACATCAAACAATATATGCAACAACTCGGGCAGCAGGCGCGTGCCGCTGCGCGCGTGATGGCGCAGGCCGACACCAACGCCAAAAACCGCGCGCTGGAAAACATCGCGACCGCGATCCTGCTCAACAGCGCGCAGCTCATCGCCGAGAACGCCAAGGACGTCAGTGCCGCGAAGGCCAACGGCCTCGACGCGGCTTCCATTGACCGGCTCACGCTCACCGAAAAGACCATCAAAGGCATGGCCGAAGGCTTGCGCCAGATCGCCGCCCTGCCCGACCCGATCGGCGAGATCAGTGACATGAGTTATCGCCCGTCCGGCATCCAGGTCGGCAAGATGCGTGTGCCGCTCGGCGTCATCGGCATCATCTACGAATCGCGTCCGAACGTGACGGCGGATGCCGCCGGGCTGTGCATGAAATCCGGCAACGCCGCCATCCTGCGCGGCGGCTCCGAAGCCATCCATTCCAATCAGGCCATCGCCGCCTGCGTGCATCAGGGCTTGCGCGAGGCGGGACTGCCAGCGACGGCAGTGCAAGTGGTCGCCACCACCGACCGCGCCGCCGTGGGCGAACTCGTCACGATGAAGGACTACGTCGACGTGATCGTGCCGCGCGGCGGCAAAGGGCTGATCGAGCGCATCTCGAACGAGGCACGCATTCCCGTCATCAAGCATCTGCATGGCGTGTGCCATGTATATATCGACGACGAGGCCGACCTCGCCAAGGCCATCCGCATCGCCGACAATGCCAAGACGCACCGCTACGGCGTGTGCAATGCGATGGAGACCTTGCTGGTGAACGCGAACGTCGCGGCGCAGGTATTGCCGCCGCTGTGCAAGATCTACCTCGACAAGAATGTCGAGCTGCGCGGCGACGAAACGGCGCGCGCCATCGTGCCGCAGATGCTGGCTGCCACCGAGGAAGACTGGCTCACCGAATATCTCGCGCCCATCCTCGCCGTGCGCGTGGTCGCCGACCTCGATGCCGCCATCGCGCACATCGACAGCTACGGCTCGCAGCACACCGACAGCATCGTCACGGAGAACTACAGCAAGGCGATGCGCTTCCTGCGCGAGGTGGACTCCTCCAGCGTGATGGTGAACGCCTCGACCCGCTTCGCCGACGGCTTCGAGTACGGCCTCGGCGCCGAGATCGGCATCTCCACCGACAAGATCCACGCGCGCGGCCCGGTCGGGTTGGAAGGGCTGACTTCGCAAAAATATATCGTGCTCGGCAACGGGCAGATCAGGGTTTAGGCCGTCATTCCGGCGCAGGCCGGAATGACGCAGGGAGAGAACAACATGAGTACCGTCGAAATCAAAGTGCCGGACATCGGCAACTTCAAGGATGTCGCCGTCATCGAAATCGCCGTCAAACCGGGCGACAGTATCGAGAAGGAGCAGGCGCTCATCACGCTGGAGACCGACAAGGCGACCATGGACGTGCCTTCGCCCGCCGCCGGCGTGGTGAAAGAACTCAAGCTCAAGGTGGGCGACAAGGTGAGCGAAGGCTCGGTGATTTTGCTGCTGGAAGCAGCAGCGCAAATCCCCCCCGTCCCCCCTTTTGCAAAGGGGGGAGAATCGGCATCGGCAGTGGCAAGTGATTCTCGCGAACCCAACTTTTCTGCCCCCCCCTTTGCAAAAGGGGGGACGGGGGGGATTCCTTCTCCGGCTACCAAAGGAGATATCCACGCCGAAGTCGTCGTGCTCGGTGCCGGTCCCGGCGGCTACACCGCTGCGTTCCGCGCGGCAGACCTCGGCAAGCAGGTAGTGCTGATCGAGAAACATGCGGCGCTCGGCGGCGTGTGTCTCAACGTCGGCTGCATCCCGTCCAAGGCGCTGCTGCATGTCGCCCGCGTCATCAACGAGGCGGGAGAGGTGTCGCAGCACGGCGTGACGTTCGCCAAACCGCAGATCGACATCGACGCCATCCGCAGCTGGAAAGAGGGCGTGGTCAGCAAACTCACCGGCGGCTTGAAGCAGCTCGCCAAACAACGCAAGGTGCAGGTGCTACAGGGCACGGGCAAGTTCACCTCGCCCAACAGTATCGCGGTGCAGACCGCCGAAGGCGAGAAGACCATCAGCTTCGACAGCGCCATCGTCGCCGCCGGCTCCAGCGTGGCCCGCATCCCCGGCTTCCCCTATGACGATAAACGCATCATCGACTCCTCCGGCGCGCTGGCGTTGCAGGATGTGCCGCAGCGCATGCTCATCGTCGGCGGCGGCATCATCGGGCTGGAGATGGCCACGGTGTATGACGCGCTCGGCAGCAAAATCACAGTAGTTGAGCTGGCCGACGGACTGATTCCCGGCGCCGACCGCGACCTGGTGCGCCCGCTGCACAAGCGCATTGAAAAGCGCTACGAGGCGATCTACCTCAAGACGAAAGTGACCAAGATCGAAGCGAAGCAGGAAGGCCTGCTGGTCAGCTTCGAAGGCGAGCAAGCGCCCGCCGAAGCGCAGCTCTACGACAAGGTGCTGATGGCCGTGGGCCGCCGTCCGAACGGACGCGAGATCAACGCCGAAGCGGCCGGGTTGAGCGTCAACGAACGCGGCTTCATCACCGTGGACCAGCAGATGCGCACCAACGTGCCGCACATCTACGCCATCGGCGACATCGTCGGCGAGCCGATGCTGGCGCACAAGGCATCGCACGAAGGCAAGGTCGCGGCGGAGAACATCGCCGGGCACAAGGCGTTCTTCGAACCGCTGACCATCCCGTCCGTCGCCTACACCGACCCCGAGATCGCGTGGATGGGGCTGACCGAGACGCAGGCCAAGGCGCAAGGCATCGAGTACGAGAAAGGCAACTTCCCGTGGGCGGCCTCCGGCCGTGCGCTGTCCATCGGGCGCGAAGAAGGCGCGACGAAAGTGCTGCTCGACCCAACCACGCGCCGCATCCTCGGCATGGGCATCGTCGGCGTCAACGCGGGCGAACTGATCGCCGAAGGCGTGCTGGCGCTGGAAATGGGCGCTGACATGGAAGACCTCGGCCTCACCATCCACCCGCACCCGACGCTGTCGGAGACACTGTGCTTCGCCGCCGAGATGGCGGAAGGCACCATCACCGACCTACTGGCACCGCGCAAGCGATAGTTGCACAGGGTGCAAGCCCGTTGGTTATTGCGCCCTGAACTACGTAGGTCGGGTTAGCGGCCTCATCGCGTAACCCGACCTACGAACTACGAACCGCATGACTGAATCCGCCAGCCTACTCACGCTTTTTACCAGCAGCTTCCTTGCCGCCACGCTGCTGCCTGGCGGCTCGGAGGCCGTGCTGTTCCTCGTATTGAAATCCCACCCGGAATCTATGTGGCTCGCGTTGGCCGTCGCCACGCTCGGCAACACGTTGGGTGGCATGGTCAGCTTCGGCATGGGCTGGTTGTTGCCGCAGACGCAGCAGCTCAAGCATGTGGAGAAAGTACGCAAATATGGAACGCCAGCCTTGTTGCTGGCATGGGTGCCGCTGATCGGCGACGCGCTGTGCCTCGCTGCGGGCTGGCTGCGGCTGAACCCGTGGCAGGCTGCGCTGTATATGGCGATTGGGAAGTTCGCGCGCTACTGGCTGATCGCATCAGGCATGCAATACGCGCTGCTGTTCGCACAGTAGCGGCCTGACGAATATCGGATTGTGCCGGCACACGAAGCTGGCTACACTGGTTGAAGTAGTCTCTAACGCAATCACAAACCTCGAAGGAGCCGATCATGAAGCGCATACTCGACAACACCGCTTTCCATCCCATCCGTCACGACCGCCTGCTGCAGGAGACGGTGCACGACGCCTACCAGATGCAGGGCAAGCTGCGCGAGCCGACCGTCTGCCCCGGCTGCGGCGCCGTGTTCAAGTCCGGTCGCTGGCAATGGGCCGAAAAACCGGCGCAGGCGCATGAGACGCTCTGCCCCGCCTGTCATCGCCAGCACGACGAATTCCCCGCCGGCTACGTGAACATCACCGGCGATTTCGTCAACGTGCACGAAACCGAGATCCTCAACCTGATCCGCAACCACGAGGCCCGCGAGAAGACGGAACACCCGCTGCAACGGATCATGAACATCGAACGCACGCCCGAGGGCATCACGGTCACCACCACCGACATTCACCTGGCGCGCGGCATCGGCGAGGCGCTGCATCATGCCTGGCACGGTGAGCTGGATTTCCACTACAACCCGCAAGAGTATCTGCTGCGCGTCAACTGGCAGCGCTGACCGGCATCGGATGATCCGTGCAGGCTGTTTGACTTAGCGTTTCATTTTCTGCCGGATATCCGCCAGCGTTGCCTGCGCGATATCCTTGAGCGGCCCGCCCAGATCGGCTGCGCGTTGCGCATAGGCCAGCGCTTCTTCATCGCGCCCCAGATCGGACAGGGTTTGCGCCAGGTTGTTCAGCGCCGCGACCGAATCCGGGTGTGTCTCGACGGCCTGCCTGAAAGCCGCTTCCGCTTGCGCAAGGTCTCGCAACCGATAGGCGGTGTTGCCTGTTCCGATCTGTGCCGCCAGGTTGCCCGGCCAGCGTTTCAGGGCGGCGAGGTAGGCGCTGCGCGCGCTTTCCCACTGGCCGGTTCTTTCCAGCGCACTCACGGCGGCAACGAACGATACATCTTCGGCGCTACGCGGGATCTTTCCGGGCGGCAAGGCCAGCATGGCCCAATAGCCGCTGCGCGCCCAGGTCCTTTCAAAGGTGGTCATCGGCAGTGCCTGGCGCTGTTCGCGCCCGGAGCGCAGGATGACTTCCCCGCGGTCAAGGTCGTAGCCAATCACGACAGCGTAGTGCCAGACCGGATACCAGTTGAACGACAGGTTTTGCAACACGACCGCCGGTGTGCCGTCGGCGACCTCCGCCAGCAGATCCTCCAACACGGGCGCCATTTGATATGCGACGACACCATGGCGCCGCGCTGTTGCGAGCATCTCGACCTGAAGGCTGCCCTGACGTTCCGGCAGATACACCTCCGGCCTCAACCCGTCCGGATCTGCCGCCACGCCCGCCGCACGTAGCGCCATCGCCAACGCCGCCGGGCCGCATTGGTAGTCTTCCTGCGCAAAGAAGGGGACGCCGGTCAGCTCGGCACGACGCGCAAGCTGGTCTGCCGGCTTATCCAGCAGGGCCCGGGTTTGCAGCGTGCCGGTGCAGCCGCCGATCAGCAAAAAAAGAACGCCCGCCAGAAGGCGGGCGACAGGTCTCGCCACCGTGATTTACCGGTTGGCGGTACGTGTGAACGAAAATACCTTGGTGAAGCCGAGAATATCGGTCACCAGCAACACGATAAAAATCGTGAACATCACCCCGATGATCTCGCCACCAGCCGGCAACTGATCCAGCTTGCCGGAAACCTGCAAGGCTTCTTCATCGGTCAACGCATTGACGCGCGCTTTCGCCTGTTCGGAGGTTACCCCCTTGGCTTCGAGTTGGGCACGGACATCATCGCGATCAACCAGCGCCATGATTCTGGCGCGTCCCTGTTCAGCCAATGCGTGATTCACCGTCTGGTCGGTTTCGACCATACCCGCAAACGAACTCGCGGGCATGCCGATACCCACCATCAGCACCATCATCACACGGCTGGTCCAGCGCATAAAACCTGATTGCTGTTTCATTTCGAATTCTCCCCAAAAAGTTGAACGGAAATCATCAGCCACCGAACCGGCTGACGGCGTGCATCGCACACTGCCGTCAATCGGGCACCGGCGACATGAACTCGCCAGCGCTACCATACTGCAATAGTTGACCAATTTTAGCAACCAAACAAACTCCGTAGCCGGCCACGTTGCCCAATGTCGTCCACTGCGCGAACCGCCACCATCACCGGCGGCACACCTCAGCGGCTAACGGGCATATCCCAGCGACTCCAGCACCAGCACGGGCTCATGCTCATCGAGCAGCGCCGGCAGGCGGTTAAGCGCATCGGCGCTGGTATTGCCGTTCACGCCGCCGTTGACCACGGTCCAGCCGGTACGCCCCGCCAGCTGGTCGGGCCACGCCTGTTCCGGGCTCACCCCGGCCCCGGCGGTCAGGCTGTCGCCGAGCGCCAGCACCGTGCTGCCGGAAGGGATCGCCTCTTCCTTGGCCTGCTTGCCGCAGGCGGCGAGCAGGCCGATGGCGAGCATAGTCAGGAGCATGCGCCGGAGCATCATCATGCGATCACCACCGGTCATCCCCGCCCGTGCCGGAAGGATCCAGTCAAGCCTTGCTGCCGGTCTCGACACTGCTCAACTTGAACTTGAACTCCGCGGGGTCGCGGCCGTCCAGCCGTTCCCCACCGAACTCGGCATAGGGATACATCAGATAGGGCAGCGGCTGACTGGCCGCAGGGCTGAGTTCGAAATCGCGGGCGTTGTTGAAACCGACCCAGTTCATCTCCCAGAAACCGAACAGCCGCTCACGCAGCTCGGCGATCTTCGGATCGGTGAGCGGCAGCTTCGCTTCCAGTACCGCCTTGCGCACATCGGCCGGATCGACCGGCACCCAGCCGTAGCGCGGCGAGAAATATTCCGCCCGGCAATGCTGCGCCCTGGAGATGTCGCCCGCCTTGCCCAGACACTGGAACTGCGCGGATTCCGCCACCCGCACCCCGTACATCTCGCGTGCGGGGATGCCGGCCGCCCGCGCCAGCCCGACGAACAGCGAGTTGATGTCCGCGCATTTGCCGCCCAGATTGCCGGTTTCCAGCATGGTACTGATGTTGCCCAGGCCGCAACCCCGTGTGGTCGGCTCGCGGAAAGTGTTGTCCACCACCCAGTCGTAGATGGCACGCGCCTTGGCATCCGGGGAAGACTTGCCTGTGACGATCTTGCTGCTGGTTTCGGCCACGACGCCGTCCACCGGCATGTGCTCGGTCGGTTGCAAATAGAAGGCGGCCTCGCCCGCGTCGCGCAAGGCGTGGCTGGCGGGCGCCCGGCTGCGGTCGCGCGTCGCGACCTGCGTCGTCACCGTGATGCTCTGCCCTGCACCATCCGACTGCGCGGTGAAGATGGGTGCCTGATAAACGGCATCCCAATACAGCGCGGCCTCGGCCGCGCCGGCCTGCCAATGCGTGGAGATGACGCGCTGATAGTCGCCGGCATTGCTGGGCAAGGGCAACCAGATGCGCCCCGCGGCATTGTGCGCCGACAGATCGACCGTATAGGTCAGATCGAAAGTGCGCCAGCCCTGCTCCGGTTGCGCGCTGGCCGCGAAGGTGCGAGGCGCTGCGGCAAGCAAGGAACCCGCTGCCGCCAGCCGAAGAAATTCACGTCGTTTCATAAGATTCCCCATATACAGAGCATTCGAGATCGCCAGACCCACCGGCATCCACAGGGGATATTATATCCGCCACAGCCCGGCGCTTATCCTTCCCGGCCCACATCGGCAGATGGCAGGAACAGCCTGCGCAGCGCGCGAACCTTTGCAGGAGAACAGGAATGACCACCCAGACAACGAACAGCAAGACTCTACGCCTCGTGATCCATGGCCGCGTGCAGGGCGTGTTCTTCCGCGACTCGATGCGCCGCGAAGCGCAATACCTGTCAATCGCGGGATGGGTGCGCAACCGCAGCGACGGCACAGTGGAAGCCGCGGTACAGGGCGAACCCGCCGCCGTGGATGCCCTCGTGCGCTGGGCGCATCGCGGCCCGGATCGCGCGCAGGTGACGCGGGTGGAGATCGAGTTGCATGAAGGGGGTTACAGCAGCTTCGAGGTCATCGGGGGTTAATCGAGTCTGAGCCTATTTACTCATGGATTTTCAAACGGAGAATTGAGATGCGAAAAAGTATTGCGATGCTGACCCCTTTGATTTTTGATTACCTTTAGTTATACCTTTGATTATGTTTGATTCATCAGTTCTACTCCGAAATGGCCGTTGGATTCCGGCCTGACCGCAGGTCATTTTATCCTGAGCCTGTCGAAGGATCGGAACAACGACTATCGTGGAGCCAACCGGTGCTCCGCCGCGCTTTTCGGCGGA
This sequence comes from Gallionellales bacterium GWA2_60_18, assembly GCA_001801105.1. Next base: position 129,868 of record MGWS01000033.1, read on the forward strand.
GCGCCCGTGTTGAGCGGCAGGTTATGCTGCATGCTTAAGAGGAACTTCCCAGCCTGGAAACACGAGTACAGCAGGATGGCACTGGAGGGCACGAGCAAAAACCTTTGCGCGCTCGACTCCTAAATTCACTCTGCCGTTTTCGATGGCTGAGATAGAGGCTTGAGGGATACCCGTTAGTTCGGAAAGCTGGCTTTGGCTCAATTCTTGGAGCTCACGCAAAATGCGAACAGACTCTCCCACCGAGACTTCAACTCGTTTTTTTGCGGGACGAAACTCTTTCATATCATGGCTTCCTGTAATCGTGGGCGGTAACTTGAACAACTTGAATCAGTAACACATTGGCAACAACGCGGTAAATCACCCGCCACTGCAACCCTAGCCGGGAGGAACGATGACCTTTCCATTCACCTGACAGAGCCTCATCGTGAAACCCTTTGATGAGGCGCAATCCTTGTGGCCCCGAGGTCCTGGCAATGTCTTTCCATTTTTCGTAGTGCTTCAGAACCTCAATAGGGACGGAGCCAGAAAGCTGTTTGTCGACGCGACGGTGTTCTTCAATTTCCCACATGTTTCATTATGTATATACTAATAATGATATGTCAAGAGCGCCGATTTTGGGTGAGGCATAACGTCCATAGTTCCAACCCTTACTTCCCCTGCAACATCCCCAGCCCCCAGGCCACGCCGAAGCCGTTCACGTCATGCGCGACGATGCCCAACCCGCCTTCGCAGCGGCTGGCCGACAGGTCCACGTGCAGCCACGGCACGTCGTGTTCAACGAAGCGTTTGAGGAAGCGCGTGGCGAGGATGTGGTCGGCTTCGCCGTCCAGCGTGCATTGCTTGATGTCGGCGACTTTGGAATCCAGCGCCGGTTCGTAATCCTCGTCCTGCGGGAAGGCGCACAGGCGTTCGCCGGTCTGCTTGCCCACGCTCACCGCGCGCTGCGCCAGTTCGTCGCTGGTGGCGAATACGCCGGAATAACGTGCCCCCAGCGCCATCGCCATGCTGCCGGTGAGCGTGGCGAAGTCGATCATCAGGTTGGGCTTGGCGCGTGACGCGAGCGTGAGGGTGTCGGCCAGCACCATGCGGCCTTCGGCGTCGGTGTGCATCACTTCGATGTTGGTGCCGTTGAGTGCCTTGACGATGTCGTTCTGCTTGTAGGCCTTGGGGCTGATGTGGTTCTGCGCCAGCGCCAGCCAGCAGTCGATGTTCACGGCCAGCTTCTGTTGCGTCGCCGCGAGCAGGATGCCGAGGCTCACCGCCGAGCCGTTCATGTCCTCGTGCATGTTGTGCATGTAGCGCGACGGCTTGAGGTTGTGGCCGCCGGTGTCGAAGCAGATGCCCTTGCCGACCAGCGCGACGGTCTGCTTCGCTTTCGGATGTTTGTAGGTCAGATGCACGATGGCGGCATCTTCAAATTCGCTGCCCTGCGCCACCGCGACGAATGCGCCCGCGCCCATTTTGCGCAGCTTCTTCATGTCGAACTCTTCATGCTTCCAGCCGTTGGCCTGCGCCAGCTTTTTCACACGCTGGCGGTACATGCCCGGCGTCAGCTCGTTCGGCGGCAGCACGGTCAGCTCGCGGCACAGCAGGTTGCCTTGCGCCTGTGCGCGCAGGGCGTCGAACGGCTTGTTGTCCACCTTGCCGGCCAGCGCGATCTTCTGCAACGGCTTGCGCTCGTCCTTCTTCTTGTGCACCGGCAGCAACGCGCTATTCACCCACGCGCCATACACCGCCAGCTCGGCGGCGCGTTGCGCCGTCGCACCGGACACATGGATCGCCAACGCCTTCGGCTGCTCGTCCAGCAGCAGTTGCAACGCCTTGCGCACCAGCACCTGCTGCGTGTAGGTATCCTTCGCCGCATCCAGCATCGCCCAAGCCACCAGCGTGCCGTCCGGCGCGTTCGCCGCGACCGGTGTCTTCGCCAGCTCGTCCGCTTTCATGGCACGGCGCTTGAGCACCGCAGCGAGCAATGCGCCGTGCGGGACGTCCTTGGGCAGGGCTTTGGTTTTCGGCAACAGCACCAGCAGGTGCGTGTCCGTGGGCAGGGTCTGGGAGAAGGTCAGTTGTGCTAGCATTGCGTCCTCGAAAAATGATGTGTCTGGTCATTATCTCTTAAAAACCATTTGCCACCGAGAACACAAAGTGCACAGCATGTAGGATGGGTTGAGCGCAGCGATACCCATCGCTCACAACAATAAATTGATGGGTATCGCTGCGCTCAACCCATCCTACAAACTTTTTCTCGATTTCTATGCGCCAATATCTCGATCTGATGCAACATGTTCTCGATAAGGGAACAAATAAATCCGACCGCACCGGCACCGGCACCACCAGCGTGTTCGGCTACCAGATGCGCTTCGATCTCTCGCAGGGTTTTCCGCTGGTCACCACCAAGAAGTGTCACCTGCGCTCCATCATCCACGAGCTGCTGTGGTTTTTGCAGGGCAGCACCAACATCAAGTACCTCAAGGACAACGGCGTCTCGATCTGGGACGAGTGGGCGGACGAGCAGGGGAATCTTGGCCCGGTGTACGGCAAGCAGTGGCGCTCGTGGGAGGCCGTGGACGGGCGCACCATCGACCAGATACGGGACGCCGTCGAGCAGATAAAACATAACCCCGACTCGCGCCGCATCATCGTCTCGGCCTGGAACGTGGGTGAACTGAACAAGATGGCGCTGGCACCCTGCCATGCCTTCTTCCAGTTCTACATCGCGGACGGCAAGCTGTCCTGCCAGTTGTACCAGCGCAGCGCCGACATATTCCTCGGTGTGCCATTCAATATCGCGAGCTACGCGCTGCTGACCATGATGATGGCGCAGGCGTGCGGCCTGAAAGCTGGCGATTTCGTCCATACTTTCGGCGATGCGCATTTGTACTCGAATCATATGGAGCAGACACAGTTGCAACTGTCGCGCGAACCGCGTTCTCTTCCAACCATGAAGATCAACCCGGACGTGAAAGACATTTTCAGCTTCAAGTTCGAAGACTTCACGCTGGAAGGCTACGATCCGCATCCCGCGATTAAGGCTCCCGTCGCGGTATGAGCCTTTCAATCATCGTCGCGATGGCGAAGAACCGCACCATCGGCGTGAACAACACCCTGCCCTGGCGCTGTCCGGAAGACCTGAAACACTTCAAGGCGCTGACCATGGGGCATCACATCATCATGGGGCGCAAGACCTTCGACTCGATCGGCAGGCCGCTGCCGGGACGCACCACGGTGATCGTCACGCGCAACCGGGATTTGCAGGTGGAAGGCTGTCTCGTCGCGCACTCGTTGCAAGAAGCGATTGCCGCTTGTTCCGGCGACGACGAGGCTTTCATAGTCGGCGGCGCGGAACTCTACGCTCAGGCGTTGCCCCTGGTGGCAAGGTTGTACATCACCGAGATACAGCAGGACGTGGCAGGCGATGCACACTTCCCGGAATTAGACCGCGAAACTTGGCTGGAGGTGTCACGGGAGAAGCACACCCAAGCCGAACCGCAGCCGCTTGAATATCACTTCGTCACATATCAACGCAAACCATGAAATATCTGAAATCCGAATTCCCCATCGCCATCGCGCTCGTCGTGCTCGGCCTCGGCTTCGCGCTTGAACACGGCGCCGTCGAACACGGTGGCACAGCATTGTGGGGACTGTTGCTGGTGATCCTCGCCGCCATCATCGGCGTCGCGTTCCGCATCGCGCACCACGCCGAAGTGCTGGCGGTGCGTTTCGGTGAACCTTACGGCACGCTGATCCTCACGCTCGCCGCGGTGTCGGTGGAGGTGGTGATCCTGGTGGTGCTGCTGCAGGGCGAACCGAACCCGACGCTGGCGCGCGATACGGTGTTCGCTGCGGTAATGTTCGACATCAACGGCATCCTCGGACTCGCCGCCATCGTCGGCGGGCTCAAGCACGGCCAGACCAAGTACAACATCTCTTCGGCCAATTCCTTCGTCGCCATGCTGCTGGTCGCCATCGGGGTCGGCATGTTCATCCCCGATTTCGTGCCGGACGAAAAATGGCAGATATATTCCGTGTTCTCCATCGGCATCATGGTCGTCATGTATATGGCCTTTCTGCGTTTGCAGACGGTGGAACACCGCACCTTCTTCGAATACTCCAGCGCGACCGATGAAGAAGCACATGACGAAGCGCACAGTCCGAACTCTTTGCATGTCGGCATCATGCTCGGTGCCATCGTGCTGGTCGGCCTGCTCTCGGAAGTGTTGTCGGTATTGCTGGATGCCGGGCTTGCCGGCAGCAGCCTGCCCAAGAGCATCCCCGCCGTGCTGGTGGCGCTGATTTCGGCCTGCCCCGAGATTCTTACCGCACTCAGGGCCGCACAGCAGAACCGCATGCAGACCACTGTCAACATCGCGCTCGGCGCATCGCTCGCCACCGTGCTGCTCACGCTGCCGGTGATCGAGGCCATCGCGCTGTTCACGGGCGAACGCATCGTCATGGCCCTGACGCCGGTACAGGCAGGCATGCTGCTGCTCACTTTCCTCACCGTGATGAACAACCTGCACGACGGCGAGACCAATGCCATCGAAGGCATCAGCCACTTCGCGCTGTTCGCCGCCTTCATCGCGCTGGTGACGATGGGGCTCGTCTAGCCGAACCTGAGAAGTACCGGAAAACAAAAAAGGCAGCGCGATGCGCTGCCTTTTTCATTGCTGCGGCAAGTTCGCCGTCAGCGCACGCAATCCACGAAATACTTGCGCTGTCCGCCCTCTTCTTCCGCCACCAGCCCGTGGATGTCGGTCTCGAAACCGGGCAGGCGCTGGTTGAAGTCGCGCGCGAACTTCAGGTAATCGACGATGGTCTTGTTGAACCGCTCGCCCGGGATCAGCAGCGGAATGCCCGGCGGATAGGGCGTCAGCAGCACGGCGGTGACGCGGCCTTCGAGATCATCGATGGACACGCGGTCGATCTCGTCGTGCGCCATCTTGGCGAACGCATCGGAGGGTTTCATCGCCGGCTGCATGTCGGACAGATACATCTCGGTGGTCATGCGCGCCACGTTGTGGGTCTTGTAGGCGTCGTGGATCTGCTGGCACAGGTCGCGCAAGCCGGTGCGCTCGTATTGCGGATGCTTGGCGGCGAACTCCGGCAGGATGCGCCAGATCGGCGCGTTCTTGTCGTAGTCGTCCTTGAACTGTTGCAGCGCGGTGAGCAGCGTGTTCCAGCGACCCTTGGTGATACCGATGGTGAACATGATGAAGAAGGAATACAGGCCGCACTTCTCGACGATGACGCCGTGCTCGGCGAGGTATTTGGTGACCATCGCGGCAGGGATGCCGCTGTCGGCAAAATCGCCGTCCACATCCAGCCCCGGCGTGATGATGGTCGCCTTGATCGGGTCAAGCATGTTGAAGCCATCGGCCAGCTTGCCGAAACCGTGCCACTTGTCGGCGGCCTTCAGCACCCAGTCCTCGCGCGAACCCACGCCCTCCTCGGCGATGACATCCGGCCCCCACACCTTGAACCACCAGTCCTGGCCGAACTCTTCATCCACCTTCTTCATCGCGCGGCGGAAATCCATCGCCTCGGCGATGCTCTCCTCCACCAGCGCGGTGCCGCCCGGCGGCTCCATCATCGCCGCCGCCACATCGCACGAGGCGATGATGGCGTACTGCGGGCTGGTCGAGGTATGCATCAGGTAGGCCTCGTTGAACGTCTGGCTGTTGAGCTTGCGGCTCTCCGATTCGCGCACCAGAATCTGCGAGGCCTGCGACAGGCCGGCCAGCAATTTGTGGGTGGACTGCGTAGCGAAGATCATCGATTCTTTCGCGCGCGGCCTGTCCTTGCCGATGGCGTGCATGTCCTTGTAGAAATCGTGGAACGCCGCATGCGGCAGCCATGCCTCGTCGAAATGCAGCGTGTCGATGCGCCCGTCCAGCATCTCTTTCAGCATCTCGACGTTGTAGACGATGCCGTCGTAGGTGCTCTGGGTGATGGTCAGGATGCGCGGCTTTTGCTTTTTGTCCTTGATGAACGGATTGGCGTCGATCTTGCGCTGGATGTTGTCCGGCTCAAACTCGGATTTCGGGATCGGCCCGATGATGCCGTAATGGTTGCGTGTCGGCGTCAGGAACACCGGCACCGCGCCGGTCATCATGATCGCGTGCAGGATGGACTTGTGGCAGTTGCGGTCCACCACCACGATATCGTCCGGCGCCACGGTCGAGTGCCAGACGATCTTGTTCGAGGTGGACGTGCCGTTGGTGACGAAGAACAGATGATCCGAATTGAAGATGCGCGCCGCGTTGCGCTCCGAAGCCGCCACCGGGCCGGTATGGTCGAGCAACTGCCCCAGTTCGTCCACCGCGTTGCACACGTCGGCGCGCAGCATGTTCTCGCCGAAGAACTGGTGGAACATCTGCCCCACCGGGGATTTCAAAAACGCCACGCCGCCGGAGTGCCCCGGACAGTGCCATGAATAGGAACCGTCCTGCGCGTAGTTGAGCAACGCGCGGAAGAACGGCGGCGCCAGCGAATCCAGATAGGACTTGGCCTCGCGGATGATGTGGCGCGCCACGAATTCCGGTGTATCCTCGTGCATGTGGATGAAGCCGTGCAGCTCGCGCAGCACATCGTTCGGGATGTGGCGCGAAGTGCGCGTTTCGCCGTACAGATAGATCGGGATGTCGGCGTTCTTGAAACGGATTTCCTCGACGAAAGCGCGCAACGACTTCAGCGCGACTTCCGTCTCTTCCTTGCTGCCCGCGCCGAACTCCTCGTCGTCGATGGAGAGCAGAAAGGCCGAAGCGCGGCTCTGCTGCTGCGCGAACGAAGTCAGGTCGCCGTAGCTGGTGACGCCGAGGACTTCCATGCCTTCCTTTTCGATGGCCGCAGCCAGCGCGCGAATGCCAAGCCCGCTGGCATTCTCGGAGCGGAAATCTTCATCGATGATGACGATTGGGAACCTAAATTTCATGGTCACTCCCTTATGGGATAACGAAACGGCGCGGATTGTCGCAGATTTGCGGGGCTGCGGGGGAAGGGATTATTCTTGCGGCGGGTAGGGATTGGCCAGCCCGGCGATCAGCTCGGCCAGCACGAGGCGGAACTGCTGCTCGTCGCAGCCCATCAGCACCGCGTCTTCCAGCGCGTCCTGGCAGGTCTGGCGGATCTCTTCGAGGTTCTCGCGCAGTACCTTGTTCTTTTCCACGCAGGCGATGGTTTCCCCGGTAGGGGAGCGCCAGATTATCTTGTCGTCATGCTTCATGGCTGGAACTACATCTCCGGCAATGTGACGCCGACCAGCCCCTTCACCCGCGTCGGCGAGAACGGCTCGATCATGCCGTGCTGTTCCGCCATGCGGCGGATCCATTTGTCGGATTTGATACTCATGCTTTACCTCGTTGATTCATCGGAAATGCATGTAGGAGCGGCGGCAGCCGCGATGGGTTTATCGCGGTTGCCGCCGCTCCTACGAATCGCAATTCCGCAAGCGGCTCAAGTATTCTGCACCACGATCTTGGGGAACGCCGAACTGTGGTCCTGTGCCATCTCCGCGACCTTCACCGCGACACGGCGGGCGATCTGCCGGTACACCCTGGCGATGTTGCCGTCCGGTTCTGCCACCACGGTCGGTTTGCCGGAATCGGCCTGCTCGCGGATGCGGATGTCCAGCGGCAACTCGCCGAGCAACTCCACCTTGTAGTCCGCGCACATCTTCTCGCCGCCGCCCGCGCCGAAGATGTGTTCTTCATGGCCGCATTTCGAGCAGATGTGGGTGCTCATGTTCTCGACGATGCCGACGATCTTGATGCCGACCTTCTCGAACATCTTGAGCCCCTTGCGCGCGTCCATCAGCGCGATGTCCTGCGGTGTTGTGACGATCACCGCGCCGGTGACCGGCACTTTCTGCGCCAGCGTCAGCTGCACGTCGCCGGTGCCCGGCGGCAGGTCCACCACCAGGTAATCGAGGTTGTCCCAGCGGGTATGGTGCAGCAGCTGTTCCAGTGCCTGCGTCACCATCGGGCCGCGCCAGGCCATGGGAGTGTCGTCGCCGCTGATCAGGCAGCCGATGGACATCGCCTGCAGGCCGTGGCTGATCATCGGGTCCATGGATTTGCCGTCGCTGGTCTCCGGATGCCCGGTTATCCCGAGCATGGTCGGTTGCGACGGCCCGTAGATGTCGGCGTCCAGCATGCCGACGCGCGCGCCTTCCGCGGCCAGTGCCAGCGCCAGGTTGACCGCCGTGGTGGACTTGCCCACGCCGCCCTTGCCGCTCGCCACCGCGATGATGTTCTTCACGCCCTCCACCAGCTTCACGCCGCGCTGCACCGCATGCGGCACGACCTTGCTGCTCACGCTGGCGCTGACCTTGCCAACACCGGGCAGGGCCGCCTTGAGATGCGTCTCCACCATCGCGCGGATCTCGTCCCACACGCTCTTGGCCGGATAGCCGAGCAGGATATCGAGCGACACGTCGGCGCCGTCGATCTTGATGTTCTTCACGGATTTGCCGCTGACGAAATCCTTTTTGGTATTCGGGTCGATCAAATCCTTCAACGCGCTCTGCACGTCCGCTTCACTGAAACTCATCGCTACCTCGTCTGGTTTTGGGGAAAAATGAGGCGTGATTTTAACCAATTCGCCGCTGCCGTGTGCGATTTGCTAAAATCCGCGCCTTTACGGCATTCCGGCAACAATCCATGACCACGCGCAAGATCCTCGTCACTTCCGCCCTGCCTTACGCCAACGGCAGCATCCACCTCGGCCACCTGGTCGAATACATCCAGACCGACATCTGGGTGCGCTTCCAGAAGATGCGCGGCAACATCTGCCACTACGTCTGCGCCGACGACACCCACGGCACGCCCATCATGCTGCGCGCCGAGAAGGAAGGCATCACCCCGGAGCAACTGATCGCCCGCGTGTGGCAGGAGCATTTCGACGATTTTGAGGCATTCCACGTCAAATTCGACCACTACGGCTCGACCAACTCGGACGAGACCCGGCAATGCGCCGAGACCATCTACGCCACCCTCAAGGACAAGGGGTTGATCGAGGTACGCTCCATCGAGCAGTATTACGACCCGGTCAAGAACATGTTCCTGCCTGACCGCTTCATCAAGGGCGAATGCCCGAAGTGCCATGCCAAGGACCAATACGGCGACAACTGCGAAGCCTGCGGCGCGGCCTATGCGCCCACCGAACTGAAGAACCCCTATTCCGCCGTGTCCGGCGCCAAGCCGGAACTGCGCAACTCCGACCACTATTTCTTCAAGCTTTCTGCCGACACCTGCCAGCAGTTCCTGCGCGAATGGACGCGCAGCGACGCGCTGCAACCGGAAGCCGCCAACAAGATGCAGGAATGGCTGGGCGCCGAAGGCGAGAACAAACTAACCGACTGGGACATCTCGCGCGACGCGCCGTATTTTGGCTTCGAGATTCCCGATGCGCCGGGCAAGTATTTCTATGTGTGGCTGGATGCGCCGGTGGGATACATGGGCAGCTTCAAGCAGTTGTGTGCCAAACGAACCCATCCCCATCCTAACCTTCCCCTTGAAGGGGAAAGCGGGGGTGGGGGTGGGGTGCTCGACTTCGACGACTATTGGAAACAAGGCTCCGATACCGAGCTGTACCACTTCATCGGCAAGGACATCCTGTATTTCCACGCCCTGTTCTGGCCCGCCATGCTGCAACACGCCGGTTTCCGCACCCCGACCAAACTGTTCGCGCACGGCTTCCTCACCGTCAACGGCGAGAAGATGAGCAAGTCGCGCGGCACCTTCATCACCGCGCGCAGCTATGTGGACCACATCAAGAACACCGAATACCTGCGCTATTACTACGCCGCCAAGCTCAACGGCACGATGGAAGACCTCGACCTGAATCTTGAGGATTTTGTGGCGAAGGTGAATAGCGATTTGATTGGCAAGTACATCAATATTGCGAGCCGGTGTGCTGGGTTCATAACCAATCGTTTTAGCGGCGAAATAACGACGCATGACTTTTCCGAAGAAAGTGAAATGGAACTCACCACAGGTATCAGACAAGGTGGGCCGCATTCCGGAATACGTCCAGCAGAAGCAGAGATACTTGAAAAATGTGATATTGCCTGGAATGTTGGACACGCCTTTAATAGCCGCGATTACAACCATGCATTACGTTTAATCATGGGTGCCGCCGATGAAGTGAATAGATGTGTCGCTGATTGGGCTCCATGGAATATTGCAAAATCTCCCTCACGTGATGCTGAGCTTCAATGGAAATGCTCTGTAATCCTTGAATGCTTTAGAAGACTCACTTGCATGCTAAAGCCCGTTTTGCCTGAATTGGCAAAGCAGGCTGAAGCCTTCTTAAATATTGAACCACTTCAATGGCCCGAAAAAGAATTTAAATCCAGATTACCGGAAGGCCATAAGATCAATCCGTTTACTCCACTCATGACCCGCCTCGACCCCAAACTCATCGAAGCGATGGTCGCCGCCAACCAGGAAAGCCTGAAACCCATGACCGAATCGCATTCGCAAACTCGACATGCCGAGGCTCAGCAACATCAGCCCTCACCCCTAACCCCTGATGGAACTACTGGCCATTCGACTAAGCCCGCAAGCGGGCAAGTCGCTGGTCATCTCCCGCCAGCGGGCGAGGGGAACAAAATCTCCCCCATCGCCGAGACCATCAGCATCGACGATTTCAACAAGATCGACCTGCGCGTGGCACACATCGTCAATGCCGAGCATGTGGAAGGCGCGGAGAAGTTGCTGAAGCTGACGCTGGACATCGGCGAGGCGCAGCCGCGCACGGTGTTCGCGGGCATCAAGTCGGCTTACGACCCGGAAAAACTCAAAGGCCGCATGACGGTGATGGTCGCCAACCTCGCGCCGCGCAAGATGAAGTTCGGCCTGTCGGAAGGCATGGTGCTGGCGGCTTCGGGCGAGACACCCGGATTGTTCATCCTGTCGCCGGACGACGGCGCGCAGCCGGGAATGCGCATCAAATAGAATCCCGGCCTCGAAAGAATCACTGCGTCGGCATCGCAAGGGCGGCGTTCGAGAGCCTATTCAGCAAGTTCTAAGGCAGCAGTTCCCGGGAAGCGAGCGCCTGAATGACGGCCGTTTTAAGCTGGTGCATATTCCAGGCTTGGCGGCGCGCATCGGAGCGCATTTCGTAGTTGACCCACTGCAACTGGAGCTGGAGCAGGCTTTTCACTTCGGCTTCATTGATCGCTTGCGACAGCATCGATTTATCCGGGGCCTCGCTGATCAGAATGCGCGCCGCATCCGGAACAAGCTGCCGCATCTTGCCGAGGAACTGGATGCCGTCCATGTCGGGCAGGGTTTGCGCAGAGATGACGAGGTCGCAATGGTGTTCTCCGGCATATCCCAGGGCTGCCCTGGCAGTATTGAAACCTTCGACCGCGCATTTGAATTTCCCCGGGCACGGCGCATTACTCATCTCCTGCTGAATTGCGCCATATATATCTTCGTTCCCGCTTTCACTCGTCAGTCCGCTGGAGATGATTGCAAGCTGGCTGTCATCGCCGTCCGCCACAACGATATGGAAAGTGGCGCCATCATGGGGCGGTTGCGTGGCGACGCTCCCGTCCGGACCGGCAGCCAGCCTGCGGCGTCTCTCCAGGAGAGCATCACGGTAGGATAGCGCCTGCCGGATGCTGGATAGCAGCTCGGCTTTTCCCCATGGTTTTGCGATGAAGCGGTAGACATGCGTTTCATTGATGGTGCGGATCAGCGCATTGATGTCCGATTCGCCGCTCAGCAGCAGACGCGCCGCATCCGGCTGCAGCAGCCTGAACTGTTTCAGGAATTCGAGGCCGTTCATACCCGGCATCTGGTAATCCGCGACCACCAGATCGAATTGCGTTGTTCGGCAATGATCGAGCGCGGCGACGGAATCGTCGAACGCCTCGATTTCGAAAGCATCCCTCAATTCGCGCCGAAGGGCGTTGAGCACATTCTGTTCGTCGTCGACCAGCAATATCCTGTTCATGATGGCTCCCCCGCACTGAAATTGAATACCGGAAATTGAAGGCGCGAGATGCCTTGAGAACTGCGCCTGCGATGCAACACTCAAACCCGTGCGATATCCGGAAACAATCCGGTACCGGGTACTTGCATCATATCCGCGCCGCGCCGGAAGGCAACATGCTTGCGCTCATTTTCCCATCGACCGCACGGACGATGACCCTACTTCTTCGCGCTGATGGCGGTCAGGATGCCTTGCAGGATGGCAGTCGGCGTGGGCGGGCAGCCGGGTACTGCGACATCCACCGGGATGACGTTGGCGACTTTGCCGCAGGTGGCGTAGCTCTCGCCGAACATCCCGCCGTCGCAGGCGCAATCGCCCAGCGCGACCACCAGCTTGGGTTCCGGCGTGGCGTCCCAGGTGCGTTTCAGCGCCACTTCCATGTGGCGCGACACCGGGCCGGTCACCAGCAGCAGGTCGGCATGGCGCGGGCTGGCGACGAACTTGATGCCGAGCCCTTCGATGTTGTAGTAGGCGTTGTTGACCGCGTGGATCTCCAGTTCGCAGCCGTTGCATGAACCCGCGTCCACATGACGGATGGCGAGTGCGCCGCCGAACACGTCGAGGATATCCTGCTGCAAACGCTGCATATTCAGACGCAAGGACTCATCCGCTTGCGGCGGCGCTTCGGTTTTGATGCCGGTTTTAATGATCTGTTTCAGTATCTGGTACATCAGAGGTCGTGTCCTGAATAGCTGAGGTTGAACGATTTATTGATGAGCGGGAAATCCGGCACGATGTTGCCCATGACGGCGTGTTCCAGCGCCGGCCAATTCTGCCAGGACGGATCGTGCGGATGGACGCGAGAGAGATTGCCGTCCGCATCGGTGTGCAGCGCCACCAGCACCTCGCCGCGCCAGCCTTCCACCAGCCCCACACCGAAGCCGTTGCCGGGCAACTTTTCCAGCGGCAACGCCAGCTCGTCGCCATGCACCAGGTTGACCAGTATCTCGCGCTGCAGGCGCAGCGACTCGAACAGCTCGTCGAAGCGCACGATGACGCGCGCCGCGACGTCGCCGTTGCGGTAGGTCGCCATGCGTACATCCAGCTTGTCATAGGGCGCGACGGGGAACTGCGCGCGCGCGTCCCATGCCTGCGCGCTGGCGCGTCCGGCCAACCCGCACAGCCCAAGCTCGGCAGCCAGCTTAGGCTCGATCCGTCCGGCACCGATGAAACGGTCCTGCACCCCGGCATGTTCCTCGTAGATGCCGCGCAGCACATGCACCTCGCGTTCCAGCAGATCGCACTCCTCCGCGATCACGCGCTTGGCTTCGGCAGTCACATCCACCGCGACGCCGCCCGGAATGATGGCATCCATCAGATAGCGGTGGCCGAACAGTGCAGCATTGTTGCGCAGCATCTGTTCTTTCAATATCCAGAACTGCGCAAAGCCGAACGACAGCGCGACATCGTTGCCGAGATAGCCGAGGTCGCCGAGATGGTTGGCGACGCGTTCGCGCTCTAGCAGCAGCGCGCGCAGCCACAAAGCGCGATCCGGCGGCGTGATATTGGCGATACTCTCCGCCGCCATCGCATAGGCCCAGGCGTAAGCTACCGTGGAATCGCCGCTCACCCGTCCGGCCAGCTTCGCGCCTTGTTGCAGCATCATGCTCTCGAAAAGTTTTTCGATGCCCTTGTGGGTATAGCCGAGGCGTTCTTCCAGGCGCAGCACTTTTTCGCCGACCACCGAGAAGCGGAAGTGCCCCGGCTCGATGATGCCGGCATGCACCGGCCCGACCGGAATCTCGTGCACCCCCTGCCCTTCGACCTGCACGAAGGGATAGCTGTCCAACTCTTCGGCACGGCTCGCCGCTGCATCGAAATCCTTGCGCAACGGAAAGCTGCCGCCTTGCCATGAGCCGTGGCGCAACCATTTGCGGTGATCGCCGCTTTCCTGCGCGTAGATGCCGAGCAGGTCATACGTCGCGCGCTGCATGCGTCCGGCTGCCGGAAAAATGCCGGCGATGTCTTCATAGCAGGGTTGTTCGGCGTGCAACGGCAAGGTGAGGCACACCAGCCCGGTTTCGTTGATGAGCGCGACATGCAGCGCATAGCCGTTGCCTTGCGCGCGCTCGTCGCTGCCCCACAGCGCGACCAGCCTGCCGCCGCCGTCGCGCACGTTGCGGCAGATCGGTTGCAGGTCCGCGCCGCCGATCCTGCCGTGCCAAGCCGGAATCGCGCCGGGCAAGCGGGTCAACTGCAAACCGGGATGGGTGATGGGCATGGTCTTATCCTATCCTAGCAAAGTGGCCGCCTGGCGATACCAGTCCGCCAGATAGGGCGGCATGTACAAGCCGAGGATCAACACCAGCAGCAAATGCACGAACACCGGTATCAGCGCGGGCGGGTGCGGCAGCGGTTGCGCGGTGGTCTCGCCGAACACCATCGGCTGCACCTTGCCGAAGATCGCGGCGAACGCGACGCCGAGCGCCAGCAGCAGGATCGGCGTCGCCCACGGGTATTCGTGCATCGCGGTGGTGATGATCAGGAACTCGCTGGAAAACACGCCGAACGGCGGCATGCCGAGGATCGCCAGCGTGCCCAGCATCAGCCCCCAACCGACCGTCGGGCTGACCTGCAACAGACCGCGAATGCTGTCCATCTGCTGCGTACCGGCTTTCTGCACCGCATGCCCTACCGCGAAGAAGATCGCCGATTTGGTCAGGCTATGCATGGTCATGTGCAGCATCGCCGCAAAGGTCGCCACCGCACCGCCCATGCCAAAGGCAAAGGTAATCAGCCCCATGTGTTCGATGGAGGAGTAGGCGAACATGCGCTTGATGTCCTTCTGGCGCGACAGGAACAGCGCCGCGACCACCACCGAAAGCAGGCCGAAGCCCATCATCAGGTTGCCCGCAAAATGCGTACCCAATGAGCCGTCCACCAGCACCTTGCTGCGCATCACCGCACATAGCGCCACGTTCAGCAGCAAACCGGACAGCACGGCGGAGACCGGCGTCGGGCCTTCGGCATGGGCGTCCGGCAACCAGCTGTGCAGCGGCACCAGCCCGATCTTGGTGCCGTAGCCGACCAGCAGGAACACGAACGCCAGCTTGAGCACGGTGGGTTCGAGATCGCCCTTGACCTGGTTCAGGTGCGTCCACAGCAAGGCCGTGCCGCCCTGTCCCAGCACGCGCTCGGCGGCGAAATACAGCAGGATGGTGCCAAACAGCGCCAGCGCGATGCCGACGCCACACAGGATGAAATACTTCCATGCCGCTTCCAGACTGGCCGGGGTGCGGTACAGGCTGACCAGCAATACCGTGGTCAGCGTCGCCGCTTCCATCGCCACCCAGACGATGCCCATGTTGTTGGTGGTCAGGGCAACCAGCATGGTGAAGGTGAACAGCTGGTACATGCTGTAGTACAGATGCAGCATGCCGGTGGACAGCTTGCCGTGATGCTGCTCGATGCGCATGTAGGGGCGCGAGAACAGCGAGGTGGTGAATGCCACGAACGCGGTCAGCGCGACCAGGAACACATTGAACTGATCGATGAAGAACTGTTCGTTGAACGCGACCTGCGGCCCGGAATCGACCACGCGCATGGTCAGCACCACCGAAGCGAGAAAGGTGCAACCGCTCATCAGCGAATTCAACTCGGCGGCCCAGCGGCGCGAACCGAACACGGCCAGCAGCCCGCCGCCCAACAGCGGCGTGAGCAACAGCGCCAGAAGTTGCAGATCAATCATCTTTCAACTTCTCCATGTGCGTGATATCCAGACTGTCGAAGGTCTCGCGGATCTGGAAGAAGAAGATGCCGAAGATGAAAGTCGCCACCAGTACGTCCAGCGCGATGCCCAGCTCCACCACCAGCGGCATCCCCTGCGTGGCGCTGGTGGCGGCGAAGAACAGGCCGTTCTCCAGCGACAGGAAGGCGACCACCTGCGAGATCGCCTTGCGCCGCGTCAGCATCATCAGCAGCGACAGCATCACGCTCGCCAGCGCGATGCCGATCAGGCCGCGCGTGATGCCTTCGGCCAGTTGCGAAATGGGTGCGGCGAGGTTGAAAGAAAAGATCACCAGCGCGATGCCGACCAGCATGGTGGTCGGAATGTTGATCAGCGTTTCCACGTCCCAGCGCACGTTCAGCTTGCGGATCAGCCGGTGCAGCAGCCAGGGCAGCAGCAGCACTTTCAGCAGCAAGGTCAGCGCGGCGGAATAATACAAATGGTGCTGCGCGGTGGAGTACGCCACCACGAAGGTGCTGACCGACAGCACCAAGCCCTGCCATGCAAACAGATTGATCAGCGACAGGATGCGCCGTTGCGACAGCATGGCGAACACGATCAGCAGTAGCAGCGCGGCCAGCAGGTTGACGAATTGCAATGCCAGTGGAATCTGCATCAGGCCCCCAGCAGGAAGTGGATCAGCAGCCCCAGCACGGCCAGCAGAAACGCCGTACCGAGGAACTCCGGCGCGCGGAAGATGCGCATCTTGGCCATCAACGTTTCCAGCACGGCCAGCGCCGCGCCCGCCACCGTCAGCTTGAGCAGCAGCAGCGCGATCGCCAGCGGCAGCCCCGCCCAGTTGCCCACTTCGGCGATGCCATGCGGCAGGAACAACGCGATGCCGATGGAGATATAAGCGAACAGCTTCAGACTGCTGGCCCATTCGATCAGCGCCAGATGGCGCGCCGAATATTCCAGGATCATCGCCTCGTGGATCATGGTCAGTTCCAGATGCGTGGCGGGATTGTCTACCGGGATGCGCGCATTCTCGGCCAGCAGCACGATCACGAATGCCAGCGCGGCGAACGCCAGACTCGGATAGAGCACGAACTGGTGGTGCGCCAACGCCTCGACGATGCGCGGCAACTGGGTGGAATGGCTGATCATCGAGGCGGTGAACAGCACCATCAGCAAGGCCGGTTCGGCGAGGAACGACACCAGCATCTCGCGCCGCGCGCCGAGCGTGCCGAACGAGGTGCCGATGTCCATCGCCGCCAGCGCGATGAACACCCGCGCCAGCGCGAACACGCCGACCAGCGCGATCACATCGGCAGCCTGCGAGAACGGCAGGTCCACCGCGATGATCGGGATGATGGCCGCCGCCAGCCACATGCAACCGAACACGATGTAGGGCGTGATGCGGAACAGCCAGGACGCGTTATGCGCGATCACCGCGTCCTTGTGGAACAGCTTGTGCAACACGCGGTAGGGCTGCAACAGCCCGGCGCCGGAACGGTTCTGCAACCATGCCTGACACTGGTTGACCCAGCCGGTCAGCAGCGGCGCGGCCAGCACCACCACCAGCAACTGGGTGAGCTGGAACGCGACGGCCAGAATATGCTCCGAGTTATTCATCATACGAATGCCAGCAGCACGACCAGCGTGACGAAGGTATAAGTCAAATAAAGATGGATGCGTCCGTGCTGCAACAGCGAGACCCAGCCGGACAGTTTTTCGGTCAGGTGTCTGATCGGCAGATACAGGTAGAACCACAACTTGTCATCGCTGCGGCCGTGATATTTCGGATGCGTATCGAACGGCGTGGGCAACTCGTTCTCGATCTTGAAGAACGGCTCGAAGATGCGCCGGATCGGCTGGCCGAACCCTTCTGCGGTATCTTGCATGCGCGCCGTCTGCGCCGGAAAGCCGCAATCCCAGGCCGGCCCGCGCCGCAGCCGGCCATGATAGAAACGATGCACCGCCAACGCGGTCACCAGCATCACGCCCAGCACCGCCAGCAGGAAATACAGCGGACTATAACTGGCGCGCTCGGTATCCACCGGCGTCAGGAACATCCACCCCTCTGCGGCGTTGCCCAATGCCGTGCCGAGCAACATCTGCGAAACATGGTCGATCTGCCCGACCACAAACACCGGAGCCAGCCCCAATGCCACGCAGCCAAGCGCCAGCCAGGCCATGCCGACACGTTCCGGAATGCCCGCGTCGTGCGCATGTTCCAGCCCTTCTTCGCGGCGCTGGCCGAGAAAGATCACGCCGTAGAATTTCACCATCACATACGCCGCAAGCGCGGCGGCCAGCGCGATCACCGCCGCAGCAACCGGCACCAGCATGTTGATGTAACTGTTCGGCAGACCGGGCGACAGCAGGAAGGCTTGCAGCAGCAACCATTCCGACACGAAGCCGTTCAGCGGCGGCAGCCCGGCGATGGCCAGCACGCCGACCAGCATCAATACCGAGGCCCACGGCATGTGATGGATCAACCCGCCCAGCCGCCCCATGTTGCGCTCCCCGGTCGCATGCAGAATCGTGCCGGTGCCGACGAACAGCAGGCTCTTGAAGAAGGCGTGATTCAGGCTGTGATACAAGGTAGCGGTGAGCGACAAGGCCGCCAGCGCGTCCTTGCCATAGACATGGAAAATGAGGGTCAGGCCGATGCCCACCAGCAACAGCCCGATGTTCTCGATCGAGGAATACGCCAGCAGCCGCTTCATGTCGCCCTGCACGGCGGCGAACATCACGCCGAACACGGCGGTGATCAGACCCAGCGCCAGCGCCAGCACGCCCCACCACCACAGTTGCGTGTCCAGCAGATCGAACGTGACGCGCAGGATGCCGTAGATCGCCGTCTTCAGCATCACCCCGCTCATCAGCGCCGACACCGGCGAAGGCGCGGCCGGGTGCGCCTCGGGCAACCAGACATGCAGCGGCAGCACCCCGGCTTTTGCGCCGAAACCGAATAGCGCCAGCAGAAACGCCGCCGATGCCCAGAACGGGGTCAACTGCGCCGCGCGCATCGCATCAAAAGTGTATGCGGCGATGCCATGCCCGCCCTGCATCACGCCAAAGGAAAGCAGAATGGCGATCGCGCCGACATGCGCGATCAGCAGGTACAGGAATCCGGCCTTGCGGATGTCGGGAACATGGTGATCGGTGGTAACCAGAAAATACGAAGACAGCGCCATGACCTCCCACGCCACCATGAACATATAGGCATCGTCAGCCAGCAACACCAGCGTCATGCCGGCGAGAAACAGGTGATACTGGAAACACAACAGGCCGAGCGTGGCACCGGCCATACCGCGAAAATAACCGGCGCTGAACAGCGATACGCCGAACGATGCGCCGCCCAGCAGGATCAGGAAAAACGCGGAGAGTGGATCGAGACGAAGATGCAACGGCAGATCCGGCAGCCCCAGCGGCAGCACGGCAATGTTGGGAGTGACGCCGAGCGCCCACAGACCAATGCCGGCCAGCGCCAGCGCACCGACGGCACCGAGGGGAAAGATGACATCGTGGATGAATTTCGGCGTGCGCTGCGCTGCCAATCCCAGCAGCCCCAGCATCAGCCACAACACGATGACCGCGCCTGCCATGTCCAGCGGCAACACCCCGACAATGTCCATCCTGACTACTTTCCCCCTGCCCGTGCTGATTGGTCGAACTGCGCAAGTGCGCGATTCTACTCCCTACACCGGCATCCGTTCAAACGATTGCCCGACGCTTCGCGTGCGCACATGCCTGGCGCGTCAAGCATTGGAGAAAGTCACTCGGCGAAAGAATCATCTCTCTAACGGGCAGGACAACAAGGCCCCCCGTGAAAATGAAACAAGAACCGCCTCCTATGGATACCGAACTGGACGACAAGCCAGCAAGTTGCATCAACTGCGCCCACTACTACATCACCCACGACGTCAATTTCCGATACGGCTGCCGCGCGCTCGACTTCAAAAGCCAGCGACAACCGATCCTTGTCGTCATGGAAGCGTCCGGGCAGCAGAGCCACTTCTTTCAAAAGAAAAAGCATGGGCGGAAATAATCCGGAAGATACAGGGGCAGTTTACAAGGCTCACTAAACGGCCGCTTCGTGTTGAAGAATCCCGGTTCCCGATCCCGCTGAGCTTCCTGATAGTGTTCCCGGGTTCGCTGTTCACCCGCGACAAACGCACTGAAGACATGTGTTCTGAGCTTTACGTACGCCAGAACACCGTTATCAACGCAGAAGCCGCGACCGCACGCTAACGCAACATTGAGTCAGCCCCCTCACCCCCGCCCTGATCAGCGGGTTTTTTATTGGGCTTCAGAAGGCCCGGCGATGAGCCCCTCCCCTTTGTCCAAAGGTCTTGTCAGAATCATTTCCAGAGTCATCTCACCAGTTGGCGTTACTTCATCACAATGCACTTTCGGACTGTCAAATAAACCATCATTCCGGTTCATGACCAATTTGAATTTGGTCTTTTTTATCTTCAGGATGATTCGCCCTTTATCCAGGGTTCCTTCCACCTGGTTCTTTTCCCCAGGAACAGCGCAATACCCTCCCGATAAAGGTGCCCAACCGGGGATTTCAATTATCCCTGCCAGTTTGCTCCCCCTTGATCCGAGACTAACAGTAGCGTTTTCTATGATTTCGAAAAAGTTCGGACGGGCGACAGCCTCGTCGTACATCCAGGCATCGGCGCTTCCAGGAAAATTGATTTGGCTCAGTTGAATTGATAATTTGCCGCCGTCAACATCAATTTGCACCGGGTGTCCGTCAGACGTTATCCATTGCCCGGACAGGGATTTGACCTTCTCTGTCTGTTCGGCGATTTGCCGTGCTTCTTGCTCCTTGCCACTAGCTTCGATAGCGGCTTTATCCAGAAACAATTTGATGCGGCTCTTCGCCAGAGCGGCATATTTCCCTTTGGGGTATTGCGCGAGGTAGACATCGTAGTCGTCTTTGCTGCTGCCATTCTTTACTTCGTCCCATAAGGCAGCCTCGTTACCGTTACGGTCGCGTGGGACGTCGGCGGGTTTGACCGATACTGTTTTCAGAGTGGCGATAAGTACCCGTGCCGATCCGGCATACTGGCCTTTGGGGTATTGCTTGAGATATTCCTGTATCACTTCGAAATTGGCGCTGTCGCGCACGCTTTCCCAAGTCTCCTGTTCGATTTCCTCTTTGCTCTTGACGCGCATGGGTGCTAGCGTTAGCGCGGAAAGCGGTGTGGACAGCGCGGCACCCTGCGCTTTTTTCATGAGCTGGGTGATCTTGAGGTTGGCGGTATTGAGGTAGCGCCCGTTGGGGTAGGCCTTGCTGTAGTGTTCATAACTGGTCAAGTCTCCGCTGTCCTTGATTTCTTCCCAGTATTCGTCTTCGATTTCATCTGTTGTCTTGACCCGTGCGGGTACTGTAACCGGACGTGCTACCTGCATGTCCGCCGCGCATCCGGCAAAACAAAATTCTCCCTCGATGCTGCCTTCCATCCACGGTTCTTGTTTTCCTTGCGAGGCGGTTTTAACCGCAGTGACGACTTGTTTGAGGGTTAGTTCTATCTGGAGATTACTGTCCATCTGCGCGATCAGTTTGCTGGTATACAAGCCATTGCGTCCATCGCCATCAGCCGCGACGCTGCCGGGTCTGGTCGCGTAGGAAATCAGCGTACCGGATGGAGCGTTGACGCGCGCCAGCCCTTGGTCTGCCGAGCGAAAGCTGCGCGCGTACGGGTTGTTGCGACAGGCATCAAGAAACACCAGGTTGAGACGAGTTTTGGACTCGTCGAGTACGTCCATGATCTGGTTCATGGCGATGCTTTGATTGGGCACGTCTTCTTCGGTGTGGATGTCTGCATCTATGGCAGGCAGGTAGTTGACCCCCTTGATCTGGAGTCCGTGTCCGGCGTAGAACACCAGAGCGACTGCGCCGGGCGTAAGTTTGCTGCGAAATTCCCGGAGGGTTCCACCGATCTGCTTTGTTTGCAGGTTGTTGCGCTCAATGACGTCAAAACCAAGCGCGCGCAATTTTTTTGCCACATCTTTAGCATCGTTGACAGGATTTTTAAGGGGAGAGTTGATGTAGGCACTATTGCCGATTACCAGCGCAATGCGTTGTTCACTCGCAGCTTCATTTGTCCGGTTGACGACAAGGTTGCGGTCATCCTGGGCATTGGTCTGAAACGATATGAATGCCAGTACTGCAAAAATAATTTTCAAAGCATCCACTTTCAACTTCCCTCTGTCTCTTAATCTGCCAACAGGCAAGTTTCATGCTATCAGCTTTTCACCTTAATTGTAGCGACGAGACCAGTAGTGCCCGGCTAGAACCCGAACA
Source organism: Gallionellales bacterium GWA2_60_18 (assembly GCA_001801105.1). Next base: position 151,863 of record MGWS01000033.1, read on the forward strand.
AATTTAGTCGGTTAGCAAGGTCAATAGATTTTGTGAGCTGCTCGCCAGACAGCACCGCCCCCGGACATCATCCTTCATCCATCACGTCCTGCGCCATCTGCTGCCACAGGAGCACCAGATCGAAATCCTTTGCGGCATCCGCATCCAGCTCTTCCTTGATGGCAAAGGCTTGCTTGCTGGTGGCCCGCTTCGGTGGATCGGGATAGCGGACGCCACTGGCCGCGCGCAGGCTGCGCACCAGCGGCTGCATCGGGTTCAGCAAACGCTTGACCACCACGCCCATCTCGCTATTGACGAGTGTGACCACGCTGCCCGGCGGATAGCAGCCCACTTCCTTGCGGAAAGCATCGGCGAGTTCGGGCGTGATCGTGGCGGCCTGACGACCGAGCAAGTCTTTCACCGCCGCGCCGGGCGGAAGGCCGCGCCGGTACTCGCGTTCCGAGACCATGGCGCAGAAGCGGTCCGCCAGCGACACGGTCTCGGATTCGATGCACAGATCGTTCTTGAGCAGCTTGCGGGCATAACCGGAGCCGTCGATCATTTCGTGGTGAAGTTCGACCACCTTGAGCCAGACCGGATGAGCTATGCCCTGTTCGCGGAGCACCGCAGCTGCCGTCAGGGGATGGGTGACGATGGCGCGTTTCTGTTCGAGCGTGAGCGGCACATTCTGATGATAGAGCGCATCCTGGAGTTCCAGCATGCACATATTCATGGTCAGCGCCCCGGCGACGGCATAGCGCCTGTCTTCCACGGGATGTTGCAGTCGCTTGAGGAGCAACTCGGTCAGCACTGCGGCGTGGAACGAATGCCGCAGGGCATAGCGACCTTTCTTGCGGAGCAGGATGCAGGCAAGTGCCGCGTCGCTGTCCTTTTCACACAGCATCTGGATGTTTTCGGCGATGGCCGGCACGCCGCCGTAGTCGGGCTTTTCTTTATCGAGCAAACCGGCAAAGGCATCGGCCAGTTCGCACACGCACGAGAAGACCGAAGTCTTTTCCACTGCCTGCACCTGCTGTTTTTCTTCGTCGACCACCCGGTCGAAAAAGACGCCGCGCTCGATCAGGCGGCCCAGTTGGTCTTCGTCGCGAATGATGTAGCCGTGTTTGAGCAGCACCCGGCCATGCGCATCCACCAGTTCGAACGGCAACGGTTGCCCCAACGTCACATGTCCGTATCCGAGCCGCACCTTCGCCATCGCTTCCTCCCGCTCTTCGAGTCCAAAGGAAAATCAGTATCGCTTGCAATGTATGACAAATGTCGGAAAACAACAACCTGCACGGGAAGCGACCGGCGAATACGTGCTATCCGTACACCACCTTCACGTTTTCCGGCCCCAGCGCCTCGCGCAGTTCGCGCAACAGGTCGTCGTGCAGCGTGGCCTGCCACGCTTCGCCGAGACGCAGCTGGCAGGCGGCCTGATGGTTGCGGTAGTGGATCAGCACCGGGCACTTGCCCTCGCGGAACGGCATGAACATCTGCTTCAGTTGCGCGATGCCGACCTTGCCGTCGCAGCGCAACGCCAGCTGCTGCGCGAAATGCGAACGCGCCGAAGCGAAGTCGAACAGCTCGTCGGCGCCCACGCGCACGTTGCCGGAATATTCGTCCAGGCTGGCCTTGCCGCGCACCACCAGCACCTCGTCCTCGCGTATCCACGGTTTGCTGCGCTCGTATTCCTCGTTGAACACAGTCATCTCGACCTGCGCGCCGCCGTCGTCCAGCGTGACCACCGCCATGCGCCCGCGCCGCGTCTGCTGGATGCGCAGCCCGGCCACGATGCCGGCCAGCACCACCGGCACGCCGCGCCGCGAGTTCGGCGTGGAGCCGTTCGCTGCGCCGACGAATTGCGGCGTGAGATCGGCGAGCCGCACCTTGATGAAGTTCGCCAGCTCCTGCTCGTATTCCTGATAGGGATGGCCGCCGAGGTAGAAGCCGAGGCTGGCCTTCTCGTGCGCGAGCTGTTCGCGCAGCCGCCAGCGCGGCACGTCGGCGTGCTTCGCGGTGAGCACCACATCCGCCTCTTCCGCGCCGAACAGGCTGTTCTGGTTGGCCGCGCGCGCCTGCTGGTCGGCGCTCGCCAGCGCGGCATCCAGCGTCGCCATCAGGCAGGCGCGGTGGTCGTTGATGCTGTCGAACGCGCCGCCCTTGATCAGCGCCTCGACGGTGCGGCGGTTGACCAGGCGCTTGTCCACGCGGCGGCAGAAGTCGAACAGGTCCTTGAACGGCCCGCGTGCGCGCGCCTCGACGAGGTTGGCGATGGCCGCCTCGCCGGTGCCCTTGATCGCGCCGAGGCCGTAAGCCACGGTCTGTTCGTCCACCGGGGCGAAGCGGTAGCCGGAAGTGTTCACGTCCGGCGGCAGCACGCGCAGCTTCTGTTGCAGCGTGTCCTGATAGAAGGAACGCACCTTGTCGGTGTTGTCCATGTCGGCGGACAGCGTGGCCGCCATGAACGCCGCCGGATGGTGCGCCTTGAGATAGGCGGTCTGGTAGGCGACCAGCGCGTAGGCGGCGGAGTGGGATTTGTTGAAGCCGTAACCGGCGAACATCTCCATCAGGTCGAACAACCGCGTCGCCAGCTTGTCGTCGATGCCGCGCTTGACCGCGCCGCCGACGAAGATGTCGCGATGCTTCGCCATCTCTTCCGGGTTCTTCTTGCCCATCGCGCGCCGCAGCATGTCCGCGCCGCCCAGCGTGTAGCCGCCGATGATCTGCGAGATCTGCATCACCTGCTCCTGGTACACGATCACGCCGTAGGTCGGCTTGAGCGAGACTTCCAGATCGGGATGGAAATAGTCGGCCTTGGCGCGGCCGTGCTTGCGGTTGATGAAGTCCTCCACCATGCCCGATTCCAGCGGGCCGGGACGGAACAGCGCGACCAGCGCGACGATGTCCTCGAAGGTGTCCGGCTGCAGGCGCTTGATCAGGTCCTTCATGCCGCGCGATTCGAGCTGGAACACCGCG
>MGWS01000033.1:154933-239959 GCA_001801105.1 Gallionellales bacterium GWA2_60_18
GAAGTCGAACTTCACCAGCCCGATGGCCTCGACATCGTCCTTGTCGAACTGGCTGACCACGCTGGCTTCGGAATCGGCGCAATACAGCGGGCAGAAATCGGTGAGCTGTCCCGGCGCGATCAGCACGCCGCCCGCGTGCATGCCGACGTTGCGTGTCAGGTCTTCGAGCCGCCCGGCCAGTTCCAGCAGCTCCGGCACGCCTTCCTCGCGCTCGGCGATGGCGTTGATCTCCGGCTCCATCTCGCGCGCCTTCTTCAGCGACACCGGCTTCACGCCCTCGACCGGGATCGCCTTGGACAGGCTGTCGCACAGGCCGTAGGGGAAATCCATCACGCGCCCGACGTCGCGGATCACCGCCTTGGATGCCATGGTGCCGAAGGTGGCGATCTGCGACACGCACTGCGCGCCGTATTTTTTCTTCACGTAGTCGATGACGCGCTCGCGCCCGTCCTGGCAGAAGTCCACGTCGAAGTCGGGCATGGACACGCGCTCGGGATTGAGGAAGCGCTCGAACAGCAGCTCGTAGCGCAACGGATCGAGGTCGGTGATGCCGAGGCTGTACGCCACCAGCGAGCCCGCGCCGGAGCCGCGCCCGGGGCCGACCGGCACGCCGTTCTGCTTCGCCCAGCGGATGAAGTCGGCCACGATCAGGAAGTAGCCGGGGAAGCCCATCTTGATGATGGTCTCGATCTCGAAGTCGAGGCGCGCGGTGTATTCCGCCAGCTTGGCCGCGCGCACCGCCTCATCGGGATAGAGCTGCGCCATGCGCGCATGCAGGCCGCGCACGGATTCGGCATGCAGAAAGTCGTCCAGGCTCTCGCCGTTCGGTGTGGGAAAATCCGGCAGGCGCGGCTTGCCCAGAACGAGCGACAGGTTGCAGCGGCGCGCGATCTCCACGCTGTTGGCCAGCGCCTCCGGCAGGTCGGCGAACAGCTCCGCCATCTCGGCCTGCGTCTTGAAATACTGCTGCGCGGTGAATTGCTTGGCGCGGCGCTTGTCGTTGAGCACATAGCCCTCGGAGATGCACACGCGCGCCTCGTGCGCCTTGAAGTCGGCGGCGGCGAGGAACTGCACCGGATGGGTGGCCACCACCGGCAGGCCGAGTTCGGCGGCGAGCCGGATCGCGCCGTTGATGTAGACCTCCTCGTCGGGGAAGCCGGCGCGCTGCACCTCGATGTAATAGCGGTTGTTGAACAGTCCCGCCCATTCCTGCGCATGCTGGCGCGCCAGCGCCTCGTTGCCGCACAGCAGCGCGCTGCCGACATCACCGAGGTGCGCGCCGGACAGCGCGATCAACCCTGCCGTACCCTCGTGCAGCCACTCGCGCCTGATCTCGGCGCGGCCGCGGTGCTGGTTCTCCAGAAAAGCGCGCGACAGCAGGCGGCACAACAGCAGATAGCCCTCGCACGACTGGCACAGCAGCAGCAGGCGGTGCGGGCGGTCGCGGTCGGCCTCGTTGCTGACGAACACGTCGCACCCGGCCACCGGCTTGAGCCCCGCGCCGCGCGCCGCCTTGTAGAACTTGATCAGCCCGAACACGTTGTTCAGGTCAGTCAGCGCCAGCGCGGGCATCGTGTCGTTCTTCGCGGCAGCGACCGCCTCGTCCACACGCAGCATGCCATCCGAAATGGAATATTCGCTGTGCAGCCGGAGGTGGACGAAAGAGGGTTGCGACATGATGAAAGACTCGAAAATCAGGGACGGATTTTAGCACCGCTGACACGAATGTTCCCTGCTATCGCGACCCGCTCGCCGATGCCCGTGAACACAGCACTGCGCCGGCAGGTTCACGCACAGCGGCATGACACAAGGCTTGCCTGACAATTAGAATATGCTAATATTCGAAAACTATTATTTTTATTCTGAGGATGAATGATGTTTGCCAGCGCCATCAAGGAAATCGACGCACCCGAACTCGCCGGCTGGATCAGCGATGCCCGCCAACCGTTGCGCGTGATCGACGTGCGGCAAATGAATGAGATCGCAATGGGTTCGGTGCCCGGGGCGGAGCCGTTGCCGCTGCACACGCTGCCCGCAAGGCTCCACGAACTGTCGCCATCGGAAAAACTGGTCGTGATCTGCCGCAGCGGCGCCCGCTCGGCACAGGCCTGCATGTTCCTGCAACAACAGGGTTTCCCCAACGTCTACAACCTGCGCGGCGGCATGATGCACTGGGTACAGAGCGGCTTCCCCGCACAGCAGCCGGGCTGACTTTTGCGGAAACGCCCGGGACGCCCGCGCGGGGCTGCACGATTCTGCGGCTCCGCAGAATCTCCCGGATGACGGCAGAACGCCCCGCAAGGCGGCCGTTGCCGCACTGAGCTCTGTTAGAATTTCCTGATGCATCCTCCCCTCACCCCGCAACGCGAACGCTATCTGCTGCTCACGCTCGCGGGCATCCAGTTCAGCCATGTGCTGGACTTCATGATCATGATGCCGCTCGGCCCGATCCTGATCGCCGAACTCGGCATCAGCACACACGAGTTCGGCCTGCTGGTGGCCTCCTACAGTTTCAGCGCGGCGATCTCGGGCCTGCTGGCGGCGACCTTCATCGACCGCTTCGAGCGCAAGGGCATGCTGCTGACCATGTTTGCGCTGTTCGGGCTGGCGACGCTGGCCTGCGGCCTTGCACCCGGCTACGCTTCCCTGCTGATCGCGCGCGGGCTGGCCGGGACGTTCGGCGGCATCATGGGCGCGCTGGTGCAGACCATGATCGGCGACGTGATCCCGTTCGCGCGCCGCGCCAAGGCGGGCGGCTTGGTGTCGGTGGCGTTCTCGGTTTCCACCGTCGCGGGTGTGCCGCTGTCGCTGTGGCTGGCGAATCATTTCCAGTGGCGCGCGCCGTTCATCCTGATCGCCGTGCTGGTGGTGCTGTTCATCGTCGTCGGCCTGCGCGTGCTGCCCGAGCTACGCCACCACATCGGCACGCAGCGCCAGGCGCACCCGTTCGTGCCGATGCTCGCCGTGCTGCGCGAGGCCAACCATCTGCGCGCGCTGCTGTTCTCGGCGCTGGTGATCTTCTCCGGCTTCACCGTGATCCCCTACATCACGGTGTATGCGGTGCACAACGTCGGCATCGCGCAGAGCGACATCCCGCTGATCTATCTCGCGGGCGGAATGGCGACGCTCATCACCGCGCGGCTGATCGGGCATTACGCCGACCTGCACGGCAAGGTGGAGGTATACCGCCTCGTCGCCTTCATCGCACTGCTGCCGCTGCTGCTGGTGACGCATATCGGCGCGGTGCCGCTGTGGCTCTGGCTGATCTGCACCACGGTGTTCTTCGTGTTCGTGTCGGGGCGGTTCATTCCGGCGATGGCGATCATCACCTCGGCGGCGCAGCCGCACCTGCGCGGCACCTTCATGTCGCTCAACGCCACCGTGCAGTCGCTGGCGATGGGATTGGCTACGACGCTGGCCGGCTTCATCATCGGGCAGGAGGCGGACGGGCGCATCACCGGCTACCCCGTGGCAGGCTATGTCGCGGTGGCCGCAGGCATCTTGGCGATGTGGCTGGTTGCGCGCATCATGATGCATGAACAGCTTCCCGCTGCCGCGACCGGAGCAGAACAAGTGCCATGAACCCGAAACTTTTCGCCAACCGCCTGCTCAGGGCGCGCGCCCGTTTCGCCGGTCATCTTGCACGCCTGCTGAAGTACAACTTCTACCTCTATCTCGCCGGGCTGTTCAGCGTGTTCGCGCTGCTCGATGCGACGATGCTGCACGCGACCTCCGAGTTGCGCCAGACGGCGTTCGACGCGATGGTGCGCTACCGCATCGTGGTACCCAGGCCCGATCCCGACATCGTGATCGTGGACATCGACGAGGCCAGCCTCGCGGCGCTGGCGCAGGACTATGGGCGCTGGCCGTGGCCGCGCCAGGTGCTGGGCGAATTCGTCGAACAACTGGAAAAGCAGCAGCCCAAGGCGGTGGTGTTCGACATCCTGTTCAGCGACGCGGACGTGTACAACCCGGACAGCGACGCCTATTTCGACGCGGCCATCGCGGCGACCGGCAACACCTACTTCCCGATGCTGCGGCTCGATCCCTCCAGCGACAAATTGAGCCAGGTCAAGCCTGCGATGATCCCCGGTGCCACGCCGCTGCCGGGCGCGCAACCGGATGCGACCGTCGCGGTGGTACTGCCGCATTTCCAGTCCGCACTCGAGGGCGGCCGTCTCGGCCTGCACAACATCTATCCCGATGCCGACGGCGTGGCGCGGCGCTACAGCGTCTATCGCGACGACTACGGCTGGGCGCTGCCTTCGCTGCCGGCGCGCCTCGCGCGCGAGCTGGGCTGGCAGCAGCCGGACGCGCAGCAGGTGCTGCTCAACTGGCGCGGCAAGCCGTTCACCTACCGCCACGTCAGCTTCAGCGACGTGTTCCTCGACATGGGCAACAAGGACAGGAAACGCCCGCAGGACGAATTCAAGGACAAGATCGTCATCATCGGCTCGACCGCGCCCAGCCTGTTCGACATCAAGGCGACGCCGATGGACCGGCTGTTCCCCGGCGTGGAGATACTCGCCACCGCGATCGACAACTTCAAGCACGGCGACGCGCTGCGCTTCCCCGAGGGACGGGTGTGGTATCTGCTGATCACGCTGGCGATCGTGTGGCTGACCGCATGGGGTTTCTACCGCGACGCCGGGCGCGACAAGATCGACCGCCTGTTCGGCCTGTCGCAGATCATCCTGATCGGCATCACCTACGCCAGCATCAACCTCACCAATATCTACATCAACCTCACCGGCCCGGTGACGGTGGGGCTGGCGTTCTTCACGCTGGCGCGGCTGTATGCGATGGCGACCGGCAAGGCGCTGGAGCAGAACATGGTGCGCGCAGCCAGTGCGCGCAGCGGCGAATTGCAGGCCACGCTGTTGCTGATCCGTCTCGACAGCGAACGTAACCTGATCCGTCCCGCCACACTGAACAAGATACGCCACGCACTGGAGAAGACCGGACTCGCCGGCAAGAGCGTCGAGGCATTGAGCGGCGACCAGAAGGGGCTGTGGAACCTGTTCGAGAACACGCTGGCGGTGTCGTGGGTCGCGGCGGCGGACGACGCCGATGCGCAGGACGCGATCCGGCGCGACACCGAGGCGCTGCTGGCTGCGCTGCCGGGCGTATTGCAACGCTATCTCGCCCAGCCGGATAATGCCGCCAGCCATTTCATCCATGGCGGCCACATTGCCGGTGGCGACGCGGCGCGCGCAGGCTGGCGCACGATGTTCGCCGAGGCGCTGCTGGAGTGGGACAGACAAGAGAATAAACACATGTAGGATGGGTGGAGCAACGCGATACCCATCGTTTCGATACGTGAACAAATTGATGGGTATCGCTGCGCTCAACCCATCCTACGAATGCCTCGAATAACAATGAATTTTCCGAACAACGTGAAAGGAACACCAGCCATGAAAACGACACGATGGAGCCTTACGCTAGGCGCATTGCTGCTGAGCGGCGCACTGCATGCCGCCGAAGTCGGCACGGCGCTCAAGGGCGACGACATCAAGGCCGAACCGTTCCGCGACGCGAAGACGGTGGCGAAGCTGGCGAGCGGCGACAAGGTGGACATCCTCAAGAAGGACGGCGGCTGGTATCAGGTGAAGAGCGCCAAGGGCAAGGGCTGGGTGCGCATGCTGAGCATCCGCAAGGGCGAGGCGCGCAAAGGCGGCAGCGATGCCTCCGGTGTGCTCGCGCTGGCCTCGGGCCGCGCCGGCACCGGCAAGGTGGTGGCAACCACCGGCATCCGCGGCCTGAACGAGGAGGAGCTGAAAGCAGCCAAATTCGACGCGAATGAACTGAAGCGCGCCGAATCCTATGCCAGCAGCAAATCCGAGGCCGCGAAGTTCGCCGCATCCGGCAAGCTGGCCGCGCGCCGGTTCGACTACCTGCCTGCGCCGCAATGAGGAGATTTGTGATGAATAACGGAATAGACCTGCTGACGATTTTCAAGACGCTGGCGTTCCCCCCTTTGCAAAAGGGGGGCAGGGGGGATTCGAATGCGGCACAAAAAAACCAATCCCCCTCGATCCCCCTGTTACCAAGGGGGAGGCCAACCGCCGCCCATGGAACGGCTGAACTTACCGAACCGATATCCGGAGTAAAGAAGGCATTCTGGATACTCGCGCTGACACTGCTCTGCGGCAGCGCATGGGCGGCGAACCCGTTCGAGCAGCAACTGCTAAACACGATCAAGCAAAGCGTGCAGGAAAAGGTGACCGGCAAGTCCGCCACATCGGTCGAAGAAGAGACCGCGATCGGTCGGCAGATCGCCGGCAACCTGCTCGGCGCATCGCCGCTGGTCAAGAATGCCAAGCTGCAAAAATACGTCAACAACGTCGGCCGCTGGGTCGCCGACCAGAGCGAGCGCCCCGAACTCGCCTGGCACTTCGGCGTGATCGAATCGAACGACGTCAACGCCTTCGCCGCGCCCGGCGGCTACATCTTCGTCACCAAGGGCCTTTACAAGTTATTGCAGAGTGAAGCCGAACTGGTCGGTGTACTGGCGCACGAGATCGGCCACGTCATCCGCCAGCACCACCTGAAGATATTGCAGCAGGGCAAGCTGATCGACCTCGGCGGCCAGCTGGTCGCGAAGAACGTCGGAGGCAGCGACAAGGTGCAAGGACTGATCGGCAGCGGCGCCGAGATCGTGTCGCGCTCGCTCGACAAGGGTGCAGAGTTCGAAGCCGACCGCATCGCCGTCGTGCTCGCCACCCGCGCCGGCTACGACGCCTTCGGTCTGCCCGCCGTGCTGCAACAGATCGGCCATTTCGCCAAGGACGACGGCGACGTCGCGCTACTGTTCAAGACCCACCCGCACCCCGACGACCGCCTGGGCCAACTGGGCAACGCGATGGATGACCGCTTTGACAGTGTGAAGGGAAAGACGCTGGAGAAGAGGCTGTATCGGGTCAAGTAACGACGAAGCGACACCGTAAAGGATGGAGCGGGTGAACGGGATCGAACCGTCGTATGCAGCTTGGGAAGCTGCCGTTCTACCATTGAACTACACCCGCTTGGTGTAGAATGCGGCGCGCATTTTAGCACGGACGGGCACAATGATAACGGTCAGCATCAACGGCGAATCGCGCCAGTTCCCACAGGTCATCAGCGTCGCCGCACTCATCGCGGAAATGGGTTTGAGCGGCAAGCGCATCGCGCTGGAACGCAACGGCGAGATCGTGCCGCGCAGCCAGTTTGCCGAGCGGCAACTGGCGGACGGCGACAAACTGGAGATCGTCGTCGCGGTGGGCGGGGGCTGACCCCCTCTCCCTCAGTCCCTCTCCCCGTTGGGGCGAGGGAAGCAAGGCTTCAATTGAACAGGAACACATCAATGAACGACGAACTCATCATCGCAGGCAAAAGCTATTCATCCCGGCTGCTGGTCGGCACCGGCAAGTACAAGGATTTCGCCGAGACGCGCGCGGCACTGGATGCGAGCGGCGCGGAGATCGTGACGGTGGCGATTCGCCGTACCAACCTCGGCCAGAATGCCAACGAGCCGAACCTGCTCGACGCGGTGCCGATGTCGAAATTCACCTATCTGCCCAACACCGCGGGCTGCTACACCGCTGACGATGCGGTGCGCACGCTGCGACTGGCGCGCGAGCTGCTGGACGGACATACGCTGGTGAAACTGGAAGTGCTGGGCGATCCGCAGTCGCTGTATCCCAACGTGATCGAGACTATCGCCGCCGCGAAGACGCTGGTGGCGGAAGGCTTTCAGGTGATGGTGTACACCTCGGACGACCCCATCGTCGCCAAACAACTGGAAGACATCGGCTGCGTCGCGATCATGCCGCTGGCTTCGCTGATCGGCTCCGGTATGGGTATCCTCAACCCGTGGAATCTGCAACTCATCATGGAGCGCGTGCAAGTGCCGGTGATCGTGGATGCGGGCGTGGGTACGGCTTCGGACGCGGCCATCGCGATGGAGCTGGGCTGCGACGGCGTACTGATGAACACCGCCATCGCCGCTGCGAAGGACCCGGTGCTGATGGCCTCGGCGATGAAGAAAGGCGTGGAGGCCGGGCGCGAGGCGTATCTGGCCGGACGCATGCCGAAGAAGCTGTACAGCGCCAGCCCGAGCTCGCCGACGGCGGGAATCATCGGCTCGGTGCGTTCTTGACCTGCACGTAGGGTGGGCACGTTTTTTGTGCCCACGCGGAAATAACCTTCGCTAACCGCGTGGGCACAAAAAACGTGCCCACCCTACAGAAACCGGATCATCATGACCGACACCACCGATCTCAAGAACAGGCACATCCGCAGCTTCGTGCTGCGCCAGGGCCGCGTTTCGCCCGCGCAGCAGCGCGCGGTGGATACCTTGCTGCCGCGCTTCGGCATCTCCTACTCCGCGCAATCGCTCGACCTCGATGCCGCATTCGGACGCAGCGCGCCGAAGATACTGGAGATCGGCTTCGGCATGGGCGAGAGCACCGCGACCATCGCGCAGGCGCATCCCGAGAACGATTACCTCGCGCTGGAGGTGCACACGCCCGGCGTGGGCAACCTGCTCAAGCTGATCGAGTCGCAAGGGATCAGCAATATCCGCATCATCCAGCACGATGCCGTGGAAGTGCTGCGCGACATGCTTGCAGATGGCACACTCGACGGCGTACACATCTTCTTCCCCGACCCGTGGCACAAGGCGCGCCACAACAAGCGCCGCCTGATCCAGTCGCCGTTCGTCGCGCAACTGGTGCAGAAGCTCAAGCCGGGCGGCTACATCCACGTCGCCACTGACTGGCAGGACTATGCCGAGCAAGTGCTGCGCGTATTGAGCGAAGAGCCGCTGCTGGAGAACACCGCCGCCGATTACGCGCCGCGCCCCGATTACCGCCCGCTCACCAAGTTCGAGCAGCGCGGGATACGATTAGGGCACGGTGTTTGGGACTTGGTGTTCCGGCGGGTGTAGGAGCGGCGGCAGCCGCGATCAACCTGTTGTGCCGCAGCATCCATCGCGCCTTCCGGCGCTCCTACATTTCTTCCCGCAGGAATATCTCCAGCAAGTCGTTCAGGAAACGCTTCCCCAACTCGGTCGGCGCGATGCGTTGCCCGTCGCGCAGCAACAATCCCTTTTTCTCCGCCTCTTCCAGCTCGCGCCGGATGCTAAGCAGCGGCAAACTGGTGCGCTCCTGAAACAGCGCGCTGTCGAACCCTTCGTTCAGGCGCAGCGCGTTCATCATGAACTCGAAGCCGAGGTCGGCGGGCGCGACCTCGTGTTCCTCCTGCACCGGCGCTGAGCGCGCCACCGCATCCAGATAGGCCTGTGGCTGTTTGTGGCGCATCTGGCGCAACACTTTGTCATGGAAACTCAGTTTGCTGTGCGCGCCCGCACCGATGCCGAGATAGTCGCCGAACCGCCAGTAGTTGAGATTGTGGCGCGCGCGCCGCTTGGAAGGCAACTTGCGCAGCAAGGCCGCGTCCCTCTCTCCCGCTTGCGGGAGAGAGTTAGGAGAGAGGGTGGCCTGCGCGAAGGCCGAGGTCTCGTAATGTTCGTAGCCATGCTCGGCGAGCAAGGCTTCGATACGCTGTTGCATCTCCGCGCTCGCATCATCGTCCGGCAGCGGCGGCGGCTGGTGTGCGAACAGCGTGTTCGGCTCCAGCGTGAGGTGGTAGCAGGACAGGTGCTGCGGCGCGAACGACAGTGCGGTCTGCACGTCCTGCAACGATTGTTCCAGCGTCTGTTGAGGCAGCGCATACATCAGGTCGAGATTGATGTTGTCGAAATGTCGCTGCGCAATCTCGATGGCGCGTTTCGCTTCGTCTGCGGAATGGATGCGTCCCAGCGCTTGCAGATGAGCGTCATTGAAACTCTGGATACCGAGCGACAGCCGGTTCACGCCCGCGTCGCGATAGGCCGCGAAGCGCTCCGCCTCGACCGTGCCGGGATTCGCCTCCAGCGTGATCTCGGCATTCAGGTCGAGCCGTAGCAACATGCGCACCTGACGCAACAATTCCGCCACGCTCTCGCCCGACAGCAGGCTGGGCGTGCCGCCGCCGATGAACACCGTGCCGACCTTGCGCCCCCAGACCTGCGGCAACGCCAGTTCCAGATCGCGCACCAGCGCCGCAACGTATTGTTGTTCAATCCCACCCTCTCCCCAACCCTCTCCCTGCAAGGGCGAGGGAGTGCGCGCCTCGTGCGAATTGAAATCGCAATACGGGCATTTGCGCACGCACCACGGGATGTGGATATACAGGGACAGCGGCGGCGAAGCTTGGAAACTCACGGCTTGCGCTTTGAGGCCGACGGGTTGCAACGGGTGTTCGGTCATGCGGAACGGAGCCGTTGCAACAGAATGTTCAGTGCCTTGGCGCGATGGCTGAGTTGCGCTTTTTCGTCGTGTGTCAGCTCCGCGCTCATCTTTCCGATCTCGGGCAACCAGAACAGCGGGTCGTAGCCGAAACCGCCGGAGCCTCTCTCTTCGTGCGCGATCTCCCCGTGCCATTCGCCTTCGGCGATGATGGGCTGCGGGTCGCAGGCCGAGTGCACCAGCACCAGCACGCAGTAGTAATGCGCGCGGCGGTCGCTCACGCCCTGCATCTCCTGCAGCAGCTTCTCGTTGTTGCGCGCATCGGATTTCGGCGCATCACCCGCATAGCGCGCCGACTGCACGCCGGGCGCACCGTCCAGCGCCGCGACGCAGATGCCGGAATCGTCCGCCAGCGCGGGCAGGCCGCAGGCGGCGCTGACGTGACGCGCTTTGGCCAGCGCATTCTCGATGAAGGTGCAATGCGGCTCTTCGGCCTCGGCGATGCCGAGTTGTGCCTGCGTCAGTACCTCGATGCCGAGCGGCGCGAGCATGCGCTGGAATTCGCGCAGCTTGCCGGGATTGTTGGAGGCGAGAACGAGTTTATTCATAAACAAACCTTAATTCCGTCATTCCGGCGCAGGCCGGAATCCAGACAATTTAATGCATCTCCCGCAAAGCGGGACAAAGCCAAAGGCACTGTTGTAAAAACCTCTGGATTCCGGCCTGCGCCGGAATGACGGCTCTTTGTTAACTTTCCAGCGCCGCGCGCTGCATCTCGACCATCTGCGCGATGCCGGATTTCGCCAGCTCCAGCAGCTCGTCCATCTCCTCGCGCGAGAACGGATGACCTTCCGCCGTGCCCTGCACTTCGACAAAGTGGCCGCTGCCCAGCATCACCACGTTCATGTCGGTGTCGCAGGCGGAGTCTTCGACATAATCGAGGTCGAGCACCGGCATGCCCTCATGGATGCCGACCGAGATCGCCGCGACGAAATCCTTGAGCGGATTCTCTTTCACCAGCCCCTTGCCCATCAATCCGGAGACCGCATCGTGCAACGCGACGAAGGCGCCGGTGATGCTGGCGGTGCGCGTGCCGCCGTCGGCCTGGATCACGTCACAGTCGAGCTGGATGGTGCGCTCGCCCAATTTCTTCAGATCCACCACGGCGCGCAGACTGCGTCCGATCAGGCGCTGGATCTCCTGGGTGCGCCCGGACTGTTTGCCCTTGGCGGCCTCGCGCCCCATGCGCTCGCCGGTGGAGCGCGGCAGCATGCCGTATTCGGCGGTGACCCAACCTTCGCCGCTGTTCTTCTTGTGCGGCGGCACGCGCTCTTCGACGCTGGCGGTACAGATGACTTTGGTGTCGCCGCACTCGATCAGCACCGAGCCTTCGGCATGTTTGGTATAGCGGCGGGTGATGCGGATGTTGCGGAGTTGGTTCGGCTGTCTTTGGCTGGGACGCATGATGTGTTCCTGGTTAGTTAGTTAGTGGTGAGTAGGGAGTGGTTAGCGGGGAGAGCGTAGCGAGGGATCGGGGTTTCCTGCTTGTCACTGAGCACGAAGCGCCGCTCTACTCTCCACTTCCCGAATTCAAGTGATTTTAAGGATGTGGCTGACCGGTTCGGCTGTGTCGTGACCGGGTTCGCCATCTCCCCAGCGCAAGGCGATGCCGGTGACGTTGTCGGACTTTCCCGCCTCGCGTCGCAGCGCCTGTGCGATCAGGTAATCCAGCGCCTCGTCGACCGGCCTCATAGCGAACGCTCCCACCAGATCCTCATCGTCGAGCGGCCCCCACAGGCCATCGCTGCCAAGCAGCAGCACGTCTCCGGAATGCAGCTCGACCGGCTCTCCGGGTTCCATGTGGAAGATACCCTGAATGCCGCCGAGGCAGTTGGTGATCTTGTTGCGTTGCGAATGCACCTTCGCCTGCGCGGCGGTGAGCAAACCGCTCTCGACCCATTGTTGCACCATCGAATGGTCGCGTGTCATGGCCATGACCGCGCCGTCGCGCAGCAGGTAGAAGCGCGAATCGCCGGCATGGCCCCAATGCACCTTGCCGTCCTGCACCAGCGCCGCCACGCAGGTCGATCCGGGCGCGCCGCCCGGCAGGTCGTCCCGGGAGAGGTTCTGGATGCGCCGGTCGGCGTCGCGCATGGCCTGTTCCAGAAATGCCTGCGGATCGGTGCGGCGCGCGCGCGCATAGCGGTCGAACGCATCGATGAAGGCCTCGATGGCGAGGCCGGAGGCCTGTTCGCCATGCAGGTGTCCGCCCATGCCGTCGGCCAGCACCAGCAGCAGCGCGGCGTTGTCGTATGCGTAGGCGGCGCGATCCTGATTGAACCTGCGGTTGCCGATATGACTCGCCTGATGGACGGAAAAATTCATGGCCGCAATCGTAATATAATGCGCCCCCCGAGCACAGCCTTTTATTCACCCCGGAAACCCCACCATGATCTTGAGCATGACCGGCTATGCCAATACCAGCGCCGAACTCGACAGCGGTTCACTGACGCTGGACCTGCGCGCCGTCAACCACCGCTACCTCGACATCCAGTTGCGCATGCCGGACGAGCTGCGCGCTTTCGAGGGCGCGTTGCGCGAGGCGATCAGCGCGCAATTGCAGCGCGGCAAGGTGGAATGCCGCATCAACTACGCGGCGCGTTCCGCGCAAAGCGGCGCGGCGCTGAACCGCGACCTGCTGCAACAACTCGCCGCCTGGGATCGCGAAGTGCGCGCGGTGCTGCCGGAGGCGCGCTCCCTGAGCGTGGCCGACGCGCTGCGCTGGAACGGCGTGCTGGAAACGCCCGCCGCCTCGGCGGACGAGTTGCGCACCGCGCTGCTCGGCCTGCTGCAGGAGGCATTGCAGGAATTCTCGGCGGCGCGCGCGCGCGAAGGCGAGAAGCTCAAGGACTTCCTGCTACAGCGCGTGGACAAGATCGAGGCCTTGCGCAGCGGTGTGATGCCGCATGTCCCCGCCGCCATCGCCGCCTACGAGCAGAAGCTCGCCGCGCGCCTGCGCGAGGCGATGCAGAACGCCCCGGCACAGGACGGTCTGGACGAACGCATCCGCCAGGAGATCACGCTGTTCGCCAGCAAGATCGATGTGGACGAGGAGCTGTCGCGGCTCGCCAGCCACCTCACCGAGATGCGCCGCATCCTCGCGCAGGGCGGCGCGGTGGGCAAGCGGCTGGATTTTTTGATGCAGGAGCTGAACCGCGAGGCCAACACGCTCGGCTCGAAGTCGGTGGATGCGGAAGTGTCGCGCAGCGCGATGGAGATGAAGATCCTCATCGAGCAGATGCGCGAACAGATCCAGAACCTGGAGTAGATCATGTCCGGAAGCCTTTTCGTCGTCAGCGCGCCGTCCGGCGCGGGAAAAACCAGTCTGGTGCATGCCCTGCTCAACATCAATCCGCAGATCGGCCTGTCGGTCTCCCACACCACGCGCAACCCGCGCCCCGGCGAGCAGGATGGGCGCAACTACCACTTCGTCAGCCGCGAGGAGTTCATGGAGATGGTGGGGCGCGGCGAGTTTCTGGAAAGCGCGGAGGTCTACGGCAACCTGTACGGCACCTCGCAGGCCTGGATCGGCCAGCAGATTTCCATGGGGCACGACATCCTGCTGGAGATAGACTGGCAGGGCGCGGCGCAGGTGCGGCGCCTGTTCCCGGCCTGCGTCAGCATCTTCATCCTGCCGCCGTCGCTGGAAGCGCTGGAGCAGCGCCTGATAGGGCGCGGCCAGGACAGCGAAGAGGTTATCGCGCGGCGCATGGCGGCGGCGCGCGAGGATATGTCGCATGTCGCCGAATTCGATTATGTTATCATCAACGACAACCTGAACGAGGCTTTGCGCGAACTCAATGCAGTGGTGCTTTCCGCACGGCTGCGTTGCGCGAACCAGCTGGCCCGCCATCAGGTGTTGATCAATCATTTGCAAAAACCGGAGTAAATCATGGCACGTATCACCGTCGAAGAATGTCTCACGCAGATCCCTAACCGTTTCGAGCTGACGCTGGCTGCGGCCTATCGCGCGCGCCAGCTGGCCAACGGCGCCGCCCATCTGGTGGAAGACAGCCGGGACAAGCCCACCGTGATCGCGCTGCGCGAGATCAGCGAAGGCAAGGTCGGCAAGGAAATCCTGAATCGCGGCCAGGCATGATCACCGTGACCCCGCATGGCCGACGCAGAACTCCTTCTCGAAGAGGTCACAACCTACCTTAAACCGCAGGACGTCGAACACGTCCGCGAAGCGCTCGAATTCAGCCGCATCGCGCATCAGGGACAGACGCGCGAGTCCGGCGATCCGTATGTCACCCACCCGATCTCCGTAGCGCGCATCCTTGCGCCGCTGCACCTCGACGTGCAGGCTTTGATCGCCGCGCTGCTGCACGACGTGGTGGAAGATACCGAAGTCTCCCTCGATCAGGTCGCCGAAAAATTCGGCAAACCGGTTGCGGAACTGGTGGAAGGACTGAGCAAACTGGAGCGGTTCCAGTTCGAGACCCGCCAGGATGCGCAGGCGGAGAACTTCCGCAAGATGTTGCTGGCGATGGCACGCGATGTGCGCGTGATCCTGATCAAGCTGGCCGACCGCCTGCACAACATGCGCACGCTGGAATCGGTGTCGCACGAGAAGAGCGAACGCATCGCGCGCGAGACCATGGAGATCTATGCGCCGATCGCCAACCGCCTCGGCCTGCACGACGTCTACCACGAGCTGGAAGACCTGAGCTTCAAGTATCTGCACCCCAACCGCTATGCCGTGCTGGCCAAGGCGCTCAAGGTGGCGCGCGGTAACCGCCGCGAAGTCGTGCACCGGATACTCGAAGCGATCACGCGCCGCCTGGGCGAACACCGCATCCATGCCGAGGTCAGCGGTCGCGAGAAGAACATCTACAGCATCTACAAGAAGATGCAGACCAAGTCGCTGGCCTTTGCCGAAGTGCTCGACATCTACGGTTTCCGCGTGCTGGTGGACGATTTCGACTCCTGCTATGTGGCGCTGGGCGCGCTGCACGGGCTGTACAAGCCGATCCCCGGCAAGTTCAAGGACTACATCGCCATCCCCAAGCTGAACGGTTACCAGTCGCTGCACACCACGCTGTTCGGGCCGTTCGGCACGCCCATCGAGATCCAGATCCGCACCCGCGAGATGCACAAGATCGCCGATGCGGGCGTGGCCTCGCACTGGCTGTACAAGAGCGGCCACAAGTCCATCAAGGACCTGCACAAGAAGACCCACCAGTGGTTGCAGGAACTGTTGGAGAGCCTGAGCCAGAGCAACGACTCCGCCGAGTTCCTCGAACACCTCAAGGTGGATCTGTTCCCCGACGAAGTGTACGTGTTCACCCCCAAGGGGCAGATCATGTCGCTGCCGCGCGGCGCGACCGCGGTGGATTTCGCCTACAACGTGCATACCGATATCGGCAACCGCTGCATCGCCGTCAAGGTGAACCACGAACTGGTACCGCTGCGCACCGAACTCAGGAACGGCGACCGCGTGGAGGTCATCACCGCCTCCAGCGCCAAACCGAACCCGGCCTGGCTGGGCTATGTCACCACCAGCAAGGCGCGCGGCCACATCCGTCATTTCCTCAAGACCATGCAGTCGGGCGAATCGGCGCAGCTCGGCGAACGCCTGCTCAACCAGGCGCTGAATGCGCTCGGCGTTAAACCGCAGGACATGGACGACGCGCACTGGAACAAGCTGCTGCGCGAGACCGGCGTCAAGACCCGGCAGGACATCCTCGCCGACATCGGCCTCGGCCGCCGCCTCAACATGGTGGTCGCGCGCCAGCTCGCCAGCCTCGGCGAGACCGTGGCGAACGAACCGGCGACCGGGCCGGTCATCACCATTCAGGGAACGGAAGGCATGGCGGTGCAGTTCGCCAAGTGTTGCAGCCCGATCCCCGGCGACCCGATCATCGGCGTCATCAGGGGTGGCCAGGGATTGGTCGTGCACACCCACGACTGCCCCACATTGCGCCGCGGCCACGGCAACAACGAACAATGGCTGGATGTGGCGTGGGACAAGGACATCGCGCGCGCCTTCGAAGTCAGCATCAAGCTCATCGTGGCGAACCAGCGCGGCGTGCTGGCCAAGGTCGCCGCCGCCATCGCCGAGGCCGAATCCAACATCAGCAACGTCAATTTCGCCAACGAGGGCGAATACACCGCGCTGTACTTCACCCTCGAAGTGAACAACCGCCTGCACCTCGCCAACGTCATGCGCGGCCTGCGCAAGATTCCGGAAGTGATACGCATCAGCCGGGTGAAGAACGCAGGGTAAGGTTCGGCGGTCGGATCGCCTGCATTGTTTTCGATGCGAAGCTCGGGTAGGGTTACGGACGGCTGGAAACCAGCCGCACCGGCAAATGCCGCATTCGATTGGACGGCAACCCATAAAACAAGGGGATAGAAGCAATGCTCCAGCTTATCCGTCAGGCTCAGCCAGAATATACGGCGTTTTTGCCAGCTACTTAACGTTATGCCTCATGAAGCCCTACGACCAGCCCATCTTCACTCTGAATGCTCGCGGCAACATAATGCTTGAGGTCATGCGCGACCATTTCAACCTGTCGCCGACGGTGATGCACCGCGAAATTCAGGGGTTGCATCTCGCCACGCAGGAAGCGCTTCAATCGAAGGGAATCGCCTATGCGCAACTGAAGTCCGGCTTGGTTCCTATCGGTAACCGTAACGAAGCGGCGTTCATCTTCGATTCGCAATGCATTGAATCGTCCTGGTATGGCCTTGCAGTTGCAGAGGCCACCATTCCTCTTCATGACAAACGATCAACCCAGAGCGTCCTTTGCGGCGATCTAATCGGCGAAGATCAGCAATTCATCTTCGACATACTTCAAGAGTCGTTGGTCCTGTCCCAATCATTCACTTTCGTGCACGGCACAGCCCTCTATTGTGTCTACGTTAACAATCTTTCCGATGCCGCTCTTGAAGCCTTTCATCGGTCGCTATGTAGCTTTCCGCCATATGTTGGTTTCATCCCAACGACCTTTGCATCTCGTGCGAAAACCTACTTGTCGTCGATATTGGTGAATTCGTACCTAAAGCACGGAAACACCATAATCATGGGGCACGAAGACGACCGCCCAAACGAAGAGGACGTTAACCTCGTCGGCTACCCCTTTGAAGACTTCGGGTATCGAATCGTTAGCTTGCAGTCATCATTCTTCGATCTATTTCTCGGCTACAAGATTGAACGCCCCGTGTTTCCGGGCTTCGAGGTTGATACGGAGATGTCATTGAACGCCGTTTCCACGAACGTCCTCCCCATTGATGGCTTCACCGTCGAGTTGGAGAAAGCGAAGCACAATTACCTCAAGACCAAAAAACTCGGGAAGCTTGAAAAGGCGGGGATTGCCGATCTCGACAGCGATGAACTCGCCAAACTCATCCGCGCAAAGGTCACGGCCAGCTACATTTATAACCTCGCCTACCTCCCAGATCATGACGTTATCAAGTTCAATGTAATGCTTGAGATTCCGAGAACCGACGAAGGGTATCCGACGAGGGTTCTTGCCGCACTTGAATACCAACCGACGCAGAAGAACCTGCGGGTCATCACGCTACATTGAGCCACATGAGGCATAACTCCACGTTGGGGGTTTTCATTGAGGTCATCCATATGAACGAGACGCAACGAAGAGTAACACCGGGTCAAGTCTATATCTGTAGCATTGTGTTCTTTGCCAAAGCCCTATCCTTGCGGTCAAGAGGGTCAGGCCAGAAGCGGCCTGCCCATTAGACACACCCGCTCCAAAAGGTGACAATAGGCACACATCAAGATAAACTGAACAGATGAAACCATTTCGCTGGAACCACGATAAAAACGAGGCGCTGAAAGTTGAGCGTAATATTTCGTTCGAGGTAATAGCACTTGCTATTGAGGCGGATGGCGTGCTGGATGAATTGCGCCACCCGAACACGGAGAAATATCCAAACCAATCCGTTCTTGTCGTGGCATTTGATGGTTATGTTTACTTGGTGCCTTATGTTGAAGAGCCAGATCACTATTTTTTGAAGACAGTGATTCCTAGCAGAAAGGCTACCAGAGACTATTTGTTGAGGAGTGACTCTGATGAAAAAACTTGATGCATTTGAGAAAGATATTCTGGACGCCTATGAAAAGGGGGAATTCAAGTCCACCTCTCCGTCAAAAGCAAAGTTGGCAAAATTCAAGGCCGCTGCCACAGCCACTTTTCTCAAGGAAAAGCGGGTCAACATTCGCCTGTCCACACCAGACTTGATGGATATTCAAGCCCGCGCGCTCGAAGAAGGTATGCCATATCAGACGTTAATCGCCAGCGTGCTTCACAAGTTTGTGTCGGGACGGCTTGTAGAGTCCACGTCCAGTCTAACCCGACATTCAACCCGGACTCCGCAAAAGCGCGGAGCCGGTTAATTCTACGTTGACGCTGTAGAAAATCCCGCTGAGCGAGGAAGTTATGTCGTGTGCGCGCACTACTGACTTGATGAAATCCAGAACCGTAAGCGTGTCGATCGCGCTCCCACCGGCACAGGTCTACGACTTCACCGCCAACCCGGAGAACCTGCCGCGCTGGGCTCCGGCGTTCTGCCGCTCCATCGCCTATGAGAACGGCGAGTGGATCATCCAGTCTCCCGACGGCCCCGCCGCGATCCGCTTCACCGAACGCAACGCTTATGGAATCCTCGACCATAGCGTAAGACTGCCATCCAGTCAGGAAATCCGCGTCCCGATGCGCGTCATTCCTAACGGGGAAGGTAGCGAAGTCTGCCTCACGCTGTTTCAGGCGCCCGGCATGACCGAGGAACAGTTTGCCGAAGACGCGCGGCTGGTCGGGAGCGACCTGCACAACCTGAAACGCGTTCTCGAAGAACGCTAGGCTTACCCCAGATCGAACAGCAGCACCTCGGCATCATTCCCCTGCCCCAGCATGACCCGCTGCTCGTCGCTGTACATCAGCGCATCGCCAGCGTTGAGAGTTTGCCCATTCGCAGTGAGCGAGCCGCGCGCGACGTGCAGATAGGCGCGGCGCCCGGCGGCTATGGGGTAGTCCAGCGTCTCCGCACCGTCCAGCAGGGCCGCCGACAGGCGCGCGTCCTGATGGATGCGCAGCGAACCTTGTGCCGCGTCGGGCGACACCAGCAGGCACCAGCGTCCGCGCTTCGCCTTATCGGGAAACGTCTTCTGCCAATAGCCCGGCGTAAGTCCTTGCTCTTCCGGCATGATCCAGATTTGCAGCAGGTGCACCGGCGTGTCAGATGATGGGTTGAACTCGCTGTGCTGCACGCCGCTGCCCGCGCGCATCAGTTGTATCTCTCCGGCGCGGATGTCCTCGCCGTGACCCATGCTGTCGCGGTGGCGCAGCGTGCCGGAGAGAATATAGGTGACGATCTCCATGTCGCGGTGGCCGTGGGTATCGAAGCCGCTATCCGGTTGCACGATGTCTTCGTTGATGACGCGCAGCGGGCCGAAATGCACATGCGCCGGATCATGGTAGTCGGCGAAGGAGAAGCTGTGCCAGCTTTCCAGCCAGCCGTGTTGCGCGTGGCCGCGCTCATTCGCTTTGCGTGGTGTAATCATGTTCGCCTCCGTAGTGTCGCAGCAGTTCGAGCATCGCCGATGCCTTGTCCAGCGTCTCCTGATACTCGGCTGCGCATTGCGAGTCGGCGACGATGCCGCCGCCCGCCCAGCACCTTATTTGACCAGCGGAATGAACCAAGGTGCGGATGGCGATGTTGGTATCCATGTTGCCGTCGAAGCCGATGTAGCCGATCGCGCCGCAATACACGCCGCGCCGCTGCGGTTCGAGTTGTTCGATGATCTGCATGGCGCGCTGTTTGGGAGCGCCGGTGACGGAGCCGCCGGGGAAGCAGTCGCGCAGCAGGTCGAGCGCGTCGCGCCCCGGTGCCAGCTCGCCTTCCACGGTGCTAACCAGATGATGCACGTTGGCGTAGCTCTCCACCGCGAACAGTTCCGGCACGCGCACCGAGCCCGGCAGGCAGCTCTTGCCGAGGTCGTTGCGCAGCAGGTCGACGATCATCAGGTTCTCGGCGCGGTCTTTCGGGTTGGCATGCAGTTCCTGCACGAGCCGCGCGTCTTCCGCCGCGTCGCGTCCGCGCGGGCGCGTGCCCTTGATCGGCCTGGTTTCGGCTCTTCCGCCGCGCACGCTGAGGAAGCGTTCCGGCGAAGCGCACAGTATCTGCGCCTGCGGCAGATTGAGGAATGCGGAATAGGGCGCGGGGCTGATGCGGCGCAATTCGAAATAGGCGCCGAAGGCATCGCCGGACGCTGCCGCGCTGAAACGCTGCGCGAGATTGATCTGGTAGCAGTCGCCCGCTTGCAGGTAGTCCTGCACGGCGTCGAATGCGACGCGGTATGACGCGGGGGTGAAGTTGGAGGCGATGCTGCCGCACACGCGGAAATCATCGCGCGGCAGCGGCGCGACGCTTTGCAGCCGCCGCAACAGCTCCGGTAGCAGCGCTTCCGTCTCGGCATAGCGCCGGTGCGATACCAGTTTCGCCGTGTGCAGCTCATGGTCGAGCACCAGCGCCCAGTCGTAGAGACCGACCGCCATGTCCGGTAAGCGCTCGCCATCCTGTGCCAGCTCCGGCAGCTGCATCATGCGCCGTGCAAGGTCGTAGCTCCAGTAACCCAGCGCACCTCCGGCGAACGGGATGTCCGGCACCGGCGCGACCGGCGGCCCCAGTTCTTCGCGCAACAAGGCAAAGGGATCGGCACATGCCGCATTGCCATCCAGCACGATGCTGCGCTGCGGCGCTGCGGCGAGGATGTCGTAGCGCGCCATGCCGCCGCTGTCCAGCCATGCCGCCCACGGCAGACCTGCGATTGCGGCGAAGTAGGCGCTGGCATCGCTACGGTAGGGAAGTTCGGCGCAATAGAAGCTCATGGTCTGATCAGGATTCTACGCGACTCGTGGCGACGGAAGGGCACAACGCTACCTTATGCTACGCACCAATTTCTTTTTGATGGCGATCTTCCGTAGCCACTCGCGTATCTGCGGCAACGCCGCAATGGCCGCCTCTTCGCCGTTCCTGATCAGTTGCAGCTTGCCGGCGACGTCGGCCTCCGGCGTCTTGCCGATCACGGGGCGGATGACCACCTGTGCCGCTTCCAGTTCATGCACCAGGATGGACTGGCGCATGATCCGGATACTCTGATTGAGCATGTCGATGATGTCTTCGGATACCGGGTAGTCATTGGGCAGCGGCGCGATATCCACGGCGATTACGATGTCTGCGCCCATTTCGCGCGCCAGGCCTACCGGCACCGGCTCCTTCAGGTCGCCGTCCACATATTCCTCGCCGCCGATCCTGACCGGATGGAATACGCCGGGGATGCTGCTGGAGGCGCGTACCGCCATGCCGGTGTTGCCGCGATTGAAGGCAGCGACCTTGCCTGTGCCGAGTTGGGTCGCGACCGCGACAAACGGCTTGTCGAGATCCTCGATGGAACGGTTGTTCAGCGCGCGGTTGATGAAGTCCTGCAAGCGTTCGCCGCGGATGTAGCCGCGCTTCGACAGGCTGAAATCGTCGAGACTGTCCTGATCGAGCTCGAACCCGATCCGTTCCAGCTCCGCCCCCTTGTAACCGCCGGCATACAGCGCGCCCACCACGCTTCCCGCGCTGGTTCCGGTAACGATATCGATCCCGATGCCGTTCTCCTCGAGCGCCTTGATGACGCCGACATGCGCAAAACCGCGGTCGCCTCCGCTGCCCAGCGCCAGCGCGACGATGGGCCTGTCCGCTTGCAGCACCGGTTCGAGCGCCACTGCTTGCGGCTCGATGACATTCTGGTACTGGATGGGCGGGTATGACGCGCACGCTCCCAGCATGAATGGCAGCAGCAACAGGAGCAGGTTGGGGCGTGCGATTTTCACGGGATATGCATGTTTCCGGATGCGGAATTCAGGGGGCACAAAGCCGTTCGCAAATATTGGAATTTGCGAAGCAGTAGACACGCGCCAATATACGATTGGCGGAACAAAAAGGCGCACGCACCGACCGGTACGCCCCAAAACCGGGACAGCCCAAGCACTTCCTTCGGGGAAAACCACCTCCCGCGCAGAAAGCCGTCAGGCCTCCGCTGTCACATAGCGACCCATCTGCACCGGCGAAACCAGCCGATTGCGGGAAAGGCAGACAGGCTGCCCCTCCCGCACCATACCAGCGACTTGGTCAACATTCATTGACCCAGTCTCACCAGAAGGCCGTGCCTCACCGTTTCGGTGCGACCGCCATCACAGCGGCATCCCGATCAGTTCGGCTTGCCGATTCCCGGTGTGGGGAAAGGCCACGTTGCAGCCGGACGCACAGGTGCTGGCGCGGAAGGGGCTGGTGCCGCCGGCTTGGCTACTGCCGGAGCAGGAGCTGCTGGCTTGGCCACCACCTTCTTTGCAGCAGGCTTCTTCGCTGCTGGCTTGGCTGCTGCCTTTTTCGCGGCAGGCTTCTTCGCCGCTGGCTTGGCCGCTGCCTTCTTCGCGGCAGGCTTCTTGGCTACAGCTTTCTTGGCCGCCGGCTTCTTCGCTACAGCTTTCTTGGCTGCCGGTTTTTTGGCTGCTGCCTTTTTGGCTGCTGGCTTCTTCGCTACAGCTTTCTTGGCTGCCGGTTTCTTGGCTACTGCCTTTTTGGCTGCTGGCTTCTTCGCTACAGCTTTCTTGGCTGCCGGTTTTTTGGCTACTGCCTTTTTAGCTGCCGGTTTCTTGGCTGCCGGAGCCGCCTTCTTGGCTACGGGTTTCTTTGCTGCAGCCTTCTTGGCCGCCGGAGCCGCCTTCTTCGCTGCTGGTTTTTTCGCTGCTACCATTTCAATCTCCTTACAATAATGAAAGTTAATGAAATACAACAACACCTTGCTGCTACTGCACCTCCGGCCCGCGCCCAGCTTCAAGCACGACCCAAAGTCTGTACACCCCAAGCCAGTTCAATCCCAAGACAACGCGCCGCCGCTCTGATACTCGGTGACACGGGTCTCGAAAAAGTTCTTCTCTTTCTTGAGGTCTATCATCTCCGCCATCCACGGGAACGGATTGCTTGCCCCCGGATACAGCACATCCACCCCGATCTGCTGGCAACGCCGGTTGGCGATGAAACGCAGATATTCCTTGAACATGCTTGCATTCAAGCCCAGCACGCCGCGCGGCATGGTGTCTTCCGCATAGGCATACTCCAGCTCTACACCCTTGCGGAACAGACCGCGGATCTCCTCGCGGAATTCAGGGGTCCACAGGTGAGGATTCTCCATCTTGATCTGGTTGATGACATCCACGCCGAAGTTCAGGTGCATGGATTCGTCGCGCAAGATGTATTGGTATTGCTCGGCCGCACCGGTCATCTTGTTCTGCCTGCCCAGCGCCAGTATCTGCACGAAGCCAACATAGAAGAACAGGCCTTCCATGATGCAGGCGAACACGATCAGGCTGCGCAACAGCGCCTGATCCGCTTCCTGCGTGCCGGTCTTGAACGTCGGATTGGTCAGCACATCAATGAATGGAATAAGGAATTCATCCTTGGCGCGGATACTCGGCACTTCGTGATACATGTTAAAAATCTCGCCTTCATCCAGCCCGAGGCTCTCCACGATGTACTGGTAGGCATGGGTATGGATCGCCTCCTCGAAGGCCTGGCGCAACAGATACTGGCGACATTCCGGATTGCTGATGTGGCGATAGGTTCCGAGCACGATGTTGTTGGCTGCCAGACTATCTGCAGTGCTGAAAAATCCGAGATTGCGCTTGACCAACAGACGCTCGTCCGCCGTCAGATTGTTACTTTTCCACAATGCGATGTCGGCAGTCATGTTCACTTCCTGCGGCATCCAGTGATTGGCGCAGGCGGCCAGGTATTTCTCCCACGCCCACTTGTACTTGAACGGCACCAGCTGGTTCACGTCGGCGCGCGAATTGATGATGGCCTTGTCCTCGACGCGCACGCGCGCGGTAGATACCTGTTCCGCAGAATGCGTTTCGCGCGCTTCCGTCTGCACGACAGGCGCACCGCCGAAAGCTCCCGGCATCGCACCGAATGGCACTGTGGCCGGCCTGATATTGTCCTCGAATGTCAACATATTGCCCTTATCCTCATCTGCAGGCGTCGCCGCCCGTTAAATTCCCCCATCCCGCACCACGGGGCTTGCCTACTGGCATGCCTCACACTCCGGATTGTCAATCGAGCAGAATTTAGTTTCTTCTTCCACGCCGCCGTGGGTCGGCACCGCATTCAGCGCGCCTGCGCGTCCGGTCGATTTCTCCGCGGAAGTCGCTCCCATCCCGCGCAGGTAGTAAGTCGTCTTCAGGCCTCGCACCCATGCCAATTTGTAGGTTTCGTCGAGCTTGCGCCCCGATACGCCGGCCATGTAGATGTTCAGCGACTGCGACTGGTCTATCCACTTCTGCCGGCGCGACGCGGCCTCGATCAGCCAAGGCGGCTCGATCTCGAAGGCGGTCGCATAGAGATTGCGCAGTTCCTGCGGTATGCGGTCGATCTTCGCCAGGCTGCCGTCGAAATATTTCAGATCGGCGATCATCACCTCATCCCACAGGCCAAGCTGCTTGAGATCGGCGACCAGGTGTTCGTTGATGACGGTGAATTCGCCGGACAGGTTCGACTTCACGAAGATGTTCTGGTAAGTCGGCTCGATGCAGGCCGACACGCCGATGATGTTGGAGATGGTCGCGGTCGGCGCAATCGCCACACAGTTGGAATTACGCATGCCGTGTTCTCCGATACGGGCGCGCAGGGCATCCCAGTCCATCGACACGGACATGTCCACCTCGACATAGCCGCCGCGTTCCTGGCGCAGCAACTCCAGCGAATCCTGCGGCAGGATGCCGCGATCCCACAGGCTGCCGCGATAACTGGCGTAGCGACCGCGCTCTTGCGCCAGCTCGGTGGAAGCCCAGTAGGCGTAGTAACACACCGCCTCCATCGAGCGGTCGGCGAACTCGGTCGCCGCCTCCGAGGCGTAGGGGATGCGCAACTCGTGCAGGCAATCCTGGAAGCCCATGATGCCCAGGCCGACCGGGCGGTGTTTGAGGTTGGAGTTGCGCGCCTTACCGACGGCGTAGTAGTTGATGTCCACCACGTTGTCGAGCATGCGCATCGCGGTATTGATGGTGCGGCGCAGCTTGCCGTGGTCGATCTGCCCGGCCTGCTCGTGCCCGCGCGGATGCAGGTGCGCCGCCAGATTGACCGAGCCGAGGTTGCATACGGCGATTTCGCTGTCGCTGGTGTTCAGCGTGATCTCGGTGCACAGGTTGGAACTGTGCACCACGCCGACATGCTGCTGCGGCGAACGGATGTTGCAGGGATCCTTGAAGGTGATCCACGGATGGCCGGTCTCGAACAGCATGGTCAGCATCTTGCGCCACAAGCCCTGTGCCGGGATCTTCTTGAACAGCTTGAGCTCGCCGCAGGCCGCCTTCGCCTCATAGGCGATATAGGCGCGCTCGAAATCGGCACCGAACTTGTCGTGCAGGTCCGGCACATTGGATGGCGAGAACAGCGTCCACTCGCCCCCTTCCATCACGCGCTTCATGAACAGGTCGGGAATCCAGTTCGCCGTGTTCATGTCGTGCGTGCGGCGGCGGTCGTCGCCGGTGTTCTTGCGCAGGTCGAGGAACTCCTCGATGTCCAGATGCCATGTCTCCAGATAGGCGCACACCGCACCCTTGCGCTTGCCGCCCTGATTGACCGCGACGGCTGTATCGTTCACCACCTTGAGGAACGGCACCACGCCCTGCGACTCGCCGTTGGTGCCCTTGATGTGCGCGCCGAGCGCGCGCACCGGCGTCCAGTCGTTGCCCAGCCCGCCGGCATACTTGGCCAGCAACGCGTTCTCCTTGATCGCCTCGTAGATGCCGTCCAGATCGTCGGCCACGGTGGTCAGATAGCAGGAGGACAGCTGCGAGCGCTGTGTGCCGGAATTGAACAGCGTCGGCGTGGAGCTCATGAAGTCGAAGCTGGACAACAGGCGGTAGAACTCGATCGCGCGCGCCTCGCGGTCGATCTCGTTGAGTGCCAGCCCCATCGCCACGCGCATGAAGAACGCCTGCGGCAGCTCGATGCGCTTTCCCTGGATATGCAGAAAATAGCGGTCATACAGGGTCTGCAAGCCCAGATAGCCGAATTGCAGGTCGCGCTGCGCATCCAGCTCGGCGCCCAGGCGTTGCAAATCGAACTGCGCCAGACGCGCATCCAGCAGTTCCGCCGCAACGCCCTGCCTGATGAATTGCGGGAAATATTCCGCATAGCGAGTCGCCATGTCGGCCTGCACCACCTCTTCGCCCAGTGTTTCGCTGCAGATGGTATTGAGCAGCAGGCGCGCGGTGACGAAGTTGTAGGCCGGCTCCTTCTCGATCAGCGAACGCGCGGACAGGATCAGGCATTTGCGCACCTCCTGCGCGGACACGCCGTCATACAAGTCCTTGAGCGTCATACTGACAACCGTATCCGCTTCCACCGCCTCGCCCAGCCCTGTGCAGGCCGATCGCACCAGCGCCGCAAGATGATCCACATCCAGCGGACGGGCAATGCCGTCCTCGCCGATGACATTGATGACATGCACCGGCTCGACGCTCTTGGTCTTGGCACGGGAACGCGCGCGCTCCTCGCGGTACAGCACATAGGCGCGCGCGACGTCGTGCTCGCCGGAACGCATCAACCCCAGCTCGACCTGATCCTGGATATCCTCGATATGAAACGTCCCGCCGTGCGGCTGGCGACGCATCAACGCCCACACCACCCCGTTGGCCAACACCTCGACCATCTCGCGCACGCGCGCCGATGCGGCACCCTGGCCGCCGTTCACCGCGATGAACGCCTTGGTCATCGCGATCGATATCTTGACGGGCTCGAAAGAGACCACCGAACCGTTGCGGCGTATGACTTTGTATTGCTCGAGGGAAGCGGGTTGGGACGATGATGATTCGGGAGCGGCGCCAGGAAACGCATGGGAGACTTGAACGTCATTTATGGCGGTATGCAGCATCTATAGGCTCCCTTGAAATCCCGTTAACTTTAACGACGCTGAAAATTCAAAACCACTATATCTAGTGTTTTTTTTCAACAACGCGGCTAATTGTAGTAGTTAACAAAAATAATTCAAGTTAAAAAAAGGCCTAGATATTCCGCCCAATTCATGAATATGGATTCACTTCTCGCGTTGCGTTCCGGACAGCCCGACAAGGTAGCGCATCCAGTCGAAATGCGGCCCGGGATCGGTCTTGCGCTGCGGTGCGATGTCGCTGTGCCCGGCGATGCCGCGCAGCGGGTAAGCTGCGCGCAAGGCCTCGGTCAGCTGCCGCAGCGCGGCGTATTGCTCGTCGGTATAAGGCACGTCATCGCCGCCCTCCAGCTCGATACCAAGCGAGAAATCGTTGCAGCGCGGCCTGCCCTGCCAGCACGATTCTCCCGCATGCCACGCCCGTTTCAGGCAAGGGACGAACTGGACGATCCGTCCGTCGCGGCGCACCAGAAAATGCGAGGATACCCTCAGCCCGGCAAGGGTTACGTAATAGGGGTGGGCTGCCGCATCGAGGGTGTTGGTGAACAGCCGCCGGATACCGTCGCCGCCGAATTCGCCGGGCGGCAGGCTGATGCCGTGTATCACCAGCAATTCGATTGCGCCCGGGGGGCGGTCGTCGCAGTTCGGCGACGGCACATAATCTCCGCCGGCCAGCAGGCCCTTATCGTCAATCCGCATCATCCGCGCCGCCCGCCTCTTTGATACCCAACCGCTCCATCCGGTAGCGCATGGTGCGGAATGTCAGCCCGAGCAGCTTGGCTGCCGCCGTACGATTGAAGCCGGTCTGCTCCAGCGCTTCCAGCAGCGCCTGCCGCTCGACCTGATCTAGGTATTTCGGCAGCGGGTATTTGCTGCCGAACGGGGCACTATCGGATTGATTATGTTCTACGGGTGCCAGCAACAGGTCCTGCTCTTCGACCACCCCGCCCGAACACATCGCCAGCGCGCGCTCGATGATGTTCTCAAGTTCGCGCACATTGCCCGGGAAGCTGTAGCCCTGCAGCACATGCAATGCGGCCTCTGAAAAGCGCACATCCGCATCGCCGCGCAAACGCTCCAGTATCCGCTGCGCCATTTCCGGGATATCTTCACGCGACTCGCGCAATGCGGGCATCTGGATCGGAATCACGCGAAGACGGTAATACAGATCCTGGCGGAATGCACCCTGCCGCACACGCTCGCCCAATTCGTGATGGGTCGCGCTGATGATACGCACGTCCACGGGTTCTTCGCCGGTAGCGCCGATCCTGCGCACGCGCTTCTCCTGGATCGCGCGCAACAGTTTCACCTGCATGGACAGCGGCAGGTCCGCCACCTCGTCGAGGAACAAGGTTCCGCCATGCGCCGCATGGAAGAACCCTTCGCGATCGCTGTCCGCCCCGGTGAATGCGCCTTTCCTGTAGCCGAAGAATTCGCTTTCCATCAGATTCTCCGGTATCGCGCCGCAGTTCACCGTGACCATCGGCTGGTCGCGCCGCGCGCCGCTCTGCATGATCAACCGCGCCGCCAGCTCCTTGCCGCTGCCCGACTCGCCGCTGATATGCACCGGAGCCTCGCTGCGCGCCACACGCTTGATGAGCTCGCGCACCTTCTGCATCGCCGGCGAATGGCCGAGCAGCATCTTGTCGCCGGAGGTGCCGGGCTGCGGCAACTTCAGGGCGGATTTCACCAGGGCGCGCAACTGGTCCAGCGAGACCGGCTTGGCCAAATAATCGAACGCGCCCGCCTTGAGCGCGGCGACGGCGTTTTCCATGTTGCCGTGCGCGGTGATCACCGCGCACGGCACATCCAGATTGCGCTGCACGATATACTGCACCACCTGCATGCCATCCCCTCCCGGCATGCGCATGTCGGTCAGGCACAGGTCGTAGCGGCGCGCCGCCAGCTTTGCCAGCGCCTCGCTCACATCGCCGGCCTTGTCCACCTCCAGCCCCATCTTGAGCAGCGTCAGTTCCAGCAGCTCAAGAATATCCGGCTCATCGTCCACCAGCAGGACGCGAGGACTCTTCATCCGTCCGCCATTCGTCATGTCATTCCCCTGCCTCATCCTTATGCAATTCCCCGAACGTGATGCGGAAGCAAGCGCCCGCCATCCCGTCGTCCGCACGATATTCCAGCGATGCGCCATTCGCCTCGCATAATTCCTTCGCGATATACAGGCCGAGACCGCTGCCCTCGTCCGCCGTAGTGAAGAAAGGCTCGAACAGTTTCCCGCGATGCTCGGCGGCGATGCCGGGGCCGTCATCCCGGATATCCAGCACGATGCGCCCCCCTTCCACGCGCGCCGTCAGCATGATGCTGCCTTCCAGCCCGCGGCCATAGCGTAGCGCATTACCGCACAAATTCCACAGCACCTGGCGCAAGTGGCCGCGATCGAAGGAGACCATGATGCCCGGCGCCGACGCCAATGCGATCACTCCGGAACCGGCCCGTTCCGTTGGCACGAACTCGTCAACGAAGGCGCGCAACAACATTTCCAGCTCAAACGCCTCCGGCTGGGCGCGGTCGCGCCGGTTCAACTGCATCACGTCCTGCACGATGCGGTTGATGCGCTGAGTATTCTCCAGCACGATCTTCAGCATCCGCTGCTGCCTGGAATCGACCCGCTCCTCCTGCAACAGCTCCGTCGCGTAGCTGATCGCCGACAAGGGATTGCGCACCTCATGCGCGATGTTCGCGGTCAGCCGCCCCAGCGCGGCCAGCTTGATCTGCTGCGCCTCGGCCTGCACGCGCTGCATATCCTCCAGAAAGATCACCGCCCCGCGCGCCGCATCGCGCTCGACCGGCACGAAACGCAGCCTGGCCTGCGCACCGGTGCCCAGTTGCAGGGTGTCCCGGCTCGCCTCGCCGGTCTGCTTCCACAACGCATACTGCCCGAACAGGATCGGGAAATTGTCCGCCAGCGAACTCCCGGGCCTGATGCTCTTGTGCAGCAGGCGCCCGGCGCTCGGGTTCATCTGCATGACCCTACCCTCTTCATCCACCACCAGCACGCCATCCTGCATGTCGCGCATCACCAGGCGGTTGGCTTCGGACAAACTGGCCAAGTCGTGGCCTCGGCGTTGCGCCAGTTGCTGGCTGGCTACGGCATATTTTGCCAGCGTGTGCGCCAGCCAGGCGACCGCGAAATAGGAGACGCACAGCAACCCGACCTGGACATATTGCGCCACCTGACCGTCGCTGTACAACACCGCATAAGAGTGTTCGAGCAGCGCGGCGATGCTGGCCAGCGCAGCGAAGAACAGGGTGATCCTGCCGCGGCTGACCATCCCGGCCGCCGCCAGCGAGATCAGCAACAGCAGTCCGACGCTGCTCTGGATGCCGCCGCTGGCATAGGAGATCATCGACAGTCCGGCGATGTCCACGGCAATCAGTAGCGCCAGCTGCACCGTGAAACGCGGATGGCGCAACTTGACCAGCGCGAACGAGACCGCCACCGCTACCGCATATGCGACGCATGCGGCAACAAAAAGATCCCAGTTACGATCGCCCAGCGTCAGCGCGGAGCCAAAAGCGGCGGCAAGGAACAGGAACAGGCTGGCGAGAATCAGCCGGTACAGCGTGAAATAACTCAGGGAACGCCAGTAATCGGCGATTGGCAAGGCGGTGTCAGCGGCAGGCCGGTCAGCCATCACTCTCGATGCGCATGCGGGCGGCTATTTGAGATAAGCGTCGCGATGCGCCACGCAGCAGAAGAATTTCTCTTGCGACTGTATGGCCTCGCTGCGCGGCAGGTGCACGCCGCACTGCACGCAACGCACCATGTCCTCGGTGACCGTCTTCGGCTTGTCCTGCGCGGCGACCTTGCTGCGGAATGACCTGACCAGCAGGTAGACCACGATCACGATGGCGATCAACAATAACAGGCGGCTCATGCGGGATTACCCTCCGGGAACATCAAGGCTTGCTGTCGGCGTCTTTGCGCGCCCCTGCCTGCTCCGCAGCCTGCTCCAGGTCGCGGTTGAGCTTCATGACTTCGACATCGACATCCAGCGAGGCCTTGCGCACAGACTGCTCCAGCGCATTCGCCTCATCCGTCATCTTCTGTTTCATCTGCTTGAGCTCCTGCAACTCCATGTCGTGCGTGATGTCGTTCTTCATCTTGTTGACGTAACGTTGCGTACGCCCCCACAGATGCCCGAGCGTGCGCGCGACTTTCGGCAGGCGCTCCGGCCCGATGACCACCAGCGCGACCACCAGCACCACCATCAATTCGGAAAAGCCGAAATCAAACATCAGTCACTCCGCAATGCGAACCCGATAAAAAATGCAGGCGCGCAGCCTGCATCTCCATCATGCATTGTCGTGGGTCTTGTTCTTGACTTCGCCTTCGATGGTCTTGCCACCGTCCTCGCTCAACTGCTTCGGCGGCTCCTCCTCGGTGCGCATGCCTTCCTTGAAACCCTTCACCGCGCCGCCCAGGTCGCTGCCGATGTTGCGCAGCTTCTTGGTGCCGAACACCAGGATGATGATCAACAACACGATCAGCCAATGCCAAATACTGAAAGAACCCATACCACCCTCCTGACAAGTTTATGAACAACCACTCCAACATCTTCATACCGGGCGGAATTCCCGTCTCGGCAATTCCGGCATCTTACCTCAAACTGTCCTGTTCAAGCCATCAGCGCCACACTCTTCACCTGCGCGTACACCTCCATCCCCGGTGCCAGCCCGAGCTGGTCGCGCGAACGCCGCGTGATGCGCGACAACAGGGGTTGCGACTCGCCGGTCGCGAGCAGCACGTTCACCTTGTCCGGCCCTTCGTCGCGGAGCTCGGCAATGCGCGCGGCGAGGATGTTGCTGATGCTGGAACCGTGCGGCATGGCCGTGGCCAGGCTCACGTCGCGCGCCAGCACGCGGGCGCGCACCATGCTGCCGGCGGGCTGGCGCACCCGCCCCACCCACAGGTGGCCGCCGGGGAAGTCCAGCCGGGTCAGGTGGTAGGCGTCGTCGTGTATCCCGACCGCAGCCTCGATCACCACGCCGGCATCGTCGTAATGGGCGGTGGGCAGGTCCAGCCGCGCCAGCGTCTCACCCAGCGCGCCGCCGGCGATGACGCGCCCCTGCTCCAGCAACACCAGATGGTCGGCCAGTCGCGCCACTTCATCCAGCGCATGGCTGACATAGAGCACGGGGATGTCCAACTCGCGGTGCAGGCGTTCGAGATAGGGCAAGATGTCCTGCCTGCTGGCCGCATCCAGCGCGGAGAGCGGCTCGTCCATCAGCAGCAGGCGCGGGCTGGCAAGCAGGGCGCGGCCGATGGCGACGCGTTGCCGCTCGCCGCCGGAAAGCCCCTGCACGTCCTTGCGCCCGATGAGGGAGTCCAGCCCCAGCCACTCCACCGCCTGCGCCGGCTGCACCCGGCATTCGGCAGGGGCGATGCGTTTATAGCCGTACTCCAAATTGGCGCGCACCGAAAGATGCGGGAACAGACTGGCCTCCTGGAACACATAGCCCAACGGGCGACGGTCTACCGGCATGAACGTGTTTGCGCCCTGCCAGGTCTCACCGTTCACCTGCAACGTACCCGCCGCTTTTTCCAGCCCGGCGATACAGCGCAACAGCGTGGTCTTGCCCGAACCGGAGGGGCCGAACAGCGCGCTGACGCCGCGCGCCGGGAACTGCGTATCCACGTCCAGCGAGAAGCCGGGGCGGGCGATCCGGAAGCGCGCATGGATGCTCATGGATGCACCACCAGGTAACGGCGGTTGAAGGCATAGACCGCGAGCAGCATCAGGAAGGATGCCGCCAGCAGGCCGCCGGCCAGCACATGCGCGCTGGCGTAATCCATCGCCTCGGCGTGGTCGTAGATGGCGATAGACAGCACGCGCGTCTGGCCGGGGATGTTGCCGCCCACCATCAGCACCACGCCGAACTCGCCGATGGTGTGCGCGAAGGTCAGCGTGACGGCAGTGAGCAGGCCGCGCCGCGACAACGGCAGCACGACGCTGAAGAAGCGGTCCCACGCGCCCGCACGCAAGGTGGCGGCCGCCTCGGTCATGCGCTCGCCCACGGCGGCGAAGGCGTCCTTGAGCGGCTGCACCATGAACGGCAGCGAGTACAAGGTCGAGGCCAGCACCAGCCCGGTGAAGGTGAAGGCCAG
Source organism: Gallionellales bacterium GWA2_60_18 (assembly GCA_001801105.1). The sequence continues at coordinate 188,352 of MGWS01000033.1, forward strand.
ATGATCCAGCCCCAGGGATTCCAGCAGGCCGCCGACCGGCCCGTGCGGCCCCAGCGCCACCAGCATGTAGAAGCCCAGCACCGTGGGCGGCAACACCAGCGGCAACGCCACCACGGCCTCGATCGCCACCGCCAGGCGCGAACGCGTGCGCGCCAGCCACCAAGCCAGCGGCGTGCCCAGCAGCAGCAGCACCAGCGTGGTGACGGCGGCCAGCGAGAGTGTGGTGCGCAGCGCCAGCAGATCGGCAGTGGACATGATTACTTACCCTCCTCGCCGGGCAGCACGAAACCATAGCGGCGCATCACCGCGCGTGCGGACTCGGTCGCCATATAGTCGGAGAAAGCGCGCGCCAGATGGTTGTCGCGCGCGCGCGCGAGGGTCGCGTAACCCTGCTCCAGCGGCGCATGCCATTCGGCCGGGATCAGGCTATACGCCCCTTTCCCCTGCATCACCGGAGACAGCACCAGCGACAGCGCGACGATGCCCGCATCCGCCGCGCCGGAATCGACGAATTGCGCGGTCTGGGCGATGTTCTCGCCCAGCACCAGCCTGGCCTGCATCGCCTCCCACACGCACGCCCGCTGCATCGCCTCCCGGGCGCGCAACCCGTAAGGCGCATGCTGCGGGTTGGCGATGGCAAATCTGGCGATGGGCGCGCGCGGCAGATCCTGCAACGTCAACCCGGACAGTTCCGGCTTGAGGCTCCACAGCACGATGCGTCCGACGGCATACGGACGCGCCGTTCCCGCAGCCAGCCCCTTGCGCTCCAATTCTCGCGGATAAGCGATGTCGGCCGAGAAATACAGATCGAACGGGGCGCCGTTGACGATCTGGGTAAAGAACTTGCCGCTGGAACCGTAGATCACCTCGATGCTGTCACCGGGATGCTGCGCGCGGAAATTCCCTGCCACTTCGGCCATGGCGAACTTGAGATCGGCGGCAGCGGCGACGGTCAGCGAAGCGGCGCTCGCCGGGTGAACCATCAGGCCGAACAGCACCATGAGAACCAGTCGATGAAACGTGCGCATCATCCTCTGCTCCTCTCTCATGACGTTTATCTCGGCTTGGCGTGCGCCGGACGGAATGCCTTGCATTGTTCCGGATCGGATTCGAGATATGCGCCCTCGATCAGGTCGATGCAATAGGGAATCGCGGGGAACACCGCGTTCAGGCAGTCGTCTATCGCCGAGGGTTTGCCCGGCAGGTTGAGGATCAGGCTCTTGCCGCGTATCCCTGCGGTCTGGCGCGACAGAATGGCGGTGGGGACGAATTTCAGCGAGGCGGTGCGCATCAGTTCGCCGAAGCCCGGCATCATCTTTTCGCACACTGCTTCGGTGGCTTCCGGCGTCACGTCGCGCAGCGCGGGGCCGGTGCCGCCAGTGGTGACGATCAGGCTGCATCCTTCCACGTCGGCGAGTTCGATCAGCGCCCGTTCGATCAGCGGTTGTTCGTCAGGGATCACCCGCGCCACTGCTTCCCACGGGCTGGTGAGCACACGCTCGAACCAAGCGCGCATGGCGGGACCGCCCTTGTCTTCGTATTCGCCGCGGCTGGCGCGGTCGGAGATGGTCAGAATGCCAATCTTTGCGATGCTCATATTTACTCCCTGAATCCGATCTCGTCCTGAAACACTGTGCCGTCCAGTAGTTGCACCGTTACCTGCTCACCTGCGACGAGACCGTTACTGTCGGAGGGCACGACCAGCAGGCCATCCGCTTTCGCCATCGACAGCAGCACGCCGCTGCTTTGTGTGCCGGTGGAGCTGGCGATGTAGCCCGCCGCGTCGCGCGTCAGTTGCACGCGGATGAATTCGGTGCGGCCCGGGCGCATCTTGATCGGATGCGCCAAGCGCGCCATCACGGTGCGGCGGTACAGGCGCGGGTTGCCCATCATACGGCGCAACGCGGGCACGACGAACTCCTCGACGCACACCATGCTGGAGACCGGATTACCGGGCAGACCGAACACCGCCGTCTTGCTCGTTGAACCGAACGCCAGTGGATGGCCGGGGCGGATCGCCACGCGCCAGAATTTCATCTGCACGCCGAGCTTTTCGATGGTCGGGCGCACATAGTCGTGCACACCGACCGAGGTGCCGCCGGACACCAGCAACACATCGTATTCCAGCCCGCGCTTGAGGTATTGCTCCAGCTCGACGGGATCATCGCGCGCGATGCCGAGCAGCACCGGTTCGATGCCGAGCGCCTGCACCTGCGCCATCAGCGCGTAGCTGTTGGAATTAGGGATCTTGTTCGGATCGACCGGATCGTCCATGCCTTCCAGCTCGTTGCCGGTAGACAGGATCGCCACGCGCGGACGGCGGAACACATTCATCTGCGCCGCTTTCACCGTTGCCAGCACACCGATCACGCCGGGCGTGATCTCAGTCCCGACTGTCAGCACCACGTCGCCGCTGAACATGTTCTCGCCGCGCGGACGCACGTCGTTGCAGGGCTTCACTGACTTGCCGATCTCGACGCTGGTGGCCGACACTTCGCGCGTATCTTCAACGCGTATCACCGCATCCGCGCCCAGCGGCATCGGCGCGCCGGTCATGATGCGCGCGCATTGCCCGGCGGCGACGGTCTTGGTGGGCATGTCGCCGGCCTTGATGTCTTCGATGATTTCCAGTGTCGCCGGTGCATTCACCACGTCGGCGCTGCGGATGGCGAAGCCGTCCATCGCCGATACGTCGTAGGGCGGCAGGTCGCGATTGGCGCGAATGTCTTCGGCCAGCACGCGCCCGAGCGATTGCTCCAGTTTCACCGTTTCGGCACCCAATGCCGTGACCGATTCAAAAATGACGCGCTGTGCCGCGCTTACATGCAGATGTTCCATTGTTTCATTACCTCGCTTGATTCGAGTTTCGTAGGTCGGGTTACGCTACGCTAACCCGACCTACAGCTACGGGCACGGCGCGCCGTGCCCCTACGACAAATGATTCATCGCCTGCGCCATATCCTGCGGCGTATCCAGATCGAAGAAGCTGCGCAGTTGCGGGTCTGCCGCCAGCATCTCCTGCTCGCCCACATAGCATACCTGCAACTCGTTGAGTAGCGCGCGCAGGCTGTGCTTGCCGCTGCCATTCAACAAGCCGTGGATCTCATCCAGACAGCTTCTGGCATAGAACGCCGCCAGCGGTTGCGGGTGGCCGTGCACCAGCGGGACAACCGCCTGGCAATCGTTGCGGCATTGCGCCAGACGCTCGATCACCGCCGGCGTGACGAACGGCATGTCGCAGGCCACCGCGAACACCCACGGTGTGGTGGCGCGCTCAAGTCCGGCGGCCAATCCAGCCAGCGGCCCGGTGTGCGCGGGGTCATCGCAGACTTGCGGCATGTCGCTTTCGGGGCGGGGCTGGCGCACGCTGACGATAACTTCGGGGAAAATTTGCTGCATGGTTGCCACCACATGTTGCAGCAGCGTCTGCCCGTTCAGCGGCAGGTTCGCCTTGTCCTGCCCCATGCGCTTCGAGTTGCCGCCCGCCAGGATGAGCGCAGTGCAGTCAGCAATCAACGTGCGCTCCCGCAAAAATCATTTGGTTTGGGTCAGGAAGTCCGCGATGGCGGAGACGTCTTCCAGCCCGAAGTGCGGCAGCTCGGGATAGACCTCGTCCATGTCGGTGACGAGGGCAATCATGCTGTCCTCGATCATGCAGCGCGGTTTCTTGCCGCACTCGCGGCGCAGCACCTCGAGCTTGAATGTGGAACATTGCGAGAAGCCTTCCGCCAGCACGATGTCGGCTTCGCCCAGAAAACGCTGCGCCAATTGTTCCGGCTCGCGTCCTTCCGTTGCATCGGCAACCACTTGCAATTGATTGGTAGTGACCAGCATGCTCATCACTGCGCCCGCTGCCTTGTAGCGATAACTATCTTTGCCCGGCGTATCCAGATCTACCTTGTGATGGGCATGCTTGATGGTGGCGACACGCAAACCCCGGCCGCTCAACTCGCCCACCAGCTTCTCCACCAGCGTGGTCTTGCCCGAACCGGAGTGCCCGACGATGCTGAACACCGGCGGCTTCATGGCTTGCAGCTTCCTCATGGATGCGGTGTCACCCAGGAATCACCCTGCGGGGTGATCTCTTTTTTCCAGATCGGCACGCGCTGTTTCAGCTCGTCGATCATCCAGCGGCACGCTTCCAGCGCGGCAACGCGATGCTCGGCACCCGCCGCGATGAACACGATGTTGTCGCCGCCCCTGACCGTGCCGATACGGTGCACGATGCGCGCATCCAGCAGGCCGTATTTCTCGATGGCATCGCTGCGCAGTTTCTGCATCTCGGACAGCGCCATGCTGCCGTAGGCATCGAAGCTGATCTCCTCGACATCGCGGCCTTCCGAAAAATCGCGCGCGCAACCGAGGAACGTGCCGATGCCGCCCATGCGCTTCGAGCTGCCCTTGAGCGCGTCGATCTCTTCGTCCTGGGAAAAATCTTCGGTCTGGATTCTGACTGCTTCTTTCATTTGCGTACCCCTGATAGCAATACCATAGCCAATCCGGTGTAGGAGCGCCGTAAGGCGCGAAGCCTTTCGCGGCTTCCGCCGCTCCTACGCAATCAACCTCCGGAGAACTTGGCCATGAAGGCCACTTCGCTGTTGTCCGCCAACTGTAGTGTCATGTCGCGCGCATGCTCGCCGTTGACCGCCATCATGGTCGCCAGACGCATCGCTTCTGGATGCTGTGCCGCCAGCGTGTCGCGCAGCCCGCCCAGTGTCAGGCCGGGCTGGAAAGCGGCACTGGTTTCGCGCTCGCCCGTTGCGGCCGCGATCGGACCGAAGAACAGCACCTTGATCATTTGCCCGCTCCACGCTTCCACACACCGCTCTTGCCGCCGCGCTTCTCTTCCAGCTGCACGCATTCGATGCGCATGCCGCGATCGATCGCCTTGCACATGTCGTAGATGGTCAGCAGCGCGACATTGGCGGCGGTGAGCGCCTCCATCTCGACGCCGGTCTGTCCGGTGCAAGTGGCGGCGGCCTCGACGCGGATACCGACACAGCCCTCGGCATCGGCCTCGTTGATCTCGTCGAACTCCACCTCGACGGCGGCCAGCATGACCGGATGGCACATCGGAATGATATCGGGCGTGCGCTTGGCCGCCATCACCGCGCCGACATCGGCCACGGTCAGCACGTCGCCTTTGGCGATCTTGCCGGAGCGGATACGCTCCAGCGTGGCCGGCTGCATGCGGATCACGCCACTGGCGATGGCCACGCGCACCGTCTCGGCCTTAGCCGAGACATCCACCATGCGCGCACGACCGGAATCGGAAAAGTGGGTCAGGTCATTCATGGAAGCGTCAGTCTGATTCATTCGGGAATTCTAATTCAAAACCGGCCTGGCCACGATGAAACGGTGCAGTTCGTCAACCTCTTTCAGCGCTTCCTCGAGCGGCATGCCCTGCTCTTCGACCCGATCCATGATCAGTTTTTGCAAGATGGCGCCGAGCATTGTGATGTTGGGCTCAAGATGCTCCCTGATGGAACCGAGGAAAGCCGGAAAGAACGAGTCCTGGTCCAGCGCGTTCAGGAACTCGTCGTAATCGTTGCCGGTAGCGACCCAGTAGCACAGGTCATACATGACGTTGAACACCTTCTCCGGAACCATGCTCTCCATGTTGCTCATATTGAGATTGACCTCTGCCAGCATGTCCGCGCGGAACTGCTCCAAGCCGTAATCAACTTCGCCCCGAACTATTTCGTCGGGTGTAAATTCCCATTCCATCGCCTGCCCTCCCCTTGCAAATCAAAACTAGCCAAAAATCTGCCCGAAATCCTCATCGTCCGTAACGCAGGTCTGGCAAACGGTCGCATCACCTTCCGTGGCGAACAATCGGTCGCAAGATGTGCAGCGCTTACGCGGCACGGTACGCAGCAAGCGCCCCTTCTGTTTGCTGACCACCACGCTGTCGGCATCGCGCTGGCGCAACACCTTGGGCTGGCACACCTCCACACAGGCATCGCACGCCACGCAGCGCTCGGTCAGCAACACCAGCCGCCATGCGTTATTGTCTTCCAGCAACTGCATCGCGCCGGTCGGACATACCCGCACACAGGCTTCGCAGTTGGTGCAACCCTGCGCGACCACCCAGTTCTCCGCCGGGATGGCCGGATGGCGCGCCACCCGCACCGGCTCCTCGACCGGCGCGTCATACAAGCCGTTGAGCAGCGCCTTGCGTTCCGGCAGGAACGGCGGCGCCGCGCGGATCGCCTTGAGCGGCGGCGGGGGCGGCGCTTCCATCGCCTCGTTCACCGCCTCGACACCGTGGCTGACCATGCGCCGGAACAAGTGCCGGCGCGCAGCCGCATGCTCGTCGCTACCCTTGTCAGGCTTGGCCGATTCCGCTTCCTGCACGGCGATCGCCGCCCATTCGGCCTCGTCACCACGTTCAACGCCGCACAGGATGTCGCGCGCGGCAAGATTCATCTCGATCAGTTCCGGACCGCGCGCGGCATGCGCGCATTCGGCGCAATGCCAGCTTCCGGCTAGCTGCAGCGCGATGCCGCGCCGCGCAAAATCCGCCAGCACCAGCGCGTTGACCGCGCCCAGGCAGGGTACGATGGCATCGCCCTTGGCCGCGGACGGCGCACAGGCGATGGTCATCTGTTTCTTGTCAGCCGCGATCTTCAGCAGGCTGTCGGAGAAGACGCTCTTCTCGGTCAGCGCATCGGTCGGGCAGACCGCCACGCACAGCGCGCAGCTCTGGCAATGGTCAGCCAGCACTTCCACACCGGCATCGAACAAGCGTATCGCCTCATGCGGGCAGGCTTCCGCGCAGTGATTGCATTCGCTGTAGGCATAGCGGTAGCGGACACAGCGGTTCGCGCGGAAGTTGGGGACTGCCAGCATGATTATTTCTTGTCTGCTTTCTGCTCGACCGCACCGGATTTATTGCCATGCTTGGCTTCAATCTCCAGCGATGGCTTCCCTATTTCGCAGGTACCTTTGGGTACCACGAAATCGGTCTTGACCTGCTTCACGGATTTCGACTGCACCCGCTTCCATGCGTCGGCACCGCCCTTGACTGCAAACACGCTGCGCTCGCTGCTGGCGGGAATGGATTGTGCGATCTCCAGCGCCGCCGCATCACTGTCCGCCACAACGAACACCAGACCCTTGTTGACCGGCATGAGCTTTTCGTACTTGGTCGAGAAGGCAAGCGGCGCCGTTTGCCGCGCCGCCACGCCGCGCGCGTCCAGCAGTTGATAGGTCGGCTCCTTGGTGACCTTGGCCGCCACGTCCTCTTCGCCCAGCAGCAGTTCACCCGCCGAGGCCAGCATAGGCAACAGCAACAGGGCCGCACCGAGATTGCGCAACATGCGTTTCAGGATGGATGCGTTCGTACCGGACTTGATATATGCCATGATTTTCTCCGTATGATTGATAAAGGCTGTGCAAGTTGACTATCGTCAGACAATGCAACTCAGAAAAGTTTAACTCCCTGCACAATCCCTTCCGTGACCTAAATCACACAAGAACACTACTGATGAATCCGGGGATCGCATTACCCCCGGATCAGGCCTGCACGGCTGATTCGCCGCCGTTCCCGGCGGCGTCCGCTTCCGTATCCGCCGCGACATCCTCTTCCTCGCCCTCGACCATGACCATCGCGGATGCGCAGATACGCGCCATCTCAGCCTCGTCGCGCGCATTCGGCGAGGGCAACACCAGCTGCCGCACTTGTCCCCATTTCACCCAAGGTTCAAGGTCCGCATCAGGCTCGACCCGCGGCGAGAACCAGAGCTTGTCGCCGTGATCCAGTATCAGCGTGGCGCAGATATTCATATCCTTGTCTTCCATATCGATGCTGACCAACGCCATGGAGACCCCCATAGCCAGCACCTGCCCGATCCACCATTCCACACGGTTATCCGCACTCGAACCGTCGGTCTTCAACATTTCCCAGCCGGCGACAGCGACCGTTGGAAACATGCATTTGAAGCCCGCATTCGGCGCTTCATCAGCCATCGTCCATCTGATGTTCACCCTGGCAGCGCGCATCCAGATGCCGATGCGCTCGCTGCCGTGCTGCTCCACCAAGCGCTTGACTGCCGCGCTGTCCAGCGCGATATCTCCCAACAACACCCGCTCGGCACCGCGCGCCAGCAGTTCGGCGACACGCGCCTCGTCGCCCGCGCCCATCGCCACATTGAGCTGCGCCAGCGATTCCGGCAGATCGGGGGCATCCTCGACAAAGCACACGCCCGCGACGGGCAATTCTTCCACTCTTGCCCAGCGGGCAAGCTTCATCGTCGATACTTGCTTCATGGGGGGTTAACCTCGATCGAACACCAGCTTGTTATACACGAAAGGCTGGAACGGACAGGGAGCGTCCGCGCCCAGCAATGCGATGGCGGGGCGCAGAGTATGCAGGGTTTCCAGCACCGGCTCAACCCTGATGCCGAGATGGCTGGGGTTATATAGCGGCAGCACCATCAGCGCATCGTCGATGAACAAGCGCGCGCTCTCCTGATTGCCGTCCTGGGTGAAATAAAACGCCAGCGCCGCGTACGCCAAACCCTGCATGAAGCGCGCATCCGGATCCTTGTCGCCCGCCGGGCTGGTCTTGACGATCTGCCCCCAGCGGTCGTTGAGCCAGTCGTGAACCGCGCCGAAGTCGTTTTCGTTCCACAGATGATCGAGTTCGTCCCAGTCCCACAGATAATGCATATTACTTGTTCCTCTGCAGGCGTTTTTCGATCATCGAAACATCGATGGTCTGCTCCTCGGCAACCATATCCGGGGTCCTGCCCTTTTCGCAGGCGCTACAGACCGGCTCGCTGGGGTCGTATTCATATTCGACATCAGCCATCGGCACTTTCGCCCTGCCCTGATCGAGGTCGTCCACCTTCACACCCAGCAGATTGAGCTCCCACTCGGCAAAACCGCCCAACAGCTTTGCGATCTCGCGGTAGAAGGAATATTCGGTCGCGCGTTCCAGCAGCGTGGAATAGCCGCGCACCCACTTGCCCAGATGCAGCGCCCAGACACGCTTGATGGTCTTGATAACGTTCTCGTACTCGTCCTGCTTGCCGGCCGCCAGCGCATCGGCAGCACGATCCAGCATCTCCGCCACGAACATCAGCTGCACGCCAAGCTGGTCGTCGAACACGACGAAACGTCCGCCCTTTACTTCGAATCCCGCCTTCTGGTAGATCTCGCGCATCTCGAAGAAAGGCTGCTGCTGGAAACGCCCGGTCAGCCGGATCGATTCGACAGCCGGGCAGCCGCCCGTCACCACGAACAGCACCGCATATTCGTTGGCCAGTTCATCCTGCAACTGTTCTACCGGCACATCGGTGAAATCCGGGCCGAACGCCACGCCCAGATCTTTCAACGAAGCCATGACTTCCGGCGAGCGAAGCGCGTTCAGGTACGCCACCGTCGGTTCCTCCAGAAACGCTCCGCTCAGGACACGGTAGATATTGGCTCTGGCCCTGCATTCGGCAACCAGCTCCTCACCGGAAAGTTCTGTCGTCATGTTTTCAACGTCTTGTATTGCACTTGTCATTTTCGTTCCCCAGATAAAAACAGCCCGGCGAGGAGTACCCTGCCGGGCTGTAAACTACTCAACGTCACATGGTATTCCAACCCGCCCGGATGAGCAACCGCACATCCGGGCGAAGGGGAATATTAGTGGCCGCCGCCTCCTTGCGACTTGACGCTGTCCGGACCAGCCCAGGAGGCCATTTCCGGGTGCATCTTGCGGTGCATGTCGCCGTTATAGGCATAACGCAAAGTTTCCTTGGCCGCTTCGATGTGCTTCTCGAAGCTGCCTTGCGCGTCGCCGTACTTGTCGCTTGGGCCTGCCTTGGTAACCTTCACCACGGTGTCGAACCAGCCCTGTGAACCGCCGATCGGATCAACGACGATAGGGATGATGACGTTCGGATGCACGCCCTTGTCTTCCCACCACACGTTCTTCAAGTCGGCATCTTCGGTACCGCCGAACTCCGGAGCGCCCTTGAGATTCAGGGTGGCCAGACGACCGTACTCCCAGTGGCCGACACCGGTGGCGATGGTGCAGGACTTCGGATGGATACCTTCGGTCACGAACGCCTTGGTCACGAGGTAGCCGACCTTGCTCTCGACACGCACCAGATCACCGGTCTTGATGCCCATCTTGCCGGCGGTCTCGGTGTTGATCCAGATCGGGTTGCTGTGGGCGATCTCAGACAGCCACTTCACCGATGCGGTACGCGATTGCACGTGCACGTTGAACTTGTGGGTGCCCAGGATCAGCTCGTCCTCCTTCATATCCTTGTGCCACGGGATAGACTTGAAGGTAGGCATCGGGTTGAAGCCCAGGTCCGCCCACGAGTCGACGCGGATGTTGATGAGCCTGTCATGTGTGCCGAAGCCGACATAGTTCTTGCCGTTGCGGCGCACGCCGATGACCTTGCCACCCTTCATGATGCTGCCCTTGCCGTCCACCGTTGCGCCGGCCATATCATCTGCCGACAGTTCCGTCATGTGCAGGCCGTATTCCGCCTGAATCTCACGTCCGGTGTTGTCGGAGATCTTGCCGGTGCGCGGGTTCAGCTTGCCGTAGATCGGCCAGCAACCGTGCTTCTTCAGGAAGTCCAGACCGCCCGCTTTTTTCAGACCCTCATTGCCGTCGAACTGCTGGCGCATGTAGTCTTCGCCATCCTTGAAGTTCCAGTACTGCTTCATGCCCTTGGAACCGTCCTTGTCGATCGTATTGATCAGATCGCGCAGGATGATGCGGGTCTCGCGGGTTTCGCCCAGCGGCTTGATCACCGGCTGACGGATACCCACCCATGGCCACAATGAATTGGGCATGGATTCCGGTTCCCAGCGCTCGAGGTACATGCAGTCCGGCAGGATGATGTCGGCCAGCGCTGTTTCCTCTCCGATCACCGTACTGATGGAAACGAAGTAGGGAACCAGCTTCTCGTCGGCATAGATCTTGCCCCACAGCGCCTGCGCACCCGGATTGGTATAGACCGGGTTGTCCATGTAGGTGAACAGGACGTTGATCTTGTCCTTGCCCGTGGCAACGCCGTAAGGCATCAAATGGGACACACCATGACCGGCCAGCGGATAGTCGGCATGCTTGGCGGTCCAGGATTTGGCCGAAGCGCTGGGCTGCGGCGACGGCTGGTCATAGCCCATGCCGCGTGGCAGACAGTAACCGCCGCGCTTCTCGATGTTGCCGGTGACGATGGACAACATCATGGTGGACCTTTCGTTGTACGAGCCGTACAAGTGCTTGGCCGGACCACGGTAGGTGTAGGTCGTCGCCGGCTTGACGCCCGCGAACTCGCGCGCCAGGCGCTCGATGGTTTCGACCGGCACGCCGGACAGGCCGGACGCCCACTCGGGAGTGAACTGCTTGTAGTACTCCTTCAGCTCGGAGGTCGAGACGTTGCACCAGTTGTCGATGAAGTCGGTGTCCTGCAGGTCTTCGCGCAGGATCACGGCAGTCATCGCCAGCGCCACGGCGCCGTCGGTACCGGGAAGCACCGGAATCCATTCGTCGGAACGGCCGGCCGAATTGGACAGGCGCGTATCGAAGGTCACCAGCTTGGCATTGCCTTCCGCCCGACCCTCGGTGATGCGCTGCGAGTAGGGGTTGTGGAAATATGCCGCTTCCAGGATGTTGGAACCGAAGTTCAGGATGTACTTGGTGTTCTCGAAGTCCGGCGTCTCGATATCCGGACCCCAAGTGGGCTCCATACCGATCTTCTTGGACGACTCGCACACCGAGGTGTGGTTGATAGAGTTTGCCGACCCCAGCGTCTTCATGAAACGCCCCATCGCGCCGCCGGTCCGGTCGCGACCGAATTTCAGCATCACGGTGGCCGGATCTACCGCGATCGCGGCACTCACTTTTTGTGCAACTTCGGCCAGTGCTTCGTCCCAGGTGATGCGCTTCCACTTGCCTTCGCCGCGTGCACCTACGCGCTTCAGCGGATACATGATGCGATCCGGGTTGTAGGTGTACCACATGCCGGAGTTACCCTTGGCGCACAGGCGACCGCGGGTGGAAACGTGCTCCGGATTGCCTTCCAGCTTGACGATACGGCCGTTTTCCACGAAAGCGATTGCGCCGTCCTGGATGTTACAGACATGGCAAGTCAGCGGAATGGCCTGACGCTCTGCGCCGGTTTCCGGCGAGAAGTCCTTCCCGCCCAGCTCGACTTCCATGGCGCTCAGCACCTTGGGAGCGGCGACCGCAGCTGCAGTCGCTCCGGCGCTGGCCTTAAGGAATGTTCTACGATTCATTTCAAACATAACGATCTCCCCTTAACCTTAGTAATAGGTATGAACAATTTGCGGACCTACCAGGATTGCGTAGCGCAATGCCATTCCACCTACCAGCAACAGCACGGATGCCAGCATGATGCCCGATGCCTGCTTGCCGAACGGTGCGGCCAGCACGACCAGCGGGACGAGGGTGCCAAGCACCACACCCAGCCAGACGAACAGCGTACCCATGGAGCCGGAGGTCATGAACATGTAGGTCAGCTCGGATGCAGAGCCGCCGTAGGCAGTGGTCACCATCAACGCCAGCAGCATGACGGCAGTCGCGCCGGCAGATGCCAGCATGATGTTGCGCAGGCTACCCAGCAGCTTGGCTTCGCCCTTGGCCAGGAAAGAGGCCACGGCAGCGCCGGAGATCAGCGACAGCGAAACAGCCAGCACCGACATCAGCGAGGAGTTCCACACCGGACGATGCTGATGCACCGACAGGTCGAAGCCGGTATAGATCGGCAGACCCAGCGCAACCAGCGAGCCGATGACGGCCAGCTTCTTGCCCAGAGCTTCGTCACCCTTCTGCATGGTCAGGAAATAGACCACGGAGACGGCGCCGAACACCACCAGCAGGATCGCGCCCCAGACCAGCGGCGAATCCATGTTCCAGTAGCCCGGATTGATCATGTTAAGGAAACGCCCCGGTTGCGACAGGTCGACGACCAGCAGCAAGCTGCCGATGACCAGCAACGCGAACGACAGCATGAACGAACTGCTGCGCAGGCTCTTGAATTCTTCGCGGAAGTAGGACAACCCCGAAACGAAGAACAGCGCGGCAGACAGGCCGATTACAAAGAAGTAATAGGCGTATGTGCTAGGCCACGCAATGGTAAAGAATGGTACGTACTCAGCCATGATTCCCCCCTTAGATGTTGTGCAGGTTATGGTTACGATCGAAGGCTTCGCGGTCTTCCTTCAGCGTATCCAGCGTGCCGTAGACACTGCGACCATACTCGGTATGGTTGCGATCCGCGCCGATGTAGAACACGTGCGGCTTGGTACCTTCTTCGGGACGCAACACCTGGGTAGCCTGAGTACCGACCAGATAGGAAACTTCGCTATTCGGGTCATTCAGGTCACCGAAAATACGCGAACGACCGACGCAAGTCTGGACACAAGCCGGAGACATGTTCTGGGTCACGCGATGGTGGCAGAAGGTGCACTTGTCGACCACGTGGGTGATGTCGGTGTAAGTGCGGTTCTTCGGCAGCATGAAGCGCGCATTGTACGGGCAGGAAGCCATGCAGGCCTTGCAGCCGATGCAGCGGTCATAACGTTGCAGCACGAAACCGCCGTCTTCCATCTTGTAAGTCGCCTGAACCGGGCAGGCGCGCACGCATGGCGGATCATCGCAATGGTTACACAGACGCGGCAGGAACATCTTCCTGACATTAGGATACTTGCCGGTTACCTTGTACGGCACCCAGGTGCGGAACACACCCAGCGGCACGTCGTATTCCGCCTTGCAGGCTGTCTGGCAGGCCATGCAGCCGATGCAGCGACGCAGGTCGATCACCATGGCATAGCGCTTCTTGCCTGGTACCCCCCTTGTCTCTACTGATGAAATGCGCAATTCACTCATCTCTTGGTTCTCCCTGAACGATTAAATTTCTCACGGACTCACTATATTTACGGATGCTCGCACTGCTCATGAAAACAACCGTGGACACCTTAAAGCACGTCCTGTGCCAGGATAACTATGTGCCTGTTATACATACGCTAAGAATAATCGCGGCCTCGTGTCACGCTTGCCGAACATTACCTTTTCGCCACGCTATGACACCAAGCCATTACCAAACGGTAATACCAATACACGACAACAACACTATGAATTATTTGGCGGTTCATGCCTTTCGTTCAAACAGCAAGATTCCTCACATACATTCGGAATGACAGTTTCCCGCAACGGATTATTTGGTTAAAAACATTGTCTGCAATTACATATTGCTCAATAATCGGCGCTCTTTGCGGGCGGAGAACTTTGCATGAACGATCAACAACTGCTGCGCTACAGCCGCCATATCCTGCTCGACGAGATCGGCGTCGAGGGACAGCAACGCCTGCTCGACGCCAGCGTACTCATCATCGGCCTCGGCGGGCTGGGCTCGCCGTCCGCGCTGTATCTGGCTGCCAGCGGGGTGGGTCGGCTGACGCTGTGCGACCATGACACGGTGGATTTCAGCAACCTGCAACGCCAGATCATCCACCGCACCACCTCGGTCGGGCAGCCCAAGGTAGTATCCGCACGAACCGCGCTGCATGACATCAATCCCGAGATCGAGTGCATCGCTCTGCCGATCCGCGCCGATGCGGCAAAACTGCGCGAGCTGGTCGCGCAGGCCGATGCGGTGCTGGATTGCAGCGACAATTTCGCCACCCGTTACGCCGTCAACCGCGCCTGCCTGGCCGAACGCAAACCGCTGGTGTCGGGTGCGGCGATCCAGTTCGAGGGACAGGTGTCGGTGTTCGATTTCCGCCGCGACGATGCGCCCTGCTACAACTGCCTGTTCCCGGAAGACAGCTTGGCCGCCGAGCTGCGCTGCGCTACCACCGGCGTGTTCGCGCCGCTGGTCGGCATCGTCGGCTCCTTGCAGGCGGCTGAGACGCTCAAATTACTAATGGGCATCGAACGGGGATTGAGCGGCAAGCTGCTCTCCATCAATGCGCTGGACATGAACATCATGCGCAGCGCGTTGAGCCGCGATCCGGCCTGCAACGCCTGCGGCGTAACTGCGGCGGAAACGCCTGCCGCAATGCCGGCATGTTGCGCAGATGGAAGTTGCCGTGGTTAATCCGGGTGATCCGCTGAAAGCCAACCGTTTGCGTAGGAGCGGCGCCAGCCGCAATGCCCTTCGGGCTAATCTGTTGCGCCTGCTGCTGCCGCTGCTGCTGTCGTTTGCGCTGCCGCTGCACGCGGCGGAACAGCCTGCCACAACGCCGATCCGCATCGGCCTGACGCCGGTATTCCTCGATTACCAGGCGAACTTCGTCAACGAATGGCGCCAGCATCTCGAGCGGCAACTGGGGCAGCCGGTGAGCTTCGTCCAGCGCGGCAGCTACCGCGAGATCGTCAACCTGCTGCGCGAGCAAAAACTCGATTTCGCCTGGCTGTGCGGCTATCCCTACGTGCGCAACAAGGACGAGTTGCGGCTGGTGGCCGTGCCGCTCTACCAGAACGAGCCGCTCTACCAGTCCTACCTGATCGTGCCCGCCACCGACAAGCAGACCCGCTCGCTGGCCGACCTGCGCTGGAAGAACTTCGCCTTTTCCGATCCCGATTCCAATTCCGGCCATCTCTACACCGAATACCTGCTGATCAGGCAGGGCGAATCGCCCGGCTCGTTCTTCGGCAAGACTTTCTTCACCTGGAGCCACCGCAAGGTGGTCGAGGCGGTAGCGAGCGGCCTGGCGCAGGGCGGCGCGGTTGACGGCTATGTGTGGGACACACTGGCGCTGTCGCACCCGCAACTCACCGCACGCACCCGTATCGTGAACCGGTCGCCGAAATTCGGCCACCCGCCTTTCGTCGCGAGCCGCGCCGCCACGGAACAGCAGATCGCCGCCCTGCGCCAGGCGCTGTTCAGCATGGCACAGGACGAGGAGGGGAGCCGCCTGCTGCAAACGCTCAACCTGAACGGTTTTGTGCAGGGAGATGATCATCTTTTCGACGAAATCGAGGAAATGTCCCGGTTCGTTGAAAAACAGCGGCCATGATGCACTTCAAGAATCTCAGCCTGCGCTACAAGATCCCGTTGCGCGTCGCGGTGCTGGCGATCGGCACCGCCGTCGTGCTGACCTCGACGCTGGTCTATCGTGGCATCGAGGATCTGCGCGCCAACCTGATCGACAATGCCGACCGCATGGGGCGCGTCATCGCCAACACGCTGACCGAGCCGATGCTGCACGACGATGTATGGCGCTCGTTCGAGATCATCAATACCCCGTTCCGCAGCCCCGAGACCGGCAAGACCGGCCAGGAAGCCGGGCACATCCTGATCCTCAATGTCTCGAACACCATTTACGCCTCGACCCAGCCGGAGCGCTTCCCCATACTGAAAGACCCGGCGAGCATCGATCCGCGCTATGACGAGTTGTTGAAAGCGCTGCCGGATTTCCAGAGCTCAGGGACTGCCGTGGTGGAACCGCGCAAGTCCGACGACCTGTTCCTGCTGATCCCGATCCAGTCGGACGGGCTGCGCATCGGCACGCTGGTGATGAGCTATCCCAAATCCCCATTCATCGAGCGCTCCTACGGCCTGATCCGGGATGCCGCGCTGATCACCCTGCTGGTGCTCGCCGTATTGCTGCCGCTCGGCGTGTACTGGGGACACCGGATGGCCGAACCCCTGCTGCACCTCTCCGGCGCGATGCGCAACATGGCGCCGCAACTGCCGGATCTGGACAACCTCCGGATCGAGGAATCCAGCGATGAGATCGGGCAGCTCGGCAAGGCGTTCAAGCGCATGCTGGCCGAACTCAGGGAAAAGGAGCAGTTGCAGCAGCAGGTCATCGCTTCGGACCGGCTCGCCGCGATCGGGCGGCTGGCCGCCGGCATCGCCCACGAGATCAACAATCCGCTGGGCGGCATGCTCAACGCCATCAGCACCTTCAAGCGCCACGGCGCGCAGGATGCGTTCACGCTGAAGACCATGTCCATCCTGGAACGCGGCCTGATCCAGATCAAGGAGACGGTGGCCGCGCTGCTGGTGGAGGCCAAGGCGCGCAGCCGCCCGTTCGACCGCGACGACATCGAGGACATCCGCACGCTGATCCAGGCCGATGTGCAATCCAAGCGCGTCAACTTCTCCTGCGAATGCGACATCGGCGACGCCCAGCCCGTCCCCTCCACCCTGGCGCGCCAGGTCATCATCAACCTGCTGCTGAATGCGCTCCATGCGACCCAGCCGCACGGTCACGTCCATTTACGCATCCACCGCGAAGACGGCAATCTGGTGATCGAGGTCTCCAACGACGGCTCCTACATCCCGCCGGAAAAGGTGGCGTTCCTGTTCGAGCCGTTCACTTCGCTCAAGGAGACCGGCAGCGGCACCGGCCTCGGCCTGTGGGTGATCTACCAGATCGTGCAGCAATTGGGCGGCCTGATCGCCGTGCAGAGCGACGAGCATGAAACCCGCTTCACCGTCCAGCTGCCGTTGCAGGAAAACACAGGAGCATGAAGGAACCATGAACAAGCTCACCCAACCCCATCTATGCCTGATCGAGGATGACGAGATCATGGGCGAATCGCTGTGCGACCGTTTCGCGCTGGAAGGATTGCGCGTCGACTGGCAGCGCACCGGCGCGGAAGGACTGCGCGCCGTTACCGGCAAACACTACGACCTGATCATCAGCGACATCCACCTGCCCGACCTGAACGGCGAAGAGGTGTTCGAAAGGCTGCTCGCGACCGGACAAGCGCTGCCGCCGTTCATCTTCATCACCGGCTATGCCTCGATCGACCGCGCGGTGCGGCTGCTCAAGCAGGGCGCCGCCGACTACATCAGCAAGCCCTTCGACCTCGACCAGCTGGTCGAAAAGGTCTGCCAGCTCTGCCCGCCGCCGCCGACCGCCCCTGCAGCCGGGGACGAGCGCCACACCCTCGGCATCTCCCCGGTCATGCGCGAGATCGAGGCCAGCATCCCGCGCCTGGCACGCCTGGCCAACACCATCCTGATCACCGGCGAATCCGGCAGCGGCAAGGAGCATGTCGCGCAGCTGATCCATCAGCACGCGCGTGCGGAACAAGACAGCCCCTTCGTGGCGGTCAACTGCGGCGCGATCACCGAGACGCTGCTCGAATCCGAACTGTTCGGCTATGAGAAGGGCGCCTTCACCGGCGCCGCGCGCACCCGCAAGGGCGTGTTCGAGCAGGCGCACGGCGGCACGCTGTTCCTCGACGAGATCGGCGAGATGCCGCTGTCCATGCAAGTCAAACTGCTGCGCGCCATCCAGGAGCGCCGCATCGTCCGCGTGGGCGGCGAGACGCCGATACCGGTGGACGTGCGCCTGATCTGCGCCACCAACCGCGACCTGAAGGATATGGTCGAGGAAGGCAGCTTCCGCGAGGACCTGTATTACCGTATCCACGTCATCCGCCTGCGTGTGCCGCCGTTGCGCGAACGCAAGGAAGACATCCCCTGGTTCGCGCAGATATTCCTGCGCCAGTGTTGCGCCCAGCACGGCGACGAAGCACGCTCGCTGACGCCTTCCGCCGAACGCGCCCTGCTCGACTATGCCTGGCCCGGCAACCTACGCGAACTCAAGCACAGCATCGAGCGCGCCTGCATCATGTCGCCGCATCCCGCGCTGGGGCCGGACGCATTCTTCGACGACGGGCATCATGGCGCGGCAGATACAGTTCACGGCGAAGCGCCCGCCGGCAGCGGCAACCTCGCCGCCTACCTGCGCGAATGCGAGCGCAGGTTCATCCTGCAAACGCTGGAACGCAACCAGTGGCACCTCGGCAACACCGCCGCCGCACTGGACATCAGCCGCAAGAACCTGTGGGAGAAGATGAAAAAGCTCGACATACAGACTGACAAGGATGGGGAGTAGGAGCGCCGGAAGGCGCGATAACCCCGCCGGCCTGCTGCATTCTTCGCGGCTGCCGCCGCTCCTACAACTCCTTGAACATTCTTGGCGGCTTCTGCCGAGGACGTCATTCAGAACCCGGTCTGATCTACCTGACCACCACCGTCACTCACCAGCGCCACCCTCTTTTTGCCGATCTCGCTCTCGCCCGCCTGTCCATCCGAGAATTGCATCGCTGCGACGAACTGGGGCGCTGCAAAACTCTCGCCTTCGTTCTCATGCCAGATCACCTGCATTGGCTGTTGCAACTGGAATCCGGTGATCTCTCCCGTCTCATAGGCGATTTCAAGGCCAGAGCATCCAAGGCTGTCAACCGCTACCGAAACACACCGGGCATCCTTTGCTGGCAACGGGGTTTCTACGATCACGCCCTGCGCCGGAAGGCGCGAGATTTCCGCCGGGCTACCGTATTTCGCGGCTACCGCCGCTCCTACAACTCCTTGAGCTTTTGCTGCACGAACGCTTGTAATTCCGGCGTGAGCATTCCTGATTCGAGCGCGCGCCCGAACGCTTCCTTGGCTTCCGCACCGCGTTGCGCGGCCTGGAGCGAGATGCCGTAGCCCATCTGCCAGATGCCGTTGCCCGGCACCTGTTGCAGCGCGATCCGGTAATGGCCGATCGCTTCATCGTGGTGCCCCTGGCGTTGCAGCAACGCCCCCAAGAAAGCATGGTAATCGCCTTGCGAACCGGCCTGAGGCAAGGATTTTTCCAGTGTCGCGACCGCCTGGTCGAGCGCGCCGCGTTCCACTTGCAAGCGCGCCAGCAGCATGGCGAATCCCGTCTGTTCCGGCCTGGCCATCAGGCCATCGTGCAACACGCGCTCGGCATCCGCATTACGCTTGCCTTCCAGCAACAAGGCCACCAGCGCCTGACGTGCCGCCTGATAGCCGGCATCCAGTTGCAACGCCGTCTCGTAACCGCTGATCGCATCGGCCACACGCCCTTGCTGCATCAATGCCGCCGCCTTGCGGAATTCCATGTCCGCCAGTTGCGCGGGGCTGATCCGCTTCATCGGCAATTCGCCGACCTCTGTTTGGGCAGGGGCCGGCACACTCGCCGGAGCGAGCGGCATCGCCCTGCCCTGTTCTTTGGCGGGCTGCGTCGCCGCTGCCAGGCTCGGCATGATGCGATCCTTCGTACCTTTCATGTCCTTTGCATCCTTTACCTCGGACGGGACAACTGGCGGCGGCACCGCCAGTTCGACGCTGAGCCGCGAGACCGGAGAGGATAATTCGGGCGGAAGTGCTGCCGGGGCAAGTGCCGGTACGGGAACCGAGGGAACCGGGGCAACCGCTGCCGCCCGATGTGACACAACGCTTTGCGCCGGCGCGTCCGGGTTGTATGTCTGCGACCATTGCCGTACGGCGGCTCCGGTCGCCAGCGCCAGCGCCAGCGCCAGCAATGGCGCGGTGAGACTGCGCCTGCGGGGCGGCACGGCGCGCACCATGGCCTGCTCCGGCACGGGTGGTGCGCCGCGCTGGTCGAGCTGATTGAGTACCTGGTTGATGACGCTCACTGCTGCGTCATCCACACTGCCGCCGATGCGGCGACGGCAACCGCAGCCGCCAGCCACAGCATTGTCGACAGCCCGTCGCGGCGCGCTTCCGGCGTATCCGCGGCGGCATCGCTCACATGTTTCGCCAGCACCGTCTGCCGTCCTTCGCTGAAAGCCAGCATCAGCGCCTTGTGGGCGATGATGTTGACCAGTCTGGGCGTGCCGCCGCTGACGCGGTGCAATTTGCCGACCGCACCATTGCTGAACAGCGTTCCGCCGGCGAACCCGGCCACCGACAGCCGGTGACGCAAGTATTGCTCCAGCTCTTCCCTGCTCAGCCCCCGCAATTCATACTGGAAACTGATGCGCTGGCGCAGCTGGCGCACCGAATGATGGCGCAGCCGCTCGTCCAGTTCCGGCTGGCCGAACAGCACCACCTGCAACAGCTTGCGCTTCTCGGTCTCCAGGTTGGTCAACAGGCGCAGCACTTCCAGGCTCTCCAGCGGCATCGCCTGCGCCTCGTCCAGGCACACCAGCGCGCGCTGCCCGGTGTGCGCGCATTCCAGCAGGGCCTGCGTCAGGTTCTTCAGCAACTCGTGCTGGTCCGCTTCCGCTTCCAGCGGGACGCGGAACTCGGCCGCCAGCTCATGCAGCAGGCTCTTCGGTTCGAGGTAGGGGTTGGGGATGTAGGCGGTGACGAACAGCGGCGCGGCATGCGTATCCGCCGTCTGATCCTGCGTGCCGATCAGCGTGGTGGATTGCCGCCCCTGGTTCAGCGTGGCAAGGAACTTGCGGCACAGCAGGGTCTTGCCGTTGCCCACTTCGCCGGTGATCTTGATGAAACCCTCGCCGTTGCGCGCCGCCACCAGCAGGGTGTTGAGCGCCTCCTGATAGGTGGAGCAGGCGAAAAAGAAACTGGTGTCAGGTGTCAGGCTGAATGGCGCTTCCCGCAGGCCGAAGTGCTGCAGGTACATCTCACTGCCTGACGGTCGGGCTCGCCATGCTGCTGAAGCGGTCGCGGCTCTGTGTGATGTCGTCCGACCAGTCCTTGTCGCTGTCCACCACGGTGGGCTTGAGCAGGATCACCAGTTCGCGCTTCTCGTTGCGCTTGTTGGTCTGGCCGAACACCGCCTTGGGCAGGCCGGGCAGCCCGGACTGGTCGTCGAAGGTCGCCTGGCGCATCAGCCCACCGATCGCCACGATCTGGCCGTCGCGGGCACGCACGATACTGTCGGTCTCGGAAACCGAGCTGGAGGCCAGCGGCAAGGTCAGCGTACCGCCCGAGCCGGTATCGACCGTCTTGGTCACGGTGGACACCAGGCTCACCGACGGATGGATGTGCAGAATGATCTCGTTGTTCTGGTCGATGCGCGGCGTCACGTCGAGCGCGATACCGGAGAAGAACGGCTGCAGTGTCACGCTCGGCGTGGAGGTGGTCGCGGTACCGGTCGTGGTGGTGGTCGAGACGTTGGTCACGAAGAATTCGTCCGTGCCGACCTTGAGCACTGCCTTCTGCCCGTTCAGGGTGGCGATGCGCGGGCTGGACAGCACATGCACATTGCCCTGCGACTCGAGGAAGTTCAGCAGCGCGGCGAAATTGCTGGTCTGGAAGGCAAGGCCAAAGAGAGAACCTGCCACTGCCGTAGCAGCACCCTTCGGCAAGAGAGTGCCATCCGTGGTCGGATTGAAGTTGCTTCCCGGGGTCGACGACAATGCACTGTTGGTCAATGCACTGGCGGTCGCGCCACCCGCGGACAGGGTACTGCCTGCGGCTCCCTGTCCGATGGAAATATGGCTGTTGGCACCGTTCCGGAACGCCCCCCAGTTCACCCCGGACTGATACCCGTCATTCAACTGCACCTCGACGATCTTGGCTTCGAGGATCACCTGACGCTCAATGGAAAGCTGCGATGCCTTGAGATACGCCGTGACGTTCTTCATCTCGTCAGACATGGCGCGCACCACGATCACGCCGGACATCGGGCTGATCACCACGCTACGGCCCTGCTCGCTACCCACGATGGCGTTCAGCGACTGGCCCAGCTCGGTCCAGAAATCGGCGCTGCTGGTCATCGTCACCTTGCTGCTATCCTGGGCCGTGCTGGTGCTGGCAGGAGTGGTCGTGCCGGCGGTCGAAGTACCGCCCGTCGAGCTATCCGACACGGAACCGGAGGTCACGCGCAGCGACGAAGTCCCCGCCCGCCGCCCCGTCAGATAATTGACCTGGAAGATTCGCGTTTGCAGGGTCAGCGGCTGGATGTAAATGCGCGTGCCGTCCACTTTGTAGTCGTAGCCGTACATCTCGCGGATCGCTTCCAGCGCATCGAACACGGTCACATCCTTGAGGTTCAGCGAAATGGAACCGGCCACTTCCGGATGCAGCAGCATGCTGTAGCGCGTGCCGGACACGATGGCCATGAACACCTGCTGGGCGGCGGTATTGTTCACCGCCAGGTCGAACTTCGTTTCCAGCGGCTTGTTCTCCACCCTGGGCATCTCTGCCGTCAACGGCGGCAGCAATGCGTTGCTCACCTCCCCGGGTTTGCTCGGTCGCGCACTTTCCTGCACGGCCTGATCCATTTCACGCTGGATGGCGTCTGCCGCCGGAGGGCGGCTGGCAGGCGCGGCACAACCCGCCAGCAACAGCATCGCACCCAGCCAACACAGACCCCTCATCTCTTCTCCTTGCTTGCTGCCGGGACACTCTTCTGCCTATCCGGCTGCGCCTTGCCCGCAGGCGCTTTCCTGACGGCCATTTTCACTTCCGGAAACAGGGTCAACACTTGCCGCCCCTGCGGACCTTGCAACACTACACTGCCCTCGTCGACTTTAATCAACTTTGCATCGCCATGTTTACCCCTCAATTCAACGGTTTCACCGTCGATGATCGCTGCGCGGCGGGTCTTCGAGATGATGATGGACTGCAATCCCGCCGGCTGCGCTTCCGCAGCGCCGGGCGCGGCGAGCAGCGCGGGCGGACGGGTCGGGTCGGGCAAGTCTTCCGCACCGGCAGACGCCGCAAACAGGCTGGCTGCGGCGCAGATCAGGGCGACCGGAAAAGTTCTCATACGGTAAGCCATGTCTTGTCCATGCTCAGGGTGTAAAGAGTCAGCGTAAGCGTCGCGGAAGGATACTGCTCCACGCTCATGACCGCCTCGCCCCAGAACATCTGCGCCTGCATGTTTTCCAGCGCGGTCAGGTATTGCAGCAGGTCGGGATAGCTGCCGCGCACGGTGATCTGCACGCCGTGCTTGAAAATCTGGCGCTGGCTGCCGCCCGCCTGCGCATTCGCGGCGGTCTTGTCCCTGGGTGGAATCAGCAGCCCCACCGGCAAGGTCTTCAGCGCGACCAGCTGCAGCCTGCCGTTCCTGTTCAGCACCTGCTCCAGCAGGCCGGCCATCTCGTCCGGCGGGATCAGCCGGTCGCGGCGGCTTTGCAGATAGCCGTCCTGCTCCGCCTGTTGCGCGCGCAATTGCGCGATGCGCTGGCGCAGCGGCGAATGCTCGTCGTCGCGCATCGCTTGCAGCGTCGCCTGCACCTGGCCCTGCAATTCCTTGGCCTTTTCCTGCTGCTGTATCACCTGCGCCGCCAGCGTCTTCTGCTTTGCCAGCAGCGGGTCGAGCAGCAACGCATTGAGCAGCGCGACGACCACGAAGGCGACCGCCGCAAAGACCATCACGCGCTCGCGTAGCGACAGTTCGTCTATCCTGTTGCAGGCCAGCTCCCAGTAGCGCTTCATTTTCCGGCCTCGCTCTCGGGGGAGGAATATATGGCGAACTCGACGTAGCGCGGCGCGGCCGCGCCCTTGTCCGCAGGGTCGACCTTGGCCTGCTGCATTTGCAGGGTCGAGAAACTCTTGCCCTGCATGACTTCTTCCCTACCCAGGCGCCGAATGTAGGCAGGCAGCAGCTCAGGCTGCATCACCCCACCGCTCAGGCTGATCTGTGTCGCATCGCCGGTCACGCGGAAACCGGTCAGCCATAGCCCCGGCACCACCTGGCGCGCAAAAGCGCGCATGTACCCGGAATAGCCGGTGGTATTGCCCACCGCGCCGGATTTCAGCGTCTCGACCAGTTCGGCCTGCTCGGTCAGCAGCAACTCCAGCCGCTGCACCTCCTCCTGCAGCGCGCGGTTGGCCTTCTGCGGGGAGAACTCGGCGGTATAGCGCGTCAGGCGCGCCTGCTCGGCGCTGTAGCGCTTGACGCTCTCCGCCGACTGCTTTTCGAGTTGCCCGACCTGATAGCGCGCATAACCGTAGAACGCGAACGAACCGAGCACGATCAACCCCAGCGCCTGGAGCATGGCGAGCAGCGAGAAATACTTGCGCTGCTTCATGAAAATCGGGTTGAACAGGTTGATCTGCTGGCTCATAGCGCGAGATCCTCCTGACGCATCGCCGCACCCAGCGCCAGCAAGGCGTTCGCCGCAAAGTCGGTCCCGGCAAGCGCGGGAACTTCGCCGATATCCATCACCTGAGACAGATCCAGTTTCTCCACCCTGGAGTCGATCGCCTTGACGAGGAACGCCGCCAGCCCGCCGCCGTCCGGCACGCTCACCAGCACACGGCTCACGGGGATGTGGTTGAACTGGCGGTCGAAATAATCCAGCGAACGCTGCAACTCCAGCTCGATGCGGTCATGGTACTGCCGGCGCTGGTTCTCGTCGGCATCCTGCAACTGCCCGGACGTGATATCCATGCGCCGTGACAGGAACAGCTCGCCGCCCGAAGTGAAGACCATCAGCCCGCCGTTATCGTTGAACGTCAGCAGTGCCAGCGCGCGGTCATCCTGCTCGAATAGCGCGGCGATGTTGCGTAGCGCCATCTCCGGGATGTCGACCACTTCCAGGTTGAGCCGCGCCTGCTCGAACAGCGCGATGCGTTTCTGGATGGTGGTATTCGCCGCCGCGATCGCATACAGGGACTGCACGCGATCCGAGCCGTACTTGTTGGAGGGAATCTGCAACACGTCCACCGTGGCATCGTCGATGTGGTAATTCAGCCCGTCCTTGATCTTCCAGCGGATCGCGGTCTTCAGCTCGTTCGCAGGGACATTGGGCGCCTCGACCAGCAGCATCTGGTATTCGCCCGGCGCCAGCAGGGTGGTAAAGGCATGGGCACTGATGTTCGCTTCGCGGCGCAGCTTCTCCAGCGCGGCGGACGATACCGTGCCGGTCTCGTGATATTCGCAGCGCACCACCTTGGGCATCGCCCCGATGAACTGGACTTGCGCCAGATGGACGCCATGCTCGCCGGGACAGACGGCAAACCAGCCTGCATCGCGGGATTTTTGCTTGAACAAGGAAAGGGGGCGCAGGACTACCATAATTCCGCTCGAAGTTAAATTAACACCCCATCGCTGTCAATTGATTTACATCATGGAAAACACGGACGAAATGGCCGCTAATCGGGGGATTACCGGGCATTCTTGTTATCCTGAGAACCGCTTGAAACTTGCAGGAGCGCCGGAAGGCGCAATCAGGGCATTTATCGCGCCTTCCGGCGCTCCTACAGAAAACAGCCAAGCCGCATCAGTAGTTTTAGTTCCGGCGTAACGCGCTTCGCGCGAGCCTTCACTGAAACTACTAAAACGGCTTTGCCGTTTTAGTAGTTTTCGCGCAGGTAGATGAACTCGTTGTTGCCCTTGTACACGCCGAAGGTGGCGCGTCCGGTGTTGCCGGGCAACCAAGCCGGTATGGTCGCCGAGATGTCCACACTGCCGGTTCCGCCGCTGCTGGACAGTGTGTAGTTCAACACGCCCGCCGATACCGAACTGCCGGACGGTGGCGTCACTGTCCATGCGCCGCCGGTCTTGCGCTGGTAACTGCCATCGGCCAGCGTCAGGCTGCTCACGCTGTCCGTCGCGCTGGTGACCCAGTTGCTGCCGTTGTAATACTGTACCGTCGCGGTCATCGGCAGCGGCAGCACTTCGGAACCGTGCGCGTTGGCGATCTTGATGCGCCCGTTCACCACCTTCACCCCGCCTTCGACCGAAGTTGCCGGGATCGTGCGCAGCGAACTGGCGTCCGTATCCTTCGCGCGCAGATAGATGTCGGTCGGCGCGGTGGTCGCCGCAAAGGTATAGGTCGGTGTGGCCGTGGTCGCCACGCCCGCGCTGAAATCTGCCGCCGCAATGGCATTGTTCGCCAGTGTGCCACCGCCCGGATTCTGCGTCCCTGGGATGTCCTCTGCCCCCAGCGCATCCCGCGCCTCCAGCGTGACATCCTTGGAAAAACCCAGCGTGCCGTCGTAGTTGGTCGTGGTGCCGCCGCCCAGATTCAGCGCGGTCACCCGCACGCTGAACGGCTGACCGGAATAGATAAACCCGTCATAGGCGGTCGGGCAGGTCAATCCGGTCGGGCAGGGCATCGGCACATTGGAAGCCAGCACGATCTCGGTGCTGAAATGATCCGGGATGAATGCGCCGACCGTGGCGCTGGTGCCGGTCGCATTCAGCCCCGAGCCGAGATAGCTGCCGCCGGTCAGCGCGGCACCCAGCGTGATGTTGCCGACCTCGCCCCAGTTCAGGCTGGTTAGTGCCGCGACACCGTTGCTGAACGCAGTGCCCGCAATCACGCCGTTGCCCAGCGCGGGATTGTTGCCACCCACCGGAGAGACCAGCGTCGGGGTCAGCGTCACACCTTCCGGTGAGGTCTCGTTGCCGAAATTCGGCGTCGCGTTGCCCGATGCGTTCAGCGCGGTGACGCTGGCGCTGAAATCGTTGCCCGCCTTGATCGGCCCGGCGGTGACGCCGGTGACGGAAAAGGAGGCCGGCGCCGCGATAAACGGGTCGCTGCCCGTCATCACCAGCCCGGCGCTGTCACCGCTGCCGGTGTAGCTCGCCGTCAGAGCGATCTGGCCGACATCGGCATAGCGCACGGTGGTGCTGGCGACACCCGTGGCGTCGAAACTGAGGCTCACGTCCCCGCCCAAGCTGCACGAGATCGCGCTGCCGCCTACCGTCACCGGCAAAGTACCGCTCGCCGGATTGCTGTAGGTGCAGGCGAAACTGACGGTCTTGCTGCTGTCTTTGAAGGCCGGGACGCAGGACAGGCTGTTGTCCGCCTGCTTGACGGCGCTGACGGTGATGTTCTGCTGGGTATCGGAGACATGGTCCGGCACATTGAACAGGAAGCCGGCCAGCGCCGCCGTGAAGTCGCACGAGGCCGTCGCGCCGATGTAACACGCCGTGGCATTGGAAGGCGCAGGCGACAAGGAGGTCGCACCCCAGGTCACCGTCCCCGCCGTGGTGACATGCACATCCTTGGTCACCGAACCCGAAGCGCCGATGCTGAAATCCGCACCGCCCACCCAGTTCACCGTCGGCGTCCCGCTCGCCGTCAGCGTACCCGTCACCCCGCCGGTGTATGGCGACGAACAGGCGGCATCCTCGCAGGCCTTCACCGTCAGCGTGGTCGGCGTGCAGGTCACGCCGCTGCCGGTGTGTTCGATACGCAGATGATCGATGCTGGTGCAGGCATGC
Source organism: Gallionellales bacterium GWA2_60_18 (assembly GCA_001801105.1). The sequence goes on from MGWS01000033.1 coordinate 216,201, forward strand.
GTTTCATCCTTCAACGCCGCGATCTCGCTTGCGCTCAACGCGCTGTTGTATATCTTGATCTCGTCGAAAGTGCCGTTGGCCGAATTGGTCGTGAAATCGGTGTCGCCACCTGTTATCCCCGAATGAGTGGCGCCGAACCAGAGATCGGCATAATTTCCGATGGCATCGTTGATGCCGGTGTTGTCCTGTTCGACACCGTCCAGATACAGCCGCATTCTGCCGGCAGCCCAGGACCAGGTGACCGCGATGTGATGCCATGCACCGGCCGAAAAAGAATTCCCGCCGGTATCGATGCGCTCATTATCGTCGGTGTCATCCTCCAGTCCGAACCGGATTTCGCCAGCGTCGCCCTTGACCAGGTAGAAGTGCTTATCTCCGCCGCCCAGATCGTTCGATGCATCGAACAGCATGCGGTCGGTGCCATCGTTCCATGCCGTGTTGCTCTTGTACCAGAACGCGATGGTGCCGGCGTTGCCGATCTCGGTATTGACATCAAGCTTAGTGTCGATGCCGAGGTTCGCGCCATTGGGCACTTCGCCGGCGCGACAGGTGTCCGGCTTCAGTCCCGAAGCCGGCGCTGCCGAGGTAGAGACGGCGCCCATGGTGTCGGCATGCCGGTTGTTGCCGCTGCTGTCGATGACCTCGTCGGCAGTGCTGCCGGTCCAGCTGGCCTCGTCGAGCGCGTAATAGGCATAGGGCGACGGCAGGATGGTATAGGTATCGCTGGCGCTATCGTTCGCAGCGCTATCATCGCCCCCCGTACCGGAGACCGTCATGGTAGTTGTGACGGCACCCGTTGTGCCGCTTGCAACGGCAACGGTCAGCAACAGGGACGACGCATTCGCGCCGCCCGCGAGGGTTCCCGTGCGCGTGCAGGTCACGACTTGCCCGACCGCAGAGCATGACCAGCCGGTGCCCGTGCCGGAGACATAGCTCAACCCGGCGGGCAGGGTGCCGCTGACCGTGATCGGGCCGGGCTCGGTCGCCGAACCGCTATTGCTCACATTCAAGGTATAGGAGGCATTTGAGCCGGGCACCAGATTGCCGTTGCGCGTCATGGCGAGCGCGAGATCAATGTTGCTTGTTGCCTTGCGCAACAGGATGCTCTGGGTCGCGCCATTATCCGCATCAGCCTCGCCTATCGCGGTGCGCGTCCCGGTCGCGCCGGCCGCGGCAATGGATTGCGTGAACACGCCGAGGTTGCACCCCAGCACATTGTTGGCGTTATAGGAGCGCTGATCCACGCGCTCCGTCATGCCGGTCGGGCTGGTGGTCCATGAGCGCGAGCTGCCGTAGGCATGCACCGTGACCAGCATGAAGTCGGTCTCGGTGCCGGAACTGACGCTGGGTGCCTGATGGGAGGTACTGCTTCCCGTGGTCGCTTCCGCCGAGGTGATGATGGGGCTGGTCGTATCCACGCCGGAAAAACGCAGCATGCCGGCGGCGGCGAAGCCATCGTCAGCGCAGTTGGATGAATAGGTGAAGGTCGGCGCCGTCTCGCCGGCGTCCGCCACCTTGTAGTAGCTCAGCAGCCGGATGCCCGCCGTGGTTCCCGAGTTGCAGGTGGCGGCTCCGCTCGACTGCGGGGTGTCCTGGATCAGAGTGGTCCATCCCGCGGGCGGCGTCACGGTTGCCTGATACCAGCGCACCGAGAGGGTGGCGACCAGGAGATTGCCGGCGACGGTTCCCGTCGGGATGGGGATATTGATGGTGCGCGGCGAGCCGTTGGTGCCGATGGTCTGGCTCGATGACTCGTATGCGATTGCGGCAGCGGCATTCTGCACGGCACAAAACATGGGAACAAGAAAAACCAGCGCCAGCCAGGCTTTTGCAGTTTTCCGGAAAAACATCTCCATCGTCTTGTTCATCCCATCCTCCCTATCCTGCGTGGCAACGGACACATCCCGCTTGCAAGCGCCCGGCGCTATTGCCCGATGGTCACGCGAATCTCGCGCTCGACATAGTTCGGCGTCGCCACCGTGCCCTGCGTCGCGGTGGAGGTCAACTGATACACCGTGACCGTTGCGGCGGCTTCGCTATGCGCGGTCGAACTGCACCCGACGTTGACAGTAAACCCGGACAGCGTGTTAGGCAAGGGGGTGACTTGCTGGCTGGTCGCGCCAGCCCGACAGTCGGCGGCAAATCCGACAGCAGAATTCGGCAACGCCTGATACGCGCCCCACTCGATACCCACCCGCGCCGCCTGATAGGCGCGCGCCCCCATCACGTCCAGCGCGGCGCTCTGCTGCTGGGTGGTGGACAGCGTCACCGCGAACGTGCCGAGCGCGGCGATCACCACCAGCAGGAAGATGGCGGAGATGAGGCTGAAGCCTTTCGAGGAGCGAGGTGCGAGGAACATGGATTGAGTCTGAACCCGTAGGATGGGTGGAGCGTAGCGATACCCATCAGCTGATGCAATGGTGGCGGCTCTTTGTTGGGTATCGCTACGCTCCACCCAACCTACACGAACTGATTCCCGAATCCTGCTGTTCTTCATCATGGCTGGTTGCTCACATGCGCCGCATTGTAGAGCGTGACCGTTTCGCCGTCTTCGGTGATGGCGAGGTGCATGGTCACCAGTCCGGAGCGCTGCGCCACCACGTTGGCGTCATAGGTGAAGCTGCAACTGCCGACGCTGGTTGCGAGCCGTGCCTTCTGCACACCGGTGAGCGCCTCCAGTTCGGCGACGGAATCCGTCTTCGTCTGCGCATCCTGAATGTCATAACCCCAATAACGCCACAATGTTCCCGCGCCGTCGCAGACATAGCTGACGGGCGTGGAGATCACATGGAAACGGCGGCTTGGCGAATCGAACGGGAACTGTTTGGTGGTGATATTGATGATGGGTGCGGCGCTCGACCCATAGGCGGTGCGGTTGTCGCCCGCATAGGCATCCGCGCCGGGAATGCCGAGGTTGTACACCACGATCTGGTCGCCCGCCGCAACCGTGGGCATCGGCCCCAGCACCCCAAAACAGTCGTCGGCCACAGTGAAATCCAGCAGCTCGCCCTCTCCGCCCGCGGTCGCAGTGCAACCCGCCGCGCCTCCCGCACCGGAACGATAGCGTCCGCCGCTGGGCGCGGGCAGGAATTCGAGGAAGCAGGTAGCGCTGCCGTCGCACGTGCCGGCGACCCGCACGCTGTTCGGTAGTGCCAGGCGCACGTCGCGCGTGATGCGGCGCAGCGCAGTATCGGCGATGTCGGTCATGTCGGCGCGGCGCGCCACATCCATGTATTGCTGTATCGGCGCCTTGAGGAATACCGCCACCATGCCGCCGATGATGCCGGTGATGACGATCACCATGATCATCTCGACGAGAGTAAAACCTTTTGAGCGATACCCTCGTAGGAGCACCGGAAGGCGCGATACCCTCGCCAAGCCTCCGTATTCTTCGCGGCTGCCGCCGCTCCTACAACTCAGCCCTCGTCCCTCAGCCCCGCTTTTCATCTTCACGGTATCGCCCTCGGCGCATAGCGGGTGCGCATGCCTTCGACCACTACCGGTAGCCCGTCCTGGCCGGTCACCGTCACCTTGATGAGCAGGGAATCGCCTGCCGTCACATTGGGCAGATCGCTGGCCGAGACATCGATGCTGGCGGAATAGCCGCTCAATGCCGCCACCTCAGTGTTGGTGATGTCCCTGATACCGCCATTGCCGGAATTCATGGTGAAGCCGTGGTAATCGCTGACGTTGTCGAACGGGAAATCGGTGTCATACCTCGATATGTCGTTTTCAACTCCAATCCCCTCCTCGGTGGCGCAGTCGCCAGTCGAAGTCGCTGTCGCCGCATTCGCATCGTCCGGATCACAGTAGGTGAACGGCATCAGTTCGACTTCTTCCAGCAGCGATTCCGCAATCGCCAGCGCCTGTTTGTGAACCAGCGGGTCGGCGCTGCTTTTGGTGGTGACGTTCATCACCAGCAGGATGCCGGCCAGCGCGACGCTGACGATGACGATGAACATGATGAGTTCGATCAGGCTGATGCCCGCCTGAAGACCGAGCCGCCGTAGCGCACCCCTCGATCCGGCGCTAGTGCACATAACCGGTCTCCGCCTCGATGGTAATGCTGCCCGTTGCACCCGCGACATTGACGGTCTGCCCGGCGGATGGCTTGCCCAGCGCATCGAAACTGAAATCGCTCGGCGTAGAAGCGAAAGTGATGCCGGACGGCGCGTTGATGACATAAGCGGAACCATCGCTCAGCGATTGCAGGGGGGTGCCGCAGGCTGCGGTCGCGCCGGTGGACAACGCGATGCTGTTGCCGGTGAATGTCGCGCAGACGAAACGGTGCTGCGCGATGGCTACTTTTTGCGCATAGCGCAACGAGGCCCGTACCTGATCGGCAAAACCGCGCGACTGGAACACGTTGTTGTCGAAGAAGCGCGGCGCGACGAATACCGCAAGGATGCCGACGATGACTATGGTCATGATCATCTCGACCAAGGTGAAACCGTTTGAGCGATACCCCCGTAGGAGCGCCGGAAGGCGCGATATCCTCGCCAGGCCACCGTATTCTTCGCGGCTACCGCCGCTCCTACAACTCAGCACTCGCCCCTCAGTCCTGTTTTTTGTCCTCATGGCGGCGTCCTCGGCGCATAGCGGGTGCACATGCCCTATACCCTTCAGAGTTGCTTCAGATAGAAGCACAGTGTAGCAAAAAGCGTAAACGGCGGACGAAAAACAAGGGAGGCCGAAGCCTCCCCTGTCGATTGCGATGATAGGTATCGCAAGCTCAACCCATCCCGCGTAGCAACCTGATTAGATCGCCGGTACGGTGACGGCGACTGCAGATGTTGCAGGCGAGGTATCCACGCTGCAGCTCGGAATATCGCCGGTTACCGCATAACCACCAGGCACGCCACCCTCGAGGATGGCGGCTGCCACCGTGCTGCAGAGCACACCGGAGGTCAAGGTACAGTCAACGCCGCTGGCGCCGCGCAACGAGCAGGTCGCAAAATTGATCGTGCCGGCGGAAGCCAGCGCGCCTGCCACACCCTGGGTAGCCGCATCCTGGGCATCATCAGACAAATCCACGAACTTCGGCAATGCCGTTGCAGCCAGAATACCCAGAATCACGATGACCATGATCAGCTCAATCAGTGTAAAACCCGCCTGTTTGCTCATTTCACTCTCCCCTGTTTGGAGGCCGCCGCCCCGACAAATCCGACAATCAAAAATTCCGGCATGGCTTGCCGCACATCGGGCGCGGCACGAACCCCGAGATTTCCCTGACTATAGGCAAAGTCCTGAGATTGCGCAACATCAAAACCGGCCATTTCGTCAGGGAAAACGCGGGGGAAACTCCCGCTAATCAGGAGATAGCCGGTATGGGACGGGGATGGCACGCCTCAAAACCACGCATATGGTTCGACCGGCTCGAAGCTCAGGCCGGTCAGTTCCGGTGGCGCATCCTGCAACGAAGGCAGGGGCGAAGGCTCGCGGCTCGCTGTCACGCGGAAACGTATCCATCGCTTGCCGTCCCGCCCCGGTTTGAAGTAGTTGGCATTATTCAGGACATAGACCAGCTCGCGCGACTTGAGGTCGAACACCCAGTTGCCGGAAGCCACCGCCAGCGGCATGGGATCGTAGAACTCGCCGGCATAGTTGGCCGGTTTCTTCTGCATCCAGTTCATCGGGTTATCCTGCTCCAGCGCGTCGATGTCGGAAGGTTTGCCGCGCGTGATGATCTGTCCGTATTGCAGGGTCAGCGCGCTTTGTATGCTGCCGGCCACCTGCTCCATCGCCGTCTTCTCGGCCTGCTCCTGGTAGAACAGCGCACGATTGAGGAAGGCGCCCATCAGCACCACGATGATGGCGATGACGACGATCAGTTCGAGCAGGGTGAATCCTTTAGAGGAGCGAGGAGCGAGGATTGGGGAATTACCCTCTCCCCCAACCCCTCTCCCGCGAGCGTGAGAGGGGAGCACGATTCTCGGCCCTCGATCCTGCATCCTCATTTATGCATCGCCGCTTTGCCCAGGTCCCACATCGGCAGGAACACGCCGAGCGCCAGGATCAGCACCATGATGCCAAGTGCGACTATCAGGATGGGCTCAATCTTGGAGCTAAGGGTTGCGACTTCGTATTGAACTTCGCGCTCGTACATCTCGGCGACCTCGAGCATCATGCCGTCCATGTCGCCGGTTTCCTCGCCGACGGCGATCATCTGCAACACCACCGGATTGAACACGCCTGCGGCAACCGCGGTACGCAGGATGCTTTCGCCGCGCTCGACGCCGTCGCGCATCTGCTCGATGCGGCTGCGCATGAATTCATTGTCCACCACCATGCCGACCACGTTCATGCCTTGCAGGATGGGCATGCCGCTCTTGAAAGAGAGCGCCATGCTGCGCGCGAAACGCGACAGGGTAGCCTTGAAAATGATAGGGCCGACGACCGGGAGCTTGAATTTATATCTATCCCAGTTGTAGCGCCCATCCACGGTGTTGATGTAGAAACGGAACGCCATCATCGCGCCGATCAGCATCGCCAGCATCAGCGCCCAGTAATTCACCATGAAGCCGGAAAAACCGATCAGCATCTTGGTGATGGCCGGCAGCTCGGCGTGGAAGCCCGCATAGACCTTGGCGAAGGCGGGAATCACGAACAGATTGATGATGACGATGGCGATCGCCATGGCAATGATCACAAAGCTGGGGTAGCGCATCGCGGTCTTGATGCGCTCGCGCATGTCGCGCTCGAATTCCAGGTAGTCGTACAGCCGGATGAAGGTCTCGTCCAGCATGCCGGTCATTTCGCCGACCTGCACCATGCTGACATAGAACGGCGAGAATATCTTCGGATGGCGGCGCATCGCGCTGCTGAGCTCGCGGCCGCTGTCCAGGCTCTCGCGCAGATCCAGCAGCACCGCCGCGAACGCCGGGCTCTGCGCCGACTCCTGCAAGCCGGCCAGCGCGCGCATGATCGGCACACCCGCCTTGAGCAGCGTGTACATCTGGCGGCTGAACAGCTGCAGATCCATCGGGGTGATGGGTTTTTCGGTAAACAGCCGCTTGAACCAGGACTTGCCTTGCGCGCCGCCGCCGATGCCGCGGAACGGCCTGATCTCGATCGGCGTGACGCTGATCCTGACCAGTTGGTCGGCAACGGCACCGCTGTCGTCGCCGTCCAGCGTGCCTTCCACCAGGTCGCCGCGCCCGTTGCGCCCTTTGTAGGCGAATACCGCCACGTTACTCTTCCACTTGATTGCTGATGCGCATCACTTCGCCGACCGTGGTGCGCCCCTGCTTCATCTGTTCCAGTGCATGGTCGAGGATGGCCCTGCCGCGCATATGCTGGCGCGCCACCTGCATGAAGTGGGTGGCGCTGTCGTGCGCGGCCGCCTCCACCATCTCGCGCCCCATTTCCAGCATCTCGTACACGCCCATGCGCCCGCGGTAGCCGGTACCGTTGCAATGCGAGCAGCCGCGCCCGTGCAGCAGCTTGCCCCATTCATCGGCCAGGACACCTTCGGTCTTCAGCCACTCGCTTTCCTGCGGGGTCGGCTCGTGCACTTCGCTGCAACTTTCGCATACGCGCCGCAACAGCCGTTGCGCGACCACCGCCTGCACCGACGAGGCCACCATGAAGCGCGGCGTGCCCATGTCCACCAGCCGGAACAGGGTGCCGGCGGCATCGCGGGTATGCAGGGTGGAGAACACCAGATGGCCGGTCATCGCCGCACGCAGGCCGATCTGCGCGGTCTCGGCGTCGCGCATTTCGCCGACCAGGATCACGTCCGGGTCCTGGCGCAGCGCGGAACGCAGCACGCGTGAAAAAGTCAGGTCGATTTTCTCGTTGACCTGCACCTGGTTGATGCCGGGCAGGCGATACTCCACCGGGTCTTCGACCGTGATGATCTTCTGTTCGATGGTGTTGATCTCGGCCAGCGCCGCATACAGCGTGGTGGTCTTGCCGCTGCCGGTCGGCCCGGTGACCAGCACCATGCCGTTGCTGCGCCGGATGATCTCGCGGAAGCGCTTCAGCATCTCCGGCGGCATCCCCAGCGCATCCAGCGAGGCCATCCCGCCGTCCTGGCGCAACAGGCGCATCACCACCGATTCGCCGTTCTGCGTGGGGCAGGTGGCGATACGCACGTCTACGCCCTGTTCGCGCACCCGCACGTGGAAACGGCCGTCCTGCGGCAGGCGTTTCTCGGAGATGTCCAGGCCGGACATCAGCTTGAGGCGCAACACCAGCGCGGGCGCGATCTTGTTGTCGGCCTCCATCTGCAAGTGCAGCGCGCCGTCGATGCGGAAGCGGATCACCAGCTTGCCTTCCTGCGGCTCAATGTGGATGTCGGAAGCGCGGATCTGCGTGGCATCGTCGAACATGGTCTGCAGCAGTTTGACCACCGGCGCTTCTTCCGAACCGGCCATGTCGCTCATCTTGCCGAAATCGACGTAGGTGTCGCCGAGCTCTTCGCTCAGTTCGCGTGCCAGGCCGGTGATCTCTTCGGTGCGCCGGTAGCCGCGGTCTATGCTCTCCAGCAACTGACCTTCGGTGACCACCGCCACGTCGATGTCGCGCCGCAGAAGATGGGTGATCTCGTCGAACCCGAACAGGTCGGTCGGGTCGGCCATGCCGACCAGCAGCTTGCCGTTGCGCTCTTCCAGCACGATGGCGCGGAAACGCCGCGCCTGGTTCTCCGGCAGCAACCGCACCTGCTCCAGGTTGATGTTGTAGAACTTGAGGTTGATGTAGGGGATGTTGAGCTGCTTGGCGAGCGCCTCGGATATCTGCTCTTCGGTGATGAAGGCATTGTCCACCAGCACGCGTCCGAGCTTGCGCCCGTTACGCTTCTGCTGCTCCAGCGCAAACTTGAGCTGATCCTGCGATATGAGCTTCTGCTGAACCAGCAGGTCGCCCAGGCGAACTTTCTCCGGACGCGCCATAATCCCCCCTGGATTGATTTTGTGTCAGGCGTGGAAATTAGCCTGTTTTCCCCGCACTGACAAGCCTAGTCGGATATTTCTCATGTTCCATGTGATTCTCTACCAGCCGGAAATCCCGCCGAACACCGGCAATATCATCAGGCTGTGCGCCAACACCGGCTGCCAATTGCACTTAATCAAGCCGCTCGGCTTTGCGCTGGAAGACAAGCAGCTCATCCGCGCCGGGCTGGATTACCATGAGTTCGCGACACTGCGCGTGCATGACACCTTGCAGGATTGCATGGCGGCATTCGATGCGGCGCGCGTGTTCGCGCTGACCACCAATGGCTCGCAACCCTTTCATCAGGTACGTTATCAGGCCGGCGACGCCTTCCTGTTCGGGCCGGAAAGCCGCGGCCTGCCTGCCGGGGTGCTGGCGCAGTTCGATGCGGCGCAGCGCGTGCGTCTGCCGATGCTGCCCGACAACCGCAGCTTGAACCTGTCCAATGCGGCAGCCGTTGCGGTGTTCGAAGCCTGGCGGCAATGCGGGTTTGGAGGAGCGAGGGGCGAGGACTGAGCAAGACCCGTCGTACCGTTTTTACTCGTACCTCAGTCCTGATGTTTCGAATTCGCAGCTCGGCGCGCGGTTGAGCAAGGAGGCGGCCACCTCCGAGGGGGGCACGTGCTCGTAGATGACGCGATAGACCGCATCGCAGATCGGCATCGCAACGTGCAGCCGCGCGGCGAGCCGGTGCACTTCGCGCACCGTGTAGACGCCCTCGGCGACATGCCCGAGCCGGCGCAATATCTCCGCCAGGTCATGCTGCTGCGCCAGCAGCAGGCCGACCTGCCGGTTGCGCGACAGGTCGCCGGTGCAGGTCAGGATCAGGTCGCCGGCACCGGACAGGCCGCTCAGGGTTTCCGGGTGCCCGCCGAGCTTCAGCCCCAGCCGCGTGATCTCGGCCAGTCCTCGCGTCAGCAGGGCGGCGCGCGCGTTGTAGCCCAGCCCCAGCCCGTCGCAGATGCCGGTGGCGATCGCCAGCACGTTCTTCACCGCGCCGCCGACTTCGACGCCGGCCACGTCGGTGCTGGCATAGATGCGCAAGTGCGCGTGGTGCAGCGCCTGCGCCGTGCCGCGTGCGAACGCCTCGTCGGCGGAAGCCAGCGTCAGCGCGGTGGGCAGTCCGCGCGCGACTTCCTGCGCGAAGCTGGGGCCGGACAGCACACCGCAAGGCCAGCCTGCGGGCAGCACTTCGGCCGCCACCTGATGCGGCAGCTTCGATGTCTTGGCCTCGAAGCCCTTGCATAGCCATACCACGCCCGGAAATTTTACAATACCGTTCTCGTTTGTCCTTTCTCCCGCTTGCGGGACGAAGGCGGGGTTCCGGGAAACATGTTTCCCGCCGCCGGAGTCGGCTGGCTGTGTAAAGCCAGCCGTGGGGCGCGGAGCGGAGTTAGAGAGAGGGAAGTGGCTGGCAATCAACTTCAGCGTGGCACGCAACGCAACGGTCGGCACGGCGACGATAGCCAGGTCGGCATCCGCCAGCGCGGCGGAAATATCCGCATTCAGTTCGAGATTGCCGGGAAGGGGGATGCCCGGAAGATAGCGCTGGTTGCGGCGCTCTGCGCGCATCGTATCGATCTGCTCGGCGTTGCGCGCCCACAGCGTGACCCGGTGCGCCGGAGCCAGGCTGATGGCGAGTGCCGTACCCCATGCTCCCGCACCGAGAACGGCGATATTCATGCGGCTACCCGCCCCATACCTCGGTGCTGCGCGCATAGCCGACATTGCCGTCCTGATGCTTCACCTTGATCCAGCCGGTTCCGGTCGGTTCGAGATATTCCAGCGCCACCTGCTGGCGCACCTGAAACGCCTGTGCCGCACCGCTATCCGGCTGCGCGAGGACATCCAGCAACGGCACCAGCGCGAACACATAGCGCTTGCTGCCCAGCACGCGCTTTTCCACCCAGTACAGCCCGCCGGAACGGTCGCGCACCTTGACCCAGCTATCCAGCGCGACGACCTGTTCGAACGGCATGTAGCGGTTCACCACGAACAGCTTCTTGGCCTTGACCGAAGGCGCGTCGTAAAGGATCGCGCTCTCCTCGCCGACCGAGACATAATCCACGGCATGCGCGACACCGGCAGCGCAGGACAGCGCCAGCAACAGCAGGGTATGCGGGAACAGGCGTCTCATCGCTTCAGTGGGCGGTCGCCGTAGTTGCCGCCGACTGCGCCTGCTGTTTCTGCTGCCGGTAGAGCACCTCGAAGTTGACCGGGTTCAGCAGCACCGGCGCGAAGCCGCCGCGGATGGACATGTCGGACACCACCTCGCGCAGGTACGGGAACAGAATGTTCGGGCACACCACCGCCAGAACCGGCTCGAGTTCCTCCTGCGGTGCGTTGCGCACCTGGAAGATGCCCGCCTGTGCGGCCTCGATCAGGAACATCACTTTTTCGCCAACCTTGGCGGTCACTGTGGCAGTCACCGCCACTTCGAATACACCGTCCTCGACCGATGCGGCCTGGGTATGCAACTGCACGTCGATCTGCGGATTTTCGCGATCGAGGAATATCTGCGGTGCATGCGGGATCTCCAGCGAGATGTCCTTCACATAGATCTTTTCCATGCTGAACACGGGCTGGTTGTTTTCTTGCGTTGCTTCGGTCATGTCTTCGTTCCCTGTTTACGTTATCCCGCCAGCAGGCCGTCCAGCTTGCCGGCGCGGTCGAGTGCCGCCATGTCGTCGAAACCGCCGACATGCGTGTCGTTGATATAGATCTGCGGCACGGTGCGCCGCCCGGTTTTCTGTATCATTTCATCGCGCAGTTGCGGCTGCAGGTCCACGCGTATCTTTTCGATCTCCGTCACCCCCTTGCGCCGCAACAGTTGCTCGGCATTGACACAATAAGGGCAGACGGCGGTGCAATACATCACGACTTTGGCCATCACTTCTTTCCTTTTGCCATTCTTTCCACCGGCAGGTTGGCCTTCTGCCACGCCAGCATGCCGCCTGCCAAGTTGTGGGCCTGGGTAAAACCCTGCTTGCCCAGCATGGCGCAGGCCGCTGCGGAGCGGTTGCCGCTGCGGCAAACCACCACTATAGGCTGCTCCTTGTATTTTTCCAGTTCGCCGATGCGCTCGCCCAGCTTGCCGAGCGGAAGCAGTTTGGCATTCAGCACATGGCCTTCCTGGTATTCCTTGTCTTCGCGCACGTCCAGCACCAGCGCATTCCTGTGGTTGACGAGTTGCAGTGCGGCGGGACAATCCACCTCGCGGATGCCGCGGATGCGGTTGCCGAAGAACGACCAGAGCAGCATTATGCCGCTGAACAACGCAAGGGTGATCGGGAGGATGTTACTGGTGATGAACTGCACGCTGAGCCTCATGTTCTTTTTGGAGGGCGAATTCTAGCAGAGCGGAAAAATGCGCGGGGTCTTTCTCCGCCAGCCCGGCGATCAGCCACCGCACTGCGGCTAACTCTGAGGGAAACGACCAGAACGCCTGTTCCAGCACGGCGCGCGCCTGCTCCTGCTGCCCGTCCTGGGCCAGCAGCAACGCCTGGCGATATACCACCCGGTTCATCGGGATGAAGCGCATCACGCGGGTATTCAGGTCGAGCTTTTCCCTGAGATGTTCGTCGTTCACTTCAATCATCGCCCCCATGAACAGCTCGGCATAAGGTGTCAGTAACGATCCGCCATGCAGCGCGACCAGCCCGTCGCGCGCGCGCTGAACCGCATCGGCCGAAGCCGGGCTGATCCGCACGATCTGTTCCAGCTGGCGGTAACCGTCGCGCAACTGTACCAGCGTCATCAACCCCAGCACCAGCATGGCCGCCACCGACAAGCGCCCCGCGTTACGTAACTCCAGCCGGTAACGGGTCTGATCCAGCGCGCCCAGCAACACCGCAGCGACCGCGACGAAATAGGTGTACCACAGCGGATATTCGAGCAGGCTATGGATCGCCAGCACGCCGGTCGCCGCATAACCCCACCAGTGCGCGGCATCCATCGGTGCACGGCGCAAACCGTACAGCCACGCACCCAGAGAGCCCAGCAGCGCCAGCACGCCGACCACGCCGGTCTCGGCGGCGAGCTGGAGCACCAGGTTATGGGCGTTGTTGTACATACCCGTCATCGCGCCCGGATACAACAGCGGTGTCAGCTGGAAATGCTGCCAGGCGAACTGTCCGAGGCCTGCGCCCAGCCAGGGCGACTGCATGAATATCGTGCCCGCCTCGTACCACAACATCAGACGCACACTCCCCGATGCACTATCGCCGAACATCCGTTGCAAAGTATTGACGTCCGCACCCGCACCCGCCGCACCTGCCATGAACGGCAATTGCACCACCAGATGCATCGCGCCAAACCCGGCAACCAATAGCAGGCAATAGCGCAACAACCCGGCAAAACCGGCATCGCGCCGCTGCCACCACCAGGCCAAGCCGCTCATCAGCAACAGATACAGCCAGCTGCTGCGCGAACCGCTCAGCGTCATCGTGAACAGCAGCGGCACGGCCAGCAGCGCCACATAGCCCGCCTTGAGCCGGTGTTGCCGGTGCAACAACCCGAGCGAGACCAGCCCGAGCGCGATGTAATTGGCGAAATGGTTGGGCTGCGCGAGGTTGCCGAAAACACTGGATGAAGTTTTCACCACCACGACCGGATCGAGGAAGGTATGCCAGCGATAATGCTGCAACACGCCGAGTAGCGCACTGACCTCCGCGCCGATCAGCAGGGATATCCCCAGCACCTGCGCCAGCCGCGGCATGCCGAACAGGTCGCGCAGGCGTGCGCCGAGCAGCATCAACAGCGCGGCGAACAACAGGTACAGCACATACAGCAGCACCTGGTCGAGATACACGATCCGGTCCAGCAACCATTGCAGTAGCGCCACGGCGATCAGCGCGACCGGCAACTGGGCGATGCGCGGCACCTCCGGTTGCTGCCAGAACCCGCGCGCCGTCAGCAGCGTCAGTGCCAGCACGCCGAGCAACGCGCTCCACCACTCCTGGTAGAACGTGGTGAGCGGATATTGATGGCGGTAATGCAGAAACGGCAAAGCCCACATCAGCCCGGTGAGGGCCAGGCTGATGTGGGCCAGGCGTGGCGTAACGGCGGCTATCTTCAGCAAGAACAACCCTTGATGCCGAACCGGGAGAGGATGTTGTTCAGCGGACAGAAATTGGTGAACCCGCTCTGGAGCAGGTTCAGCCCGACGAAGGCGGTGAGCAGCAGGAAATACTCGCTGACGAACAGCGGGCTGGCCTGTGCGCCCAGCGCCAGCGACGACAGGACGAAACTGCCTGCGACGATATGGACGATGCGTTCTGCGTTCATTTGATGCTCCTTTAAGGTTGGTAATTTTACATTGGAAGAAGAGCGTAGGGTGGGCACGTTCTTTGTGCCCACGCGTTTATCCATTCGCATACCGCGTGGGCACATGAACGTGCCTACCCTACAATTTCTTGTACAGCGTGGCGTAATACAGCACCGGGATGACGATCAGGGTCAACAGGGTGGAGACCAGGATGCCGAAGATCAGCGCGATGGCCAGACCGTTGAAGATCGGATCGTCGAGGATGAACAGCGCGCCCAGCATCGCGGCCAGTCCGGTCAGGATGATGGGCTTGGCGCGCGCGGCCGCCGCGTCGATGACGGCGTGCTGAAGATCGATTCCATCGCGCAATTGCAGATTGATGAAATCCACCAGCAGGATGGAGTTGCGCACGATGATGCCGGCCAGTGCGATCATGCCAATCATCGAGGTGGCGGTGAATTGCGAGCCCAGCAGCGCGTGCCCCGGCATCACGCCGATGATGGTGAGCGGGATCGGCGCCATGATGACCAGCGGCACGACATAGCTCTTGAACTGCGCCACCACCAGCAGGTAGATCAGGATCAGCCCGACGCCATAAGCGATGCCCATGTCGCGGAAGGTCTCGAACGTCACCTGCCACTCGCCGTCCCACTTCAATGCATAGCTGGCGTAAGGGTCGGATGGCTGATGGAAGAACCAGGACTGCAACTTGCCACCCTGTTCCAGCGCCATGCCGCCGGTCTTGCCGTTGATGTCGAACATGCCGTACAGCGGGCTGTCGAGGTCGCCAGCCATGTCGCCGGTCACGTACACCACCGGCAGCAGGTCCTTGTGATGGATTGGATAATCCCGCGCCACCCGCTCGATGCGCACCACCTCGGACAACGGCACCAGCACGCCATCGCGGGCGCGCACCTTGAGCTTGAGCACGTCGTCCATGCGGCTGCGCCTCTCGGCAGGCAGCACCAGGCGCAGCGGCGGCGCATATTTCGCCGTGGCATCATGCAGCGAGGTCACGTCCTGCCCGCGCAACGCGACATGGATCGCGTCCGCGATGTCGGCGGGCGCGACGCCGAGCAGCGCTGCTTTGCTTTGCAACACATGCAATACCAGCTTGGGCGCGGCCTCGGTCACGCTGTCGTCCACGCCGACGATGTCTGCGGTCTTGCCGAATTGCTCGCGTACCTTGCCGGCCACCTCGCGCGCATCGTTGTAATCCGGGCCGTAAATCTCGGCCACGATGGGGGACATCACCGGCGGGCCGGGCGGCACCTCGACGATCTTCACTTTCGCGCCCCACTTCTTCGCGATAGCTTCGATCGGTTCGCGCACCGAAGTGGCGATCTCATGGCTGCTGCGGCTGCGCTGGTGCTTGTCCCTGAGGTTCACCTGCATGTCACCCTGCTCCACCGCGCTACGCAGGTAATACTGGCGCACCAGCCCGTTGAAGTTGATCGGCGAAGCCGTGCCCGCGTAGCCCTGATAATCGGTCACTTCCGGCACGCCGGCGAGGTAGCCACCGATCTCATGCAGCACCGCGGCGGTCTGCTCCAGCGCCGTGCCGCTCGGCATGTCCACCACCACCTGGAATTCGGATTTGTTGTCGAACGGCAGCATCTTCAGCACCACCAGCTTGACGCCTGCCAGCGAGACGGCGACCAGCATCCCGGCGAGTATGCCCAGCCACAGCATGCGCCGCGCGGACTTGCCGTGTTCGCCGTTTAGGAAGGGCGATAGCCGCGCGCGGAAGAACCTCGCCAGCTTGGTATCGCGCTCGTCCGTCGCATTGGCGTGATGCGTGCCGGAAAAACGCAGCGCCAGCCACGGCGTGATGATGAAGGCGATGGCGAGCGAGATCAGCATGCCCATGCTGGCGTTGATCGGGATCGGGCTCATGTACGGCCCCATCAGCCCGCTGACGAAGGCCATCGGCAGCAATGCCGCGATCACCGTAAAGGTGGCGAGTATGGTAGGGCTGCCGACCTCGTCCACCGCTTCGGGAATAACCTCGGACAATGGCTGGCCGGGTGCCAGCATCCGTCTCCGATGGATGTTCTCGACTACGACGATGGCGTCATCCACCAATATGCCGATGGAGAAGATCAGCGCGAACAGCGACACGCGGTTGAGCGTGAATCCGTAGGCCCATGAGGCGAACAGCGTCACCGCCAGCGTGAGCAGCACGGCCACGCCGACGATGAACGCCTCGCGCCTGCCCAGCGCGAACCACACCAGCGCGACCACGGCGAAGGTCGCGAAGAACAGTTTCTGGATCAGCTTCATCGCCTTGTCGTTGGCGGTCACACCGTAGTTGCGCGTGGTGGTGACATGCACGTCGGCGGGGATCACGCTGCCTTTCAATTCCTCCACGCGTTGCAGCAATTTATTCGCGACTTCCACCGCGTTCTCGCCCGGCTTCTTGGTCACCGCCACGGTCACGGCGGTGAACTCGCCTTGCATGGCGATGCCCTTGTCGCCAGCCGCCGACCCCGTACCCATCCAGACATAGCTGGAAGGCTGGTCGGCGCCGTCCCGCACCTCCGCCACATCGCGCAAGAATATCGGTCTGCCGTCGGCCACGCCCACCACCAGCTGCCGCACCTCGTTCGCATCGCTCAGGAAATTGCCGGTCTGCACCAGCACTTCGCGGTTGCCCTGCACCAGACTGCCTGCGTCCTGCGACACGTTGGCGGCCTGCAGGGCGGCACGCAGGTCCTGCAGCGAAAGCCGGTGCGCATTCAGCGCTTCCGGATCGGGCAGCACACGCACCACATGCGGCGTCGCACCCAGCGTGACGACCTCGCGCGTGCCTTTCACGCGCTTCAGTTCGCTCTCGATGGCGTGCGCCACCTGGGTCAGCGCCAGTTCGCCGCCTGCGCCCTGTTCGCGCCACAGCGTGAGCGCCACCACCGGCACGTCGTCTATACCCTTGGCCTTGATGATGGGCCGCGCCACACCCAGCGTGGGCGGCAGCCAGTCGGCGTGGGAATTGATCACATCGTAGAGCTTGACCAGCGAGGCGACATGCCCCTCGCCCACCTTGAACTGCACGGTGAGTACCGCCATGCCGGGCTGCGATACCGAATAGACATGGTCCACGCCCGCGATCTGCGCCAACACCTGCTCGGCAGGGGTGGCCACGGTATTCGCCACGTCCTGCGCCGAGGCGCCGGGATAGGCGATCAGCACGTTGGCCATGGTGACGTTGATCTGCGGCTCTTCCTCGCGCGGCGTCACCATGACGGCGAACAGGCCGAGCAGCACCGCCACCAGCGCGAGCAGCGGCGTCATCTGCGAATGCAGGAAGATTCTGGCGATGCGACCCGAGATACCCATCACTTCGCCCGCTGCGTCATGCCGGCCTTGACCGGATCGAGCGCCACCTTCTCGCCCGGATTCAGCCCGGCCAGCACCTCGACCTCATCCTGCCCGGCAGGCTCACCCAGCCGTATCTGGCGCAGCCTGACCCCGCCTTTCTCATCCACCACATATACCGCCACCACCTCGCTGCGGCGCAGCACGGCACTGGCCGGGATCAGCAGCTTGTTCGCCATACCCACCGAAAAATGGGCGCGCACGAACATGCCGGGATAGATGCCGGGCTCGTTTGTCGGCAGATACACGCGCACCTGCGTGCTGTGGGTGCGCGCATCGGCGACGGGCTGCACCGTGACCGATGCCGCCTTGATCCAGCGCTGCAACGACGGCACTTCCACCATGACTTCCGGCTTCGCGCCGATATCCGCCAGCTTGTCTTGCGGCACGCTCGCCACCACGCGCATGTTGCCCGGATCGAAACCGGTCATCAGCGGTTTGCCGGGCACCACCATCTCGCCGACCTCGACCAGTCGCGCCGCCACCACCCCGCCATAGGGCGCGATGACCGCCGAATAACCGTGTGCGATGCTGGCCTGGCCCGCGCCCGCCTGGCTGGCCGCCGCCTGCGCCAGCGCGATCTTGTAGTCCGCCTGCGCCTTGTCGAGCGCCGCCTGGCTGATGAACTTCTGCGCGAACAGCTGCCGCGCGCGCTCGTAGTTGGCCTTGGCGTTCTGCATGGCGGCCTGCGCCTGCAACACCTGCGCCTGGCTGCCGGCCAGTGCCTGCGCCGCCTCGCGCTCGTCGATGCGCAGGATCACCTGTCCCTTCTCGACACGGTCGCCGACGTCGAACAGCACCTCCTTCACGCGCCCGGCGATCTGCGCCGACACGGTGGACTGGCGCGTGGCCTCCACCACCCCGTCGGCGCCAAAGGTCTGCGCCACTTCGCGGTATTGCACAGGCGCGACCGCAAGCGGCCCGGCAGCCTGCGCCGCCGCGCTCAGCGTCATGAGACAAACAATCCAGAGATTTTTCACTGTTTCTACCCCGCCTGTGATTTCACTATATTAGAATATACTTATATTCAGAACAAAAATCAACCCGCCACCGAACAAAAGACCTCGCGCATCATTCCGATCAGCTTGATCGTGCGCAGGTCGTCGATGCGGTAGTACACCCGGTTGGCGTCCTTGCGCGTTGACAGCACGCCCTTGTCGCGCAATATCGCCAGGTGTTGCGAGATGTTGCTCTGCGAAGTGCCGACCTGTTCCACGATGTCCTGCACGCTGACCTCGCGGTCGCCGAGCACGCACAATATCTTCAGCCGCAACGGATGCGCGATGGCCTTCATGGCCTGCGCAGCCAGATGGATGTCTTCTTCCCTGTCGATCAATTTGTTTGTCATACCTTTCCCTTTCCTGCGTTTATCCCGGCACGCGGAAGATGTAAAATGCGCGCCTTGTCCATCATCACACGCTAATATTCTACCCAATGAAGATCACCCCTGTCTTGTTGCTGATCCTGGACGGCTTCGGCTACCGCGAAGAAGCCGACTCCAACGCCGTGCTGGCGGCACGCAAGCCGAACTGGGACGCGCTCTGGCGCGACTATCCCCACACCCTGATCGAAGCTTCCGAAAAGCATGTCGGCCTGCCGAGCGGACAGATGGGCAATTCCGAGGTGGGGCATCTCAACATCGGCGCCGGGCGCGTGATATACCAGGACCTGAGCCGCGTCGATGTCGCCATCGAGGATGGCAGCTTCTTCACCAATCCCGCCTTGAGCCAGGCCGTTGCCGCCGCAAAACAGAACGGTAGCGCGCTGCACATCATGGGGCTGCTCTCTCCGGGCGGTGTGCACAGCCACGAGAACCATATCTTCGCCATGCTGGAGATGGCGGCACGCGCCGGGCTGGAGAAGGTATATCTGCATGCCTTCCTCGACGGGCGCGACACCCCGCCCAGGAGCGCGGCGCAATCGTTGCAGAAGCTGCAGGACAAATGCGCAACACTCGGTGTGGGGCACATCGTCAGCATCACCGGACGTTTCTATGTGATGGATCGCGACAATCGCTGGGAGCGCGTGCAGCCCGCCTACGAACTGCTTAGCGAAGGACGCGCAGCCTTCGCCGCGCCCGACGCGGCGAGCGGGCTGGAGCAGGCCTATGCGCGCGGAGAATCGGACGAGTTCGTCCAGCCGACCGCCATCGTGCCGTCCGGCGCCGCGCCGGTCGCCATGCAGGATGGCGATGCGGTGGTGTTCATGAATTTCCGCGCCGACCGTGCGCGCGAGATCACCCGCGCCCTGACCGATACCGGCTTCGCCGGTTTCACCCGGACGCGTTTTCCCGAACTCGCCTGCTTTGCCACCTTGAGCAGCTATGGCGATGACTTCCATCTGCCTTGCGCCTACGCCCCCGCAGACATCCATAACGGCCTCGGCGAATACCTTGCGAATCTTGGCCTGAAACAGTTGCGCATCGCCGAGACCGAAAAATACGCGCATGTCACTTACTTCTTCAGCGGCGGCAGGGAACAGCCCTATCCCGGCGAAGACCGCATCCTGGTGCCGTCACCCAAGGTCGCCACCTACGACCTGAAGCCGGAGATGAGCGCATTCGAAGTGACCGACAAGCTGGAGGCCGCGATCCTCAGCCGCCAGTACCATGCCATCATCTGCAACTATGCCAACGGCGACATGGTCGGGCACAGCGGCAACATGGATGCCGCCGTCAAGGCGGTCGAAGCGCTGGATGTCTGCGTCGGCCGCGTGGTACAGGCGATGCAGTCCATCGGCGGCGAGGTTATCATCACCGCCGATCACGGCAATGCCGAACAGATGCTGGATCGCACCACGCAGCAGGCGCATACCGCGCACACGCTCAATCCGGTACCCTTCCTCTATATCGGACGCAAGGCCGGCCTGACCCAAGGCGGCGCGTTGCGCGACATCGCCCCCAGCCTGCTGACCATGATGGGACTGCCGCAGCCGCCCGAGATGACCGGACACAGCCTGATCCAACTCCAGTGACCCCGCTTGCGCGCTTCCTACTGTCGTTCTTGTGCGCACTGACCATGGCCGGCACGGCATACGCCGGCCAGCAGGAAGAACTGGACAACCTGCGCAAGCGCATCGCCGCGATGCAGCGCGAAATGGACAACACCAGCGAATCCAGGGGTGAAGCCGCCGACGCACTGCGCGAATCCGAGCGCGCCATCAGCGACAGCAACCGCCGCCTCGCGGAACTCACCGGCCAGCAACGCGAAGCCGACCGCAAACTGGCCGAGCTGCAAGCGCAACAACGGCAACTGGGCAACAATCTGGAAGAACAGCAGGCGCTGCTTGGCCAGCTGTTGTATCAACAATATGTCAACGGCAAACAGGAATATCTGGGGTTGCTGCTGAGCAACCGTGATCCCGATCAGGTCGCGCGCGATTTGCGCTACTACCAATACATCGCCCGCGACCGCGCCGCCTGGCTCACCGCCTTGCGCGGCAATCTTGCCGCAGTGCAGGCCGTCAGCCTGGCCACGCGCAAGCAGCGCGCGGAACTGGAATCCCTGCGCGCGGAACAGACGGCGCAAAAGAAAACACTGGAACGAGAACAGCGCGCCAGAAAGACGATGCTGGGAAAGATCTCGCTGCAATTGCGCAAGCAGCGCCGCGAGATCAGCCGCCTGCAACGCAACGAGAACCGCCTTGCGCAGCTGGTCGCCAACCTGACCAGAATGCTGGCGAAGCCGAAATCCGGCTCCCTGTTCCGCAACGACGACCTGCCCGATAACCGTTTCGACGGCGACCCGTTCGACCGGCTCAAGGGCAAGCTGACCCTGCCGGTAAGAGGCGAAGTCACCAACCGCTTCGGTACGCCCCGCCCCGACAGCACGGTGCTGTGGAAAGGGCTGTTCCTCAGAACTTCGAGCGGGCAGGCTGTCAAAGCAATTGCCGCCGGGCGGGTCGTGTTCGCGGATTGGCTGCGCGGCTTCGGCAATCTGCTGATCGTGGACCACGGCAAGGGCTACATGAGCCTGTATGGCAACAATGAGACCCTCTACAAGCAGGTCGGCGATGTGTTGCGCGGAGGGGATACCGTCGCCTCCGTCGGCAACAGCGGCGGCAACGAGGAATCCGGTTTATACTTTGAACTGCGCCATGAAAGCAAACCGCTCGATCCGGTGAGATGGCTGGCAACAAAATAACGAGATAAGGAACATCATGCGTTTTCTGGGAAAAGCTGGGCTGGTAGGCATAGGTCTGATCGCGGGCATCTCGATCAGCCTGCATTTTGCGGCGGTCGCCCAAAAAGACACCCTCCCCACGCCCCTGCCGATCGAAGAGCTGCGCGCCTTCTCCGAAGTGTTCGGCCGCATCAAGAGCGACTACGTCGAACCCGTCACCGACAAGAAGCTGATCACCGAAGCGATCAACGGCATGTTGAACGGCCTTGATCCGCACTCCGCCTATCTGGATGCCGACTCCTTCAAGGAATTGCAGGAAGGCACCCATGGCGAGTTCGGCGGTCTCGGCATCGAAGTCGGGATGGAGGATGGCCTGGTAAAGGTCATCTCGCCGATCGAGGATTCCCCCGCTTACAACGCCGGCATCAAGAGCGGCGACCTGATCGTCAAACTGGACGACACTCTGGTCAAGGGACTGTCGCTGAACGACGCGGTCAAGCGCATGCGCGGCAAACCCGGCAGCAAGATCGTGCTGACCATCATCCGCAAGGACGAACCCAAACCGCTCACCATCACGCTGGTACGGGCGGTCATCAAGGTGCAGAGCGTAAAATCCAGACTGGTTGACCCCGGCTACGGGTTCATCCGCGTCACCCAGTTCCAGGAACGCACCGGCGAGAATCTCGCTGCCGCGCTGACTACCCTCATCAAGCAGAACCAGGCTCCCTTGAAAGGCCTGGTGCTTGATCTGCGCAACGATCCGGGCGGGTTGCTGAACGGCGCGGTCGCCGTTTCGGCAGCCTTTCTGGCCAAGGATGCGCTGGTCGTCTATACCGAGGGACGCATCGAAGACGCCAGGATGCGCCTGACCGCCAGCCCCGAAAATTACCTGCGCGGCAACGGCAAGGACGATTACCTGAAGAACCTACCGGATTCAGTCAGGAGCGTCCCTCTGGTCGTACTGGTGAACGGCGGTTCTGCATCCGCCTCCGAGATCGTCGCGGGCGCATTGCAGGATCATAAACGCGCCGTCATCATGGGTACGCAGACTTTCGGCAAGGGCTCGGTGCAAACCGTGCTGCCGCTGGGAAACAACACTGCGATCAAGCTCACCACGGCGCGTTATTACACCCCGGGCGGCCGCTCCATCCAGGCCAAAGGCATCGTGCCTGACATTCTGGTGGAAGACCCCTCCTCATCCGGACAAAGCGGAGCACTCCATTTGCGTGAGGCCGACCTGGACAAGCACCTGTCCAATGGGCAATCGGAGGACAAGCCGGATAGCGCGAACAAGAGCAGCGCCACACCACGCAGCAACAAGGGAGAGGAGCCCGCGAAATCCGCACCGGCCGAATTCGGCTCCAAGGACGATTACCAGCTCAATCAGGCATTGAATCTGCTGAAAGGGATGCAAATACTGCACGGCAAGTGATTCCGCGCGCCACAAGATCCATATGACGGCTCCATTCGAACTGAACAAGCAGCGCGATATCGTATTCAGCGCAGAACCGCCCGGACAGGCCGAGCGCGCCTGCCAGCTGCTGGTAGGGCTGCCGAACTGCACGGTCGAATGCGGCGACACGCCCAATACGCTGCGCATTTCCTATAACCTGTACAACTACACGCTCGAGGGATTGGAAAACAGCCTGACCGCAGAAGGGTTCAGCCTGGATCACGGCATATTGCACAGCATCGGACGCAAGATCATTTACTACTGCGAAGACACCACCTGCCATAATCTGGACATCCCCATGCACCCGACCAAGCAAAACGGGAGTGAAGTATTCGTTAAGGCATATGAGCATAGATCGCACGGCGACCACGACGAAACTCCGCCGGAGTTGCGCGACTACATATAGCTTCTGACCAGCAGTTTTAATTGCTATCGCAATAAACGACAAAGCCCTCGCGAAGAGGGCTTTGTCGTTAAAGGGGCTGCGCCGGAAGGCGCGATACCCCGCAAGATTGCAAACCCACAAAGCAAAAGACCCCGCCTTTTGGGCGGGGTCTTTTGCTTTGTAAGGAGTCTGACGATGACCTACTTTCACATGCGTAGTGCACAC
>MGWS01000034.1:0-10918 GCA_001801105.1 Gallionellales bacterium GWA2_60_18
CCCATGAATAATTCGACTCCAGTACCTTTGGTCCGTTGTATCGGGTCAAGTAAACGAGGGGACTATTGCGCGGGAAACCGTGGTCTGTCCCCGATTACGCATCGATTCACGATTCACGAGAAAAACGACCGCAGCACTTCAAATCGTTATTCCTTTTTCTCTCAGAAAATTAATCTCATCTGAATTTAACTGATGTCCCATGCTATATTTTTCCAATAGCTGTTTTTCCTTCTTATGCTCAGCCTTTTCCCTTGCCAATCTCTCTTCCTGCAACTCCTTAAGAGTTTCAGATTCATTCGGCTCTGCTTTGTATTCAGGAAGATCCGATCGACAATGTTTACAAATTTTGGCCTCAATTCTTACAGTTTCAGCACAAAATGGGCACTTGCGAGTATCAGGACTATCGAGAGGATTTAGAATGAATGCATCAGTAGGCTTTGCTTGCTCCTTGTCGGCTTTTGGAACGAAACAAATAATCAGGACTCCGATGAAACCCAAAAGAGTCCCCAAAATCACACCCAAAGGCGTGCGATTTTTCATTGCTCCGATTGCCCCCGCAAGAATGGCGCAAACAATCCAGATGAGTACTATGGCTTCCATTTTGGCTTTCCTTTCGTGTGTGGTTTGGTTGTTCGTGTGACGAGCGATAGATGCTCAACGTAACATTAACCGGCCCCGCACTTTTACGGAGTCCGGGTTGAATGACGGTTGTTATGCGCCTTCAGTATTTGACCGGAGGCTTTCCCAAAACTTGGCATTTTCTTCCGCCCGGCGATTCCGAAGTTCATCAATAACCGACTGCTGCTCCTTGAGGTACTCAAGGACGCTCCATTCACTGAACTCTCTTTGCGGCATCGCGGCTAGGCTCCGTATTTCAGACGCAAGAGAATAAGCCTTTAGGCCCACTTTCGCGTATTGATACTGCCGCTCCTCAAATGCCTCCGCATAATCAGGAGGTGTGGCGTGTTCCGATGCCCCGTCAATCTTTGCGTTGGCTATTTCTATTTCTCTCGGAAACTGTACAAGCGCATGCATGATTTTCGTCGGGAGAAGTTTGAACTCTTCATTATGTGGGTCAATCTCTAGTTTTGGCTGTTCAATCTGTGTGACGTGATATCCATCTTTGTTTGGCTGACCACGGTACAGGCCATCATCGCCAACCACTGCCGCGCAGCCATCCACATATCTCTCCAACGAGACTGCCAAATGAGAGCAAAGATACTGAATGTCTTTTTTATTTTTTTCACGATGCCCCCGAACTTCTCTCAAGAGGTCTATGAGCCATATCAGAATTTTCTCGATCATGACGCTCCTTCGATTTCGTCAAGCAGGGTCACGAATTAAAGGCTCCAAGCTCGAGTTATTTTTCCCGAATTAAACGGGTCAGAGAAAATTAAAGGTTCCAAGCTTGAGTTATTTTTCCGGAAGATGACCGGTCGGATTATCAATTAACCGGCTCAGCATCGCAATCATTTCTGCCCAAACAACTCATCCAACGGATTCTTCCCCGCAGGCACGCTTCCTGAAACCTTCTTCGCGCTGAATTCCTCTTCGATGTTGTCGCGATAAAAACTCCATGCCGCACCGGAGCTGCTGAGGCGGCGCCAGATGTCTTCGCCGACGCCGCTGTATTGCAGCGTGTCGCCGTTGTCGAGCTGTACTTGCAGGATGCGCGCCCGCGCGTCGTAGCCGATGGCGCGCAGTTTGCCGGAGTTGATCTTTTTCATTTCCATCGCATTGGGCATGGCAGCTTCGCGCTCATTTTCATTTCTTTCCAATAACCTTGCGCTGGCCTGGAGGCGGAATGCGGTCAATATGCCGAAAGGCCTGGATACTCAGGTTACAAGTCATTCGGTGATAGGCCGGTATGCTTTGCAACGCGCGCCAGCATTTTTGGGCCGATTTCGTCGCTATCATGGAAGGCGAAAACGAAATCAGGCCAGCCATCACGGGAAAGTGTTTTGTGTGAACCGGATTGTCGTTTGACCTGCCAACCAAGCCGAAGCAGCGCCGCGAGAAGACGCTTGGCTTTGACCGATGGCCACTGGCTCATGCGGCAATCGGAATGGAAAGGTTTATGGAGAAGGGGCGGCTCTCGCTGTGTTCGAGCCGTTCAGCGATTACGCGGAGGGCGAGAACCTCTGCCTTGGACACCGCCTCCAGAGAGGTTGCGCCGTAAGCAAGAACACCTGGCAATTCCAGGACTTCCGCCAGCCAACGCCCGTCTGATTCTTGTTCCTGCTCGATAGTAAAGTTCATCTTGCCCTCCTGCTCAATTTACACGTGCTGGTTGATTCTACTCCGAAATAAATTAAAGGTTCCAGGCCCGAGTTATTTTTCTCTC
The DNA here is from genome assembly GCA_001801105.1 of Gallionellales bacterium GWA2_60_18. The sequence goes on from MGWS01000034.1 coordinate 2,345, forward strand.
GCGGTTCTATTGGGCTTTCGACGAATCACAGGCCGGGCCAACGCGCTTGCCACGGTAGTTGGTGGTCATGTTCATCTTTTCTCCGCCAGATACACCGGATATTTGCATTTTGCCCTGATAGCTGTTTGGTGTGCTGGTGATTTCGCCGGTTCCGGTCATCACTTCGCCATCATGGTTGCAACGCATCTTCCACGAGGATTTGTTGCCGGATATTTTGACATCGCTCATCTGGCAGTCTTTGTCTTGCGAGGTTTTTCTCGGGTCGTTTTCTCCGCCTTTGGGGATGCATACTTTTATCGTGGTGGCCGGCATCGCGAACGGCATGCCTGCCATTTCCATCCTGGAGGTCACTTCCCACCATTCGCCCGGTGCGCTGTAAGCGGTTGCGGAGAATGCGCTGCAGAGCAGGGCGATACTGATCGTCGATATACTTTTCATGATGTCTCCCTTGTGCCGGTTGAAATGTAAATTAAACGGAATCAAACGAATCAAACGCGTCAGCATCGAATCACTTCTGCCCAAACAAATCATCCAGCGGATTCTTCCCCGCAGGCGCGCTTCCCGAAACCTTCTGCGCCGTGAATTCCTCTTCGATGTTGTCCCGATAAAAGCTCCATGCCGCGCCGGAGCTGCTGAGGCGGCGCCAGAGGTCTTCGCCGACACCGCTGTATTGCAGCGTGTCGCCGTTGTCGAGCCGGACTTGCAGGGTGCGCGCCCGCGCGTCGTAGCCGATGGCGCGCAGTTTGCCGGAGTTGATCTTTTTCATTTCCATCGCATTGGGCATGGCAGCTTCGCGCTCATTTTCATTTCTTTCCAATAGCCTTGCGCTTGCCCGGCGGTAGAAAACTCTCACTACCCACGACTTTCTTTCCCGTCTTCGCTTCCAGTTCCAGCCGCGCTTTTTTGGCGATGCCGCCACCTGTCTTGGCCGCGTCTTCGTTCTCGGCCATGCCCGTGGCTTCGACGCTTTCGGCGATCTGGCGGGTGGATAGCTCGGCCAGCGCGGTGAAGATGAGTTCCGCTTCGCTCATGTGGTCGCGCAGGTTATGGGTTTGCAGGCCTTTCATGTCTTTGTGTTGCTTGACGCTTACACCTGTCCATTCCTGATGGATGATGTTGGTGAGGATGGCGAATTCTTCGCCTTGCTGGATGTCGTGGTTTGCCCAGTAGTCGGTGAGTTTGTTGCGCGTTTCCTGTCCGGTCATGCGCTGTTGTATCCACTTTTCGCTGCGCCCGTGTTGTTGCCATGTGGCGCGGGCGCGATCCAGCGAGAGGGCGGGGTCGGCCATTTCCTGCATGCGTTCGTAACCGACCTTTGCCAGCCAGAGTTTGATCGGTTCGGCTTTGGGGCTGGGGACAGATTGCACCAGTCGCAACAGGGTTTCGGCGGTGGCGACATCGGTGAGGCGTTGCTTGCCGTCTTCGGCGGTCATTTTCAACTGGTGACAATTTGTCACCAGTTGACTGCCTTCCTTGCCCAGCCGCTCTTTCAGCTTGTTCCAGTATTTGCGCGCGGTCTGATAATCCGTTTGCTGGGTGAGCACTTGCACGATGTCCACCACGGAGAACCACCATGTTTCGGTGTCTTCGTTATAGATTCGGCGAATCTGGTGTTCTTCAAAGAAGGCGGGTTGGGCTTTCATTTAGATTGAACCTTTGCTGAACAAGTGGTGCTGTCGGCGCTGCTGCCCGCACGTGCGGGCAGTGATCCTTGCGCCAGCTCCTGTTCTGGGGATTCCGCCGTGAGCCTCGCGTCGTGCATGCGGTGCGATGTGCGTGGGGCGGATGTGCAAGGTGGGCAGACTTTAGGGGAGGCGGGCGGGGGATGTCAATGCCGCTGCGATAGGTTTGGCTGCGCGTGCTCGGTCGATGAGGCCGCTCGCGTTGGCGGGCGGGGAGATTATCGGCGCGGGTATAATGTGCGTCATTTTCCCGCGTTGGAGTCATCTTGTTCAAGATCATTGGTGTCGTTGCTGGCTACTACTTTTTCGGGCTCTTCGGGGCGTTGTTCGGCCTGTTCGTCGGGTCGTTCATCGATCGCGTGCGGGCGTATGGCTCGGGCGGGATGAACCCGTTGCAGAATGCGTTGCGTCAGGCCGTTTTCATCGAGACGGTGTTCATTCTGATGGGCAAGCTGGCCAAGGCCGACGGGCAAGTTTCACAGGACGAGATCGCGCATGCCGAGCAATTCATGCAGAAGCTGGGCATGACTGCGCAGCATCGCCAGCAGGCGATCGCGTGGTTCAAGCAAGGCGCCGATGCGGCATTCGATATCGAGCCGACGCTGATGCGCTTCATGGCGGTATGCGGGCACACGAAGAATCTGAAGGAGGTGTTGCTGGCCTATCTGATCGTGATGGCGCTGGCGGACGGGCAATACCATCCGGCTGAAGAGGCATTGCTTACCGATATCGCCGGTCGTCTGGGTTATGGCCCGGTCGCGTTCAGGCAGATGCTGGATATGGTGCGGAACCAGTCCCACTTCGCCGGGGCGCAAGCCAATGCCGAGACGGCGCTGGACGATGCTTACAAGGCTTTGGGCGTGACCAAGGACAGCAGCGACGCCGAGATCAAGCGCGCCTACCGCAAGCTGATGAGCCAGTATCACCCGGACAAGTTGATGGGGCAGGGCGTGCCGGAAGACATGATTGCCATGGCGACCGAACAGGCCAAGGATATCCAACTGGCGCATGACCTGATCAAGAAGAGCCGGAATATTTAAGAATACCTCTGAAATCCATTAACCCTGAACCCCCTCCAAATCCCGCTTGTCAGGGGGAGAGCTGAACCACCTCCCCTGATAAGGGCATTTCCTGGATGGCGATGCTATTGGCGGGCAGCAGAGTCCTGAGGTCGATCAGGCGGTTGATGGATAGCTCGGAAAGAGTCTGCCCGGATGACAGGATCAGGGTTCCATCCTTGAGCCGGATGTTTTCTTTCAGCACCATGCCAGGACGCAGCCTTTGCAGGGAGAGATGATGTGCGTCCGTGGTTTCGTTGCGGTTGCGTGTTCTGGGACTCCCCAGAGTGATGGATGATCGCGGCGGGATTCCGGATGGACGGTCGTCATGGCGATTCAGGCTCTTCAATTCGGTCTTGACGGCTTCATAGGCGATCGGCGGGCGAAGATGGAGGTGTTCGGACATGGCTTGCGTGAGCTTCTCCACCACCACGGCGGGGATGATGGGTTTGACCAGGAAGCCGTTGATGTCCAGCGCCAGTGCGGTGCTGAGCACTTCCGTCTGGGAGAAGGAGGTCAGCACCATGATCCGGGTTTCCGGTTTGGCATGCGTCTTACCCATCCGGATCAGTTGGATGAGTTTCAGGCCGTTCATGCCGGGCATGTCGATGTCGGTGACGATCAGGTCGAACTCCCTGGCTTCGAGCAGTTTGAGCGCCGATTCCGCGCTGCCAGCATCGGCAGTATTTGAAAAGCCGAAATCGCGGAGTACCTGAAGAATGATCTTGCGCGTGAAATCGTCATCCTCGACGACAAGAATCTTCATCGTGCTTTGTTTCTGGCCGGTCTGCTGCGACATGGAAGCCATTTTGCGGCGGTGATCCTCCATGAAATCGCCGAATGCCGTCAGGTCCATCGGTTCGGCGATGATGTATCCCTGCACCGTGTCGCACCCCATGTTCTTCAACGCAATACAGTCCTCCTGTGTCTCCACCCCCTCGGCCACGCTCTTGACCATGAGCTTGTGCGCCATGTCGATGCTGGATTCGACCATGATGCGCAATGCTTTGTTGTCGGAGAAATCCTTGATGAAGGACTGGTCGATCTTCAATTCGCTGAAGGCGATGCGCGTGAGCTGCTGCAAGCTGGAATAGCCGGTTCCGTAATCGTCGATGGAAAGCGCGAAGCCGTTCATGCACAGGCGCGCCAGATTCTCCAGTGCGGGGGCGACCTCGGTCATGGCGGCGGATTCGGTGATCTCCAGCACGATGTATTGCGGGTCGATGCCGGCTTCGCGCACCGTCCGGGTGATTCTGTCCGCCAATGCGGTGTCGTTAAGCGAGACCAGCGACAGGTTGACCGAGATGGTGAGCAGGTGGCCAAGGGCATGGAACGCGCGGCAGGCGCTTGCGGATTTCCTGAGGATGCGGAAAGTCAGGTCGTCGATGTTTCCGCTCTGTTCAAGCGCCGGGATGAAGGCATAGGGGCCGATCACTCCATGTTCCGGATGGAGCCAGCGCGCCAGCGCCTCGGCACCCACCAGCCAGCCCGTCTTCAAATCTACCTTGGGCTGGAAGAACGGTTCGAATTGATCCGCGCGGATACCTTGCAATATCTCGTCCAGGGTAAAGTTTTTCGCGGCAGCGGGTTGTTGCCGCTGGTTTTCCGGGGTGCCGTGTTTCGAGATCAACTCTTGGAGCTGCGCCGGCATGATGGGCTTCCCGATGGCGCCCAGCAGTCTGACGCCGTACATCCTGGTCATCTTTCCGACCGAGGCGAGCAGCTTGCTGTCCACCGCGCTGGTGATGATGACCGCGATATCCGGATGTTCCTGGCTCAGGTGGCGGAGAAACTCCATGCCATCCATTTCCGGCATGTTCAGGTCGCAAAGCGCGATGTCCACCGGTTTGGCGTCCGCCTCGCGAATGGCTTCGAGCGCCTGCCTGCCGTTGCACGCGCCGGATATCGAGGCGGCGCCCAGCGAATACAGCATGTTTACGAGCATCTGGCGCTGGAAGTCGTCGTCTTCCACGACTAGGAAATTGAGTTCGTTGGTTTTCATGACTTCCTCCTTGATCTGCTTGCTTCCGAAAGGAATGTCTCCAGTTGCCTGACGGCTTCGTCCAATTCCGTCTTGGCTGCTCTTGCCGCATCCATATCGCCATCTCCCGCGGATTTTTCGATGGTCGCGCAGGCTTCCGCCAGTTGCACGGCGCCAACCATCAGGCCGGAGCCTTTCATGCGATGGGCTATGCTTTTCATCTTGGCCATATCGTTGCGCTCCAGCATGCCGGACAGCTTGGCGAGGTCGGCGCGGATATGCGACTGGAAGTCTGCCAGCACCTGGGCCTGGGCGGCGCTGTCTGCCACGACCGCGTTCAGCACCGTAAAGTCGATGGGTTCGCCCCGCACTCCATCCTCGTCGTGACGTGACGGTGCGGGCGGCTCACCCTCTGCCTCGGCGATGGACAGCCACTTCGCCAGTGTCTTTTTCAACTGCATCAGGCTGGCCGGCTTCACCAGCAATTCATCCATGCCGGCGGCATGGCAGCGTCCCGCTTCTTCGGCGAGCGCATTGGCCGTCCAGGCGATGATCGGCGTGCGCGGCAAGGATAGCGCCGTTTCGATCTTGCGGATTTCTTGCGCGAGTTCATAGCCGTCCATCTCCGGCATGTGGCAATCGGTGATGACCAGTGCGTAGTGGCCGTCGCGCCACATCGACAGCGCGATTTGCCCGTTCTCCGCGGTTTCGGCACGCAGGCCGAGCAGCCTGATCTGGCGCGCCAGCAGGTCGCGGTTGATCGGATGGTCGTCCACCGCCAGCACCAGCGGCGCATCCGCACCGTCGGCAAACAGGGGCGTCACTTCGCGCTGTTTCACTTCGGGGTGCATGTTCCGCACGGCCTCACCCGGCGCGCCGGACACGGGCAGGGTCAGCGTAATGCTGAAGACGGAGCCCTGGCCGGGCGTGCTGTTCAGTTCGATCTGCCCGTCCATTATCTCCGCCAGGCGCCGGCAGATCGCCAGCCCCAGCCCGGTTCCGCCGTACATGCGGGCGGTGTCCGCGCTTTCCTGCCGGTAGCGCTGGAACAGGTTTTCCTGCGCCTCCGGGGTGATGCCTATGCCGGTATCCTTGACCGAGAACCTGATGCGGTCGCCGCTGTCGAGCCTGTCCATGAGTTCGGCGCGCAGTTCGACTTCTCCGTGCTGCGTGAACTTGATCGCGTTGCTGACGAAGTTGTTGAGCACCTGCGAGAGGCGCAGGGAATCGACGATGTACGCCGGATTGAGCCGCGCATCGGCGTGCTGCCACAACAGCAGGGACTTGACGCTGGCGATGCGCGAATAGGTGTTGACGACTTCCTGCAGCATTTGCGGGATCGAAGCGGGGCGCGGCGAAAGTTCCAGCTTCCCTTCCTCGATCTTGGACCAGTCGAGGATGTCGCTGACGATGCGCAACAGTCCGCGGCCGGAATCCCAGGCCGCATCCAATGTCGCATGCTGCTCCTGGTCGAGATGGGTCAGGGAGAGCAGTTCCAGCATCCCGAGCATGCCGGTGAGCGGGGTGCGGATCTCGTGGCTCATGGTCGCCAGGAACGAATCCTTGGTGCGGTTGGCCAGCTCGGCTTGTTCCTTGGCTGCTAGAAGTGTTTGCGTCGCTTGCCTGGATTCGGTGACGTCGCGCGCGGTGGCGAACATAAGCCCGCTGTCGTCGGGCACGGAAACCCATGACAATATGCGCCAGGAGCCATCCTTGTGCTGGTAGCGGTTCTCGAACTTGAGGACACTCTCGCCTGCTTTGACCTGCCGCTCAACCTCGCGCAGCGTGGCTTCATGCTCGTCCGGATGCACAAAATCGATGAACGGGCGCGCCAACATCTCCTCGGTGCTCCAGCCCAGTGTCTTGGTGAATGCAGGGTTGACGCGTTTGAAATATCCGTCCGCACTTGATATGCACAGCATGTCCAGCGAGAGCGAGAAGAAACGGTCGAACTGGTTCTCGGCTTCCTTGCGGGCGGTGATGTCGCGCGTGATGCCGGTGAAATGGCGTTTATCGCCCAGCCACATTTCGCTTACCGCCAGCTCCAGCGGGAATGTGCTGCCATCCTTGCGCCGCCCGTCAAGTTCGCGCCCCTTCTTGCCGATAAGGTGCGCTTCGCCGGTGGTGCGATAACGTTCGAGGAAGCCGTCGTGCTGGCTGCAGTATGGCTCGGGCATCAGCATGCTGACGTTTTGCCCGACGGCCTCGGACGCGGTGTAGCCGAAGATGTGCTCGGCAGCGGGGTTCAAGGTTTCGATGATGCCTTGCTCGTTGATGCTGATGATGCCGTCCGCCACGGTATTGAGGATCGTCTGGATGCGCATGGAGCTGTCGCGCAGCGCCGCCTGCGCTGCATATTCATTGGTCACATCGCGGAACACCAGCACCGTCCCGATCACGCCGCCATCCCGGTTGCGGATGGGCGCGCAACTGTCGGCGATGGGATATTCCTTGCCGTCGCGCGCGATCAAGACGGTGTCGTTGGCCAGCCCATGGATGACGCCTTGCGCCAGCGCGGCCTCTACCGGGATGGGCGCAGGCTGGCGCGTCTTCTGGTTGATGATGTGGAAGATATCCGCCACCGGCCGTCCGAGCGCTTCCGCCTGCGGCCAGCCGGTCAGTTGTTCGGCGATGAAATTCAGGCGCGTTATCCGCCCTTCGCCGTCGGTGGTCATCACCGCGTCGCCGATCGAATTGAGCGTGACGGAAAGATTCTCCTCGCTGGCGCGCAAGGTGGCGTTGGCGTCCTTGGCCTGCCGGCTGGCTTTTTTCAGGCGTCCGTGCGAGTTGCTGAACAGCGCGCCCATGATGCAGAACAGGCCGATCGAGACCAGCGACATCGGCTCCTTGCCGCTGAAGGTGAACAGCGGCGGAATGAAGAACCAGCCGGCGAGCGCGGCGGAGACGAAGGTGGCGACCAGACCGGGAACCAGTCCGCCGATCCACGAGCTGATGAAGACCGCAGGAAAGAACAGGAACCATGCGTATGGCTGGATGGCAGGCCAGAACGTCCACTGCAGCATGAATGCAACAAGCGGCGGCAACATTGCCAGAAACGGGCGCAGCCAGGTTTGTTCCGGAGCTTTCATGGCGGCGCCTTCAATCCGGACGGAGTGCCCGAACGGTATCCGGCACGGAGGCTACAGGCAGCTTCAGGCAGGGCGAGCGTGTCTGGACGGGATGGGCATGGCGACAGATTGCGATCAATCGGCTCCCCTTTATCGAACAAGCGATGCTGGCAATGACTCCCTTGCGGGATTCATGTCTTGCGCCAGACCTCCTGTTCCGGGGATTCAGCTACGCGTCTTGCACCATGCGTGCAGTGCAATGTGCGTGTGGCGGAATTGCAAGGTAGGCTAACTTTAGGGAGTTGCCGGGGGGATGTCAATACTGGGGCAAGGTATACGCGCAGACATGGTTCGGCTGCGGCAATAAAAAAGGCGACCGCAACGGGTCGCCTTTTTGTGGTGTGGCACGGCTTATTCGATCTTCGCCTTGGCGCGCAGTTCGGTGATCACCTTCTGCACGGTCTGCTGTTGCAGGCGCTGTTGCAGTTGCGGCTTGAGTTCTTCGAACGGCGGCACCCTCAGGTCGCGCACGTCGTCCAGCTTGATGACGTGCCAGCCGAATTGCGACTGCACCGGTTCCTTGGTGTATTCGCCTTTTTTCAGGGCGGTGAGCGCGTTGGCGAAAGGCGGGACGAAGTTGCTCGGCACTGCCCATCCGAGCGAACCGCCCTGTTCCGCAGAGCCGGCATCTTTCGACTTTTTCGCCAGCTTTTCGAACTTGGTCTTCTTGCCGAGTTGGGCGATGATGTCCTTCGCTTCGGCCTCGGTTTCCACCAGGATGTGGC
>MGWS01000034.1:10933-46183 GCA_001801105.1 Gallionellales bacterium GWA2_60_18
TGTTGCCGAGCCGTGCCTTCAGCTTGTCATATTCCTGCTTGAGCAGGTCTTCGCCAATCGGGTTCTTTTTTGCGTAGTCCTGCAAGAATGCGCCGACCAGTACCGATTGCCGCGCTATTTCAAGCTGTTGCACCGCATCGGGCTGTTTGTCCAGCCCCAGTTTCACTGCTTCCTGCGCGATGACTTCGCGGTTGATCATTTCTTCGCGAATCGCCTTGCGCAGATCGGGGCTGTCCGGCTGACCCTGGGCTTCGGCAGCCTTGATGTGCATGTCAACGCGCGACTGCGGGATGGAGACGCCGTTCACCATGGCGGCGGACTTGCCGTCGGCGAACGCAGGCGTGGCCGCCAGCGCGCCCAGAATGGCCAGTGCTGCGAATTTTGCGGATGTAGTCATGCTGCTTCCTTTCGATCGATCAATGTTCTTCGGGCGTCTTTGCCTGAATGTTCAACGCGTGTATCTCGCGTTCCATCATTTCTGCAAGCGCGGAATATATCATACGGTGCCGTGCCATCGTGTTCTTGCCGGCGAACTGCGGCGAGACGATATGCAGCCGGTAGTGCCCGGCGCCGCCGCGCGTGCCGGCGTGCCCGGCATGCTTGCGGCTCTCGTCGATGATCTCCAGCGCGACGGGTTCGAGCGTGGCGAGGCGCGTCTGCATGGCGGCGATGCGGTTCATGCCGGGAAGACTTTCCTGAACGGGCGCACGGCGACTTGCGCGTACACCCCGGCGGCGACATACGGGTCGGCATCCGCCCATTCCTGCGCGTCCTGCAACGAGGCGAATTCGGCCACGATCAGGCTACCGCTGAATCCGGCAGCGCCGGGGTCGCTGGCGTCCACGGCGGGGAAGGGGCCGGCCAGCAGCAGCCGGCCCTCGTCCTGCAACGCCTGCAAGCGCGCCAGGTGTGCGGGGCGCGCCGCCTTGCGTTTATCGAGGCTGTCCGGGACGTCCTGGCCGATGATTGTATAAAGCATCAGTTGTTTTCCTTCTTCTCGTCCACATACTTCGCCAGCCATGCGCTTTGCGCCAGGATGAACACCACCATCAGTGCGGTGAAGCCGAACAGCTTGAAGTTTACCCACTGGTCGGTGGTGTAGTTGTAGGCGACGTAGAGGTTGATGAGGCCGAGCACGGCGAAGAACAGGCTCCAGCTCAGGTTGAGGCGGTGCCAGACGTGCAGCGGCAGGGCGAGCTTCTCCTGCAGCATGCTGCGCAGCAGGTTCTTGTTGAACAGCAGACTGGAGAACAGCAGCACCGCCGAGAGTAGCCAGTACAGCACGGTCGGCTTCCACTTGATGAAGGTCTCGTCGTGCAGCAGCAGCGTGGCGCCGCCGAACACGGCGATGATGCCGAGGCTCGCCCACAGCATCGCGTCGACCTTGCCGTGCCGCCATCTGGTCCAGCCTATCTGGACAACGGTGGCGCCAATGGCGACCGCGGTGGCGACGTAGATGCCGGACACCTTGAAGGCGATGAAGAACAGGATGACGGGGAACAGGTCGAATAACAGTTTCATGTGATTTGGATATGTCTAGTTGCGGTCAAGCGCGAGCGCGGTGGAGTTGATGCAGAAGCGCAGCCCGCTGGGCGGCGGGCCGTCCGGGAACACGTGGCCGAGATGCGCGCCGCACTGCTTGCACAGCACTTCGATGCGCTGCATGCCATGCGCGCTATCGATGCGCGTGACGATGTTCTCCGGCGCGCAGGGTTGCTGGAAGCTGGGCCAGCCGGAGCCGGAATCGAATTTATCCTCGGAGCCGAACAGCGCGGCGCCGCAGCATACGCAGCGGTAGATGCCGGTGTCATGGCAATCCCAGTACGCGCCGCTGAACGCCGGTTCGGTGCCCGAACAGCGGCATACCGAGTATTGCTCCGGTGTCAGTTCGTCGCGCCATTCGGCATCGGATTTTTCGATTTCGTCCATGGGTCGTATGTATGTAGGAGCGCCAGAAGGCGCGATTGGATATTTATCGCGGCGACCGCCGCTCCTACAGCACCTCGCCGGCATAATCGGCCAGGCGCGAGCGTTCGCCGCGCATCAGCGTGACGTGGCCACCGTGCGCCCAGCCCTTGAAACGATCCACCACATAGGTGAGACCGGAGCTGCCTTCGGTGAGGTAGGGCGTGTCGATCTGCGCGATGTTGCCCATGCACACCACCTTGGTGCCGGGGCCGGCGCGCGTTACCAGCGTCTTCATCTGCTTGGGCGTGAGGTTCTGCGCCTCGTCGATGATGACATACTTGTTGAGGAAGGTGCGCCCGCGCATGAAATTGAGCGACTTGACCTTGACGCGCGAGCGGATCAGGTCGCGCGTCGCCGCGCGCCCCCAGTCGCCGCCCTCGTCGTCGGATTTGTTCAATACGTCCATGTTGTCTTCCAGCGCGCCCATCCATGGCGTCATCTTCTCCTCTTCGGTGCCGGGCAGGAAGCCGATGTCCTCGCCCACCGGAACGGTCACGCGGGTGATGATGATCTCGGAATACAGCTTGGTCTCCAGCGTCTGCATCAGGCCCGCCGCCAGCGTCAGCAGGGTCTTGCCGGTACCGGCCTGTCCCAGCAGGGTGACGAAGTCGATCTCCGGGTCCATCAGCAGGTTGAGCACGAAGCTCTGTTCGCGGTTGCGCGCGGTGATGCCCCACACATTGTTCTTGCTATGGGTGTAGTCGGTCAGGGTGCGCAGCAGCGCGCTCTTGTCGTCCTGTTCCAGCACGATGGCATAGAACGGCGTGTCATCTTCCTTGTAGACGAACTGGTTGATAAAGAACGCCGCGCACAGCGGGCCGCGTATCTGGTAATAGGTATGCCCTTCCTTCTGCCAGGATTTCATGTCCTTGCCGTGCCGCTCCCAGAAATCCGGCGGCAGTTGCAGCACGCCGGTGTAGAGCAGGTCGGTGTCTTCCAGCACCTTGTCGTTGAAATAGTCCTGCGCCTCCAGACCCAGCGCACGCGCCTTGATGCGCATGTTGATGTCCTTGGAGACCAGGATCACCGCGCGGTGCGGTTGCTGCTGTTGCAGGCCGATGACCACGCCGAGGATGGCGTTGTCGGCCTTGCCCAGTTCCAGATGCTGCGGCAGTTCGTGCTTGATGAAACTGGTCTGCAGGTACAGGCGACCGGTGCAGTTCTTGTGTGCGGCGGACTCCAGCGCGATGCCTTCCTCGATCTTGTGCGGCGCGTCGCTGACGATCTCGTCGAGGAAGCGGCTGGCCTGGCGGGCGTTGCGCGCGACTTCGGTCATGCCCTTCTTCTTGTTGTCCAGCTCTTCCAGCACGAACATCGGCAGGCAGATGTCGTGTTCCTCGAAGCGGAACAGGCTGGTCGGGTCGTGCAGCAGCACGTTGGTGTCCAGCACGAATAACTTGGTGTCGGTGTTCTTTGCCGCTTTCTTGCGTGGGGGCATGACGTTCCTTTAGTTGCTTTGGTTGAGTGAGTTGACGAAATCCAGCACTTCCTGCGCGTGGCCTTCGGCCTTGACCCCGCGCCATTCGCGGCGCAACGCGCCGGTCTTGTCGAATACGAAGGTGCTGCGTTCGATGCCGCGCACCTGTTTGCCGTACATGTTCTTTTGCTTTATCACACCGAACAGGTTGCATGCCGTTTCGTCCGCGTCGGACAGCAGCGCGAACGGCAGGTCGAATTTCGCCTTGAAGTTCTCGTGCGACTTGATGCTGTCGCGCGAGATGCCCGCCACCTCGCAACCGGCCTTGCGGAATCCGGTATACAGGTCGCGGAACTGTTGCGCCTCGGTGGTGCAGCCCGGCGTGTTGTCCTTGGGGTAGAAGTAGATCACCAGATGCTCGCCACGTGCGGCTGACAGTGTGAAGGTCCGTCCGCCGGTGGCGGGGAGGGAGAAATCGGCGATGCTGTGCTGTGACATGAATGGGCTCGTTGGATAGTGACGCCATTCTTGTCAAAAAACGCGGCAAAGGCAAGCAACATCAAATCAGTTCACAGTTGGGGCGGAATCCAGTAAAGTGCTCGCCCGTCCCATCCAAACAAGAGCAACGACATGAGTGCAAAAGGACAGCAGCTGCAAGACCCGTTTCTCAATGCGCTGCGCAAGGAACATGTGCAGGTCGCGATCTATCTGGTGAATGGCATCAAGCTGCAGGGCTATGTCGATTCGTTTGACCAGTATGTGGTGCTGCTGAAAAACACCGTCACCCAGATGGTCTACAAGCACGCCATTTCCACCATCGTCCCAGCGCGCGCGGTCAGCATTCCTCACGACGACGCAGCCGAGTAATGCGGCAACAACCGGCTGAAGCCGAGCGCGCGGTACTGGTCAGCCTCGATTTCGGCGAACCGGATTACGCGGAGAGTCTGGAAGAATTGCGCCTGCTGGCGGAAACCGCCGGGGTCTGTGTCGTCGCCGTCGTCGAGGGCAAGCGGCAGCGGCCCGATGCGGCGCTGTTTGCGGGCAGCGGCAAGGTGCAGGAGATCGCCGATGTGCTCGCCGCGCATGAGGCCGATGTCGCCATCTTCAACCACGACCTGTCTCCCGCGCAGATGCGCAACCTCGCTGGCAAGCTAAGCGTGCGGGTGATCGACCGCACCATGCTGATCCTGGATATCTTCGCGCAGCGCGCGCAAAGCCATGAAGGCAAGGTGCAGGTGGAACTGGCGCAGCTCAAATATCTTTCCACCCGGCTGGTCGGCATGAACATGGACATGGGGCAGCAGAAGCACGCCGTCGGCGCGCGCGGCCCGGGCGAGACCAAGCTGGAGCTGGACCGGCGCAAGCTGGATCGGCGCGTGCACCTGCTCAAGGAGCGCTTGGAGAAACTCAAGCACCAGCGCACGCTGCAGCGCCGCGCCCGCGCCCGCGCCGAGGTGCTGTCGGTATCCATCGTCGGCTACACCAATGCCGGCAAGTCCACCCTGTTCAACGCGCTCACCCGCGCCGGGGTGTATGTCGCCAACCAGCTGTTCGCGACGCTGGACACCACTTCGCGCAGGATGTCTACGGAAGGGGCGGGCGGTATCGTGCTGTCCGATACGGTGGGCTTCATCCGCCATCTGCCCCATTCGCTGGTCGCGGCGTTCCGCAGCACACTGGAGGAGACGATACAGGCCGACCTGCTGCTGCATGTGGTGGATGCGGGCAATAGTGACCGCGATGCCCAGATCGCCGAAGTGAACAAGGTACTGGCGGAGATCGGCGCGCAGCATATCCCGCAGATACTGGTGTTGAACAAGATCGACCTGCTGGAGCTGCCGCCGGGTGTCGAGCGCGACGAGTGTGATAGAATCTCCGCCGTTCGTCTGAGCGCCAAAACCGGCGCCGGACTGGAAGAATTGCGCGTCGCGCTGATGGAAATTCGCGATGCGCCGCCGGCGGAAGCGCCGCTGCAGGAATGGCATCCCCTCAACGATTGAACTGGACGGATTATGGGATTGAACGACCCCCAATGGGGCAACAAGAACAACAATGGCGGGCCGCCCGACCTGGAAGACCTGTTGCGCAAGCTGAATGCAAGGCTGGCGGGCATGATGGGCGGCAAGCGTGGCACGGATGATGGCGGCGCGGGCAGGGGCGGCTCCGGCAATCCGGGCGGCGCTTCGCCGAAGCCGTTCTTCGGCGGCGGCATCGGGCTGATCATCGGGCTGGCCGCCCTGATCTGGGTGGGCAGCGGCTTCTATATCGTGGATGAGAGCCAGCGCGGCGTGGTGTTGCGCTTCGGCAAGATGGTCGAGGTCACCCAGCCGGGCCCGCGCTGGCATCTGCCGTTCCCGGTCGAGACCGTGGAAGTGGTCAACCTGAGCCAGGTCCGGACGGTGGAGGTCGGCTACCGCGACAACGTCAAGAACAAGATGCTGAAAGAGTCGCTGATGCTCACCGACGACGAGAACATCATCGACATCCAGTTCGCGGTGCAGTATTTCCTGAAAGACCCTTCCGATTATCTGTTCAATAACCGCGCGCCGGACGAGAACGTGCGCCAGGCGGCGGAGACCGCGATCCGCGAGGTGGTGGGCAAGAGCAAGATGGATTTCGTGCTGTATGAGGGGCGTGAGCAGGTGGCGGCCTCCGCCACCAAGTTGATGCAGGACATCCTGGACCGTTACAGGTCCGGCATCCTGATCAGCAAGCTGACCATGCAGAACGCGCAGCCGCCCGAGCAGGTGCAAGCGGCCTTCGACGATGCGGTGAAGGCCGGGCAGGACCGCGAGCGCCAGAAGAACGAAGGGCAGGCCTATGCGAACGACGTGGTGCCGCGCGCGAGCGGCGCGGCGGCACGCCTGATCCAGGAATCGGAAGGCTACAAACAGAGCGTGATCGCCAACGCCGAGGGTGATGCCAGCCGCTTCAAGCAGGTGCTGGTCGAGTATGAGAAGGCGCCGGCGGTCACCCGCGATCGCATGTATCTGGACATGATGCAGCAGGTGATGGGCAACGTCAGCAAGGTGATGGTGGACCAGAAGAACGGCAACAGTCTGTTGTACCTGCCGCTGGACAAGCTGCTTGAAACGACACGCTCTACCGGAACGGCGGGTGAGGCGATGGTCGCGCCGGTGACCACACAGGGAAGCGACAGCAATGCGGCACAGCGTGCGCGTGATTCGCTGCTGAGCCGCGACAGGGGGGCACGCTAATGCCAAAGAATATCAATAATGTGCTGATCGGCGCGGTCGCCGTACTGATCCTGTTGAGCATGAGCGTGTTCGTGGTGGATCAGCGCCAGAGCGCGATCGTGTTCCAGCTGGGTGAGGTGGTCGACGTCCAGGCCGAGCCGGGGTTGCACTTCAAGTTACCGCTGATGCAGAACGTGCGCTATTTCGATTCGCGCATCCTGACGCTGGATACCGGCGAGCCGGAACGTTTTATCACCGCCGAGAAGAAGAACGTACTGGTGGACTCCTTCGTCAAGTGGCGCATCGTGGATGTGAAGCAGTACTACATCAGCGTCGGCGGCGATGAAGTGCGCGCCAGAACACGTCTGATGCAGACGGTCAATTCCAGCATGCGCGAGGAATTCGGCAAACGCACCATTCATGATGTGGTATCCGGCGAACGCGAACAGATCATGAACGTGTTGCGTTCCAAGACCGATGCCGATGCGCGCAAGATCGGTGTGCAGGTGCTGGATGTGCGCCTCAAGCGTGTGGATTTTCCGGTGGAGATCAGCGATTCGGTATATCGCCGCATGGATGCGGAGCGCAAGCGTGTGGCCAACGAGCTGCGTGCTTCCGGCGCGGCCGAGGGCGAGAAGATCAAGGCCGATGCCGACAAGCAGCGCGAGGTGATCCTGGCCGAAGCCTACCGCGAAGCGCAGAAGACCAAGGGTGAGGGCGATGCCAGGGCCGCGGCGATCTATGCCGCCGCGTTCGGGCGCAATCCGGAGTTTTATTCGTTCTACCGCAGCCTCGAGGCTTACCGGGAAAGCTTCAAGAACAAGAGCGACATCATGGTGCTCGATCCGAGTTCGGAATTCTTCAAATACCTGAAGGGTTCCGGCAGGGGCGGGAAATAGGTGCTGGACTACTGGGTGACCGGGCTTGCGCTGATGCTGGTCATCGAAGGAATGATGCCGTTCCTGTTTCCTGCGGCATGGCGCGAGGCATTTCGCAAGCTGGTGACGATGTCGGACGGACAGTTGCGCTTCGTCGGCATCACCTCGATGCTCTCCGGCCTGTTGTTGCTGTACCTGGTTAACTAGTGAATTAGGGTATTCCCCGATGCAGAACTGGCTGCTCCCCGAACACATCCAAGATATGCTTCCCGACGAGGCATGGCGCGTCGAGCAGATGCGCGCGCAGACGCTCGAGCTGCTGCGCCGTGCCGGCTATCAGCTGGTGGCGCCGCCGCTGCTGGAATACGCCGAATCGCTGCTGATCGACGACAGCCACGACATGGACTTGCGTACCTTCAAGCTGGTGGACCAGTTGAGCGGGCGTACGCTGGCCCTGCGTGCCGACATTACACCGCAGGTGGCGCGCATCGACGCGCACATTCTCAACCGCCGGGGCGTGGCGCGCCTGTGCTATGCCGGCAGCGTGCTGCACACCCAGCCGGTCGGACTGACGCGCACCCGCGAGCTGTCGCAGATCGGCGCGGAGCTGTACGGACACAGCGGACTCGAAAGCGATCTGGAGATCCAGCAGTTGATGCTGCAATCGCTGGCTTCGCTGGGCATCCGGGGGATACATCTCGACCTCGGCCATGTCGGCGTGTTCCGCGCGCTGGTACATCGTGCCGGGCTGGGCAAGGAGCTGGAGAACGATCTGTTCGCCGCGCTGCAAAGCAAGGACAGCGCGGCTTTGCGGACGCTGGTGCAGCCGCTGGACGCGGCTTTGCGGGATGCGCTGCTGGCTCTGCCGATGCTGTATGGCGATTGCGCTGGGGTGCTGGCGCGGGCGCGCAGGTTGTTGCCTGCCCATGCGGAGATAGGCGCGGCGCTGGATGCGCTGGAGGCCGTCTCGGCCAAATTGCAGCCGCTGGTTGCAGGCATCGGCATCGACCTCGCCGACCTGCGCGGCTACCACTATCACAGCGGCATGGTGTTTGCCGCCTATCATGCCGGCAGCCACGACGCGATCGCGCTGGGCGGACGCTACGACGACCTCGGCAAGAGCTTCGGGCGCGCGCGCCCCGCCACCGGATTCAGCATGGATCTGCGCCAGTTGTACCGGCTGTTGCCGGCGCAACCTGCGCAATCGGGCATATGTGCGCCGCATTCCGGCGATGCCGCCTTGCGCGACAAGGTCGCGCAATTGCGTGAAGCCGGTGAAATGGTTGTGGTGGATTTGATTGGCGATGCGTCGTTGCGCGGCGAGTTGCAGTGCGACCGTGAACTGGTGTTGCGCGACGGCGTGTGGCAAGTCGTCGCGCTGTGATTTTTCAGGACTGGAAGTTTTCCAATGGCTAAGAACGTAGTAGTGATCGGCACCCAGTGGGGTGATGAAGGCAAGGGCAAGATCGTCGACTGGCTGACCGACCATGCCCAGGGTGTGGTGCGTTTTCAGGGTGGGCACAATGCCGGCCACACGCTGGTGATCGGCGGCAAGAAAACGGTGTTACACCTGATCCCGTCCGGCATCCTGCGCGACCAGGTGATGTGCTACATCGGCAACGGCGTGGTGCTGTCGCCGCCAGCGCTGCTCAAGGAAATGGACGAGTTGCAGCAGGCGGGCATCGATGTCTATGGCCGCCTGAGGATATCCGAAGCCTGCCCGCTGATCCTGCCTTACCACGAGGCGATCGACCAGGCGCGCGAGTTGGCGAAAGGCGATGCCAAGATCGGCACCACCGGGCGCGGCATCGGTCCCGCCTATGAAGACAAGGTGGCGCGCCGCGCCATTCGCCTGCAGGATATCTTTTACCGCGAACGCTTCGCCGCGAAGCTGGGCGAGGTGCTGGATTATCACAACTTCGTGCTGAAGAATTATTTCCATGCGGCTACGGTCGATTTCCAGCAGACGCTGGACGATACGCTGGCGCTGGCCGAGCGCATCAAACCGCTGGTGATGGACGTGCCGCGCGCACTGTACGAAGCCAATCAGGCCGGTAACAGCCTGTTGTTCGAAGGCGCGCAGGGTGCGTTGCTGGACATCGACCACGGCACTTATCCGTTCGTCACTTCGAGCAACTGCGTTTCCGGAGCGGCCTGTGCCGGTGCCGGGGTCGGGCCGCAGATGCTCAATTACGTGCTCGGCATCACCAAGGCTTACACCACCCGTGTCGGTTCAGGGCCATTCCCCACCGAATTGTATGACGCAGTGGACAAGTGCGATCCGATTGGTGCGGGCCTGGCCAAGCGCGGCCATGAATTCGGCGCCACCACCGGACGCGCGCGCCGCTGCGGCTGGTTCGATGCGGCTGCACTCAAGCGCTCGATCCAGATCAACGGCGTGTCCGGCCTGTGCGTGACGAAACTGGATGTGATGGATGGTATGGAAACGGTGCGCCTCGGCGTCGGCTACCGCATCGCCGGTGTGGACAGCGACATCCTGCCCGCGGGTGCGGATGCGCTGGTCGATTGCGAGGCGGTGTACGAGGAGATGCCGGGCTGGAGCGAGAGCACCGTCGGTGCGCAGCGCTATGAGGACTTGCCGCTGGCCGCGCGCAATTATCTGGAACGCATCGCGCAGGTCTGCGGCGTGCCGGTGGACATGGTTTCGACCGGGCCGGACCGCGACGAGACTATCGTGCTGCGCCACCCGTTTGGAGACTTGTAGGAGCGGCGGCAGCCGCGATGAATGTCCTGATCGCGCCTCCCGGCGCTCCTACAAGTGGCCCACTGCGATTTTTAGGTTAATTCGATCATGGTGGTTGAACTGGAGTAAATTCCAGATGCATCACAAGCAAAAAAAGCGGCCAGTTGGCCGCTTTTTTTGTGCTGCATGCAGCGCTTAATCGCGTTCGCCGCTGAATGCCATCAGCAGGTGCAGCAGGTTGATGAACAGGTTGTAGATGCTCATGTAGATGCCCAGCGTCGCCATCACGTAGTTGGTTTCGCCGCCGTTCACGATGCGGCTTACGTCGAACAGGATGTAGGCCGAGAAGATCAGCACGGCGATGGCGGAGATGGTCAGCGATAGCGCGGGAATCTGGAAGAACAGGTTCGCCAGCGAAGCGACGATCAGCAGGATCAGCCCGATGAACAGGAACTTGCCCATGAAGCTGAAATCCTTCTTCGTCACCGTGGCGATGGTCGCCAGCGAGAAGAAGATGATGCCGGTGCCGCCTGCGGCCATGCCGATCAGTTGTGCGCCGTTCTTCAGGTGCAGCGCGACTTGCAGGATCGGGCCGAGGAAAACGCCGGCGATGAAGGTGAAGCCGAGCAGGGCGGCGATGCCCCATACGCTGTTGCGCAGGGCGCTGACGGCGAACAGCATGCCCATCATCGCGCCGAACATCAGCAGCGAGGACATGATCGGGCTGGCCGCCATGAACGAAAGATCGATCGAGATGCCGATGAACGCGCCGATGATCGTCGGGACCATGGTCAGCGCCAGCATCATGTAGGTGTTGCGCAGGACCTTGTTCTGCGCGGTGGCGATGCCGCCGGTTTGCGTTGCGGTCTGGGTCAGATATTGCATGTACGGCCTCCTGAGTTAAACGGATAAAAACGAGTGTGAGACTAGTGAATAACGATAAAAGTTTCAACCGCGAATACAAAATCTGGCGGAAGCTGTGAGATTCGAACTCACGGAGGACTCGCATCCTCGGCAGTTTTCAAGACTGCTGGTTTAAACCGCTCACCCAAGCTTCCTGATTGTTGATGGTAGGGTGGGCACGTTTTTGTGCCCACGCGGGCAGTGATTGTTGTTTCCGTGCTAGCACAAAAAACGTGTCACCCTATTTGGGTTTCTGCGTAGTCGCACATTCTGAAGCATGCGGCGCGGAGTGTCTAGCCGCGCACGCAGTCGGCCCAGTTGTTGGGCGTCTCGTAGAGGCGCACCCGCTCCAGCCGCAGGTTGTTGCCATACACGTCGCAATAGGCATCATCGAGGATGCCGAAGGCGATCCGCGCCAGGTGTTCTGCGGTCGGCACGGCATCGAGCACGACGGTCTTGTGTCCCGGCAACCCGGCAAGGAAGTCCAGCACCACCTTGTCGCCGCGATACACTAGGAAGGCATGATCCCAGGCATCTACCAGCTTCTCGCTGGCGATGCGCTTTACATCGGAGAAATCCATCACCATGCCCTGCTCGGATACCCCTTCGGTGCTGATGATGTCGCCGGACAGGGTGATCTCGATGGCGTAGCGGTGCCCGTGCAGGTGTTTGCACTGGCTGTTGTGGCTGGGGATGCGGTGTCCGGCATCGAATTCCAGGCGGCGGGTGATGAGCATGTTGGTCGTGTCCAGTGGAAGTGGCGCGGATTATACAGCGTCAGGGTTTGAAGGTCGCGGCGCGCAGCAGGAACTCGCGCCGCGATGCTTCGTCCTGGCCCCTTTCGTAGCGTAACGCACTGTAGCGTGAGGCGAGGCCGGAGACCGCCTCGGCCAAGTCGGGGCGCGCGGCAGCGACGCGCGCGGCGTAATCCAGCGCGCCCTCGTGCGGCGCACGCGGCAGGCCGGCCTTGGCCAGTTTGCGGCACAGCCGGAGCCAGGCCGCCTGTATCTTGTCGGGCCGGTTCGCGAACAGATGTCGCAGCATGAACAAGGCGAACAGGGCGATCAATGCACCCGCGCCCATCATCATGCTGGTCGCCATCTTTTGCCAGGTGACGGCTTCCATGCCGAGCCGGGTGAGGAAGGCGAACTGGCGTTCCGCGTTGTAGCCCAGCACCCACTGGTTCCACTGGTTGGCCAGCGCGTCCCAGTTCAGGCGCAGTTCGCGCAGCCATTGCGGCGGGTTGCGCGCCATGAACGGCAGCGCGGCGTTGTCCGGCAGCGCGGCGGACAGGCCGCTTTGCACGCGCGCCGGGGCGATCGCCGCGGTCGGATCGACGCGCACCCAGCCCTGTCCGGACAGCCACACCTCGGCCCAAGCGTGGGCGTCGGACTGGCGCACGATGTAGTAGCCGCCCAGCGCGTTGTATTCGCCGCCCTGATAGCCCGCCACCACGCGCGCCGGGATGCGCGCGGCGCGCATCAGGAACACGAAGCTCGATGCATAGTGTTCGCAGAATCCCTGGCGGGTCTCGAACATGAAGTCGTCCACACTGTTCGGCCCGAGCAGCGGCGGCTCCAGCGTGTAGCGGAAATCCAGCTGGCTGAAATGCTGCAACGCGCGCTGCACCACGGCATCGTCGCCGGCGCTTTCCGCGCGCCATTGCGCCGCGAGCTGGCGCGCACGCGGATTGAGCGAGGGCGGCAGTCGCAGGGCGCGCCGGAGCTGGCGCGCGGCCTCGTCCGGGTTGGCGCGATAGGCCAGCGTCGAGCGCGCTTCATAGCGCATGCGCGCCTTGACCGGCTCCTTCACGCGCAACTGGAAATCGTCCGTCAGGGTCGCGGGCACGGAGATGCGCTCGGGTACGTCGAGCGCGAACAGCCAGGTCTTGTTGTGCGGTTCCAGCGTGACGCTGTATTCGACGGGCTGCGCGGTGGCGTCGAAGCGCGGCGTTCCGCCGGGCGTGGCCTGTCCGGGCGTCCAGGTGCGCCCGTCGAATTCCCACAGCACCGGGCCGCGCCAGTACATCTGCTCGCGGAGCGGCGGCGTGCCGGCATAGCTGACGCGGAACGCGACCTCCTCAGAGAGCGACAGCCGGCTCAGGCTGCCCGGCGCCATCCTGTCGTCCAGTCCGCTGCTGGCGAAAGCGTCCTGCGGCAATCCCCACAGCGGCCCCTGTACGCGCGGGAACAGCACGAACAGCACCAGCATCAGCGGCACGGCCTGCAACAGCAGCGTGGCGGCGACGCGCAGGCGCGGCTTGAGGGCGAGCACCGGGGCGTGCAGATGTATCCAGGTGGTGACGATCACCATCAGCGTGGCGAGCATGTACAGCGCGGTGGGGATGCTCTGCGAGTAGAAGAAGTTGGTGATGACAATGAAGCAGGCGAGGTACAGCAGCACCATCGCGTCGCGCGTGCCGCGCAGTTCCATGAACTTCAGCGCGGTGAGCAGGATCAGTAGCGTGACGCCGACCTCGCGCCCGAACAGCGTGCGGAAACCGATGGCGATGGCGGCCACGCAGGCGAGCGCGATGAGCTGCAGCAGCCAGCGCGGCGGTAGCGGATCACCGCTGTGGGTGAGATGGGCGCGCCACAGCAACACCGCCGCGCACAGCGCGCTGACCCAGGGCGGCAGATGGTCGGCATGCGGTGCGGCGACCATGAGGATGCTGAGCAGCAGGCCATAGATGAGCGGCTTGTTCATGATTCCCCTCTCCCCAACCCCTCTCCCACAAGTGGGAGAGGGGCTCGTTTTGCTCCCCTCGCCCGTTTACGGGAGAGGGGTAGGGGGAGAGGGTCATTCTGTTGTGGCAAATCGAACAATGCCAGCCGACGCAGACATTCGTCGCGTTGTCCTGCACCATTGTTCGGCGGCAGTTCGCCGTCCGGCAGGCGCAGCCCGTAGCGCAGCCCCTGCGCCTCGGCATCCAGCACCCAGCGGGCAATGCGCGCCAGTTTGCCTTCGGTACCGGGATCGGGCGCTGCGGCAATATCCAGCCACAATTCCTCGCCGACCTGTGCGGAGAACTGTTTCACCTGCAAGCCCTGCTCGCGCGCATAGGCCTTCCATGCGATGCGCGGCAGCGCGTCGCCCAAGGCGTAGTTGCGCAATCCGGCGAAGTCGTCGTCGCCCGCGACGTTACGCCTGCCCGCGCCGTCCGGCGCATCACCCGGCGGCAGCGGCGCTTCCGGCAGCGGTTTCGGATAGACCAGACAGCGCGTGTCGAAATGCAGGTACGACCAGGCATGGAACAGGCCGAGCGGAAACTCGGTGTACAGCGTCAGCTGCCCCGGTTGCAGCCAGCCGCGCTGCGTCGCCGCCAGCGGGAAAGCCACCTCGCTGTCCTGTTGCGCGGGAGCGTCGAAGCTGACGGTGTTGCCGCTCTCGTCGCGCAGCCTGAGCATGTGGCGATCCATCGTGCCGCTGTTGCGGAAATGCAAGGTGAAACGCGCGACCCCGCCGCTGAACACCGCTTCGGCGCGCCCGGCGCGGACCTCCAGTTGCGCGAGGTTGCGGAACGCGTGCAGCATCGACATCACCGCCATCATCGCCAGCAAAAAGGTCAGCACATAACCCAGGCTGAGGTTGTAGTTGATGTCGCCGATCAGCATCAGCAGCAGCACGAAGGCGAGCGCGAGCCCATGCCGGGTGGGCAGGATGAAGATGCGGCGCTGGGTCAGGGTGACGCTTCCGCTTTCTATCTTCGGGCGGAACAGCCAGGTGCGGAAGCGTTGCTGGAGTGCGGCGAGCACGGGATGGGCAGGAAGCAGCCTATTTGCCGAATAGTCGGGCGATCAGGGTTTCCCTTGTCACGCCATGATGCGCCGCCACGTCGGCAAGTATCGAGGCCAGGGTGCCTATTCGCAATGGATCGTGCAACGGTACGGTGAGATGGTGTTCCTGTGACAGGGAGCTGGTCAGGCGCACATGGCTGCCGGCTTGCCGGCTCGGGTGGTAGCCCAACCGTTCCAGCGCCTTGACAAGTTGTGCGCCAGACAAGTCACGCGGCAACTTCATACGGCGAGGACTTCTTCCCGTGTGAAATGCAGCCGGATGATTTGGGGAGCCTTGCCTTCCTCGAAGTGGCAGTGCACGGCGTCCCGCACTTGCCGGTGAAGACTTTCCACGTCGTCCGCTTCGGTGAAGATCGATTCGCCCAAAGCGCGTGCCGTCAGCCCGCCCTCCGGAGCTTCCTCGACGACAAACAAAATCTCGTTCATGTCTGTTCCTCCAATGGTTGGGTAATTCTACTACGGGATGGCCACCGCTTCGGTCAGCTCGCGCACCAGCGCGTCGCTGTCCTGCTTCGAACGCTCGCCTGTGGTTTGCAGGCGGTGGCTGACCACGCCGGGCAGCACGGCCTGCACGTCTTCCGGCAGCACGGCGTCGCGCCCGTCGAGCAGCGCCCAGCCGCGCGCGGCGGCGAGCAGGGCAAGCCCGGCGCGCGGGCTGAGGCCGTGGACGTAGTTCGCCGTTTCGCGGCTGTAGCGCAGGATGGCCTGGACATAATCGAGCAGCGCGGGTGAGACGAACACCTGCTGGGTGCGTTGTTGCAGTATGAGCAGTTCCGCGTTCTCCAGTTGCGGTACTAGCCCGGCGACAAGCTCGCGCCGGTCTACGCCTTCGAGCAGGCCGCGCTCCGCCTGCGCATCGGGATAGCCCATGCGGATGCGCATCATGAAGCGGTCGAGCTGGGATTCCGGCAGAGGGAAGGTGCCGACCTGATACGCCGGGTTCTGGGTGGCGATGACGAAGAACGGCACCGGCAGCGGGCGCGTCGTCCCCTCGATGGTGACTTGGCGTTCTTCCATCGCCTCCAGCAGCGCGCTCTGTGCCTTGGGTGTGGCGCGGTTCACCTCGTCGGCGAGGATCATCTGCGCGAAGATCGGGCCGGGATGGAACTCGAACTTGCCGCTGTCGCGCTGGTACACCGACACGCCGAGGATATCGGCGGGCAACAGGTCGCTGGTGAACTGGATGCGCTGGAACTGCAAGCCCAGCGTCTTCGCCAGCACATGCGCCAGCGTGGTCTTGCCGACGCCCGGCAGGTCTTCGATCAGCAGATGCCCGCGTGCCAGCAGGCAGGCGAGCGCAAAGCGGATCTGCTGCGGCTTGCCGGCGATGACCTGCTCGGCCTGGCGGATCACGTTGGTCAGGGATGGGTTCATTTTGGAGGAGCAAATCGTGATCTCGAAAGTTGTTTTATTTCTGCCTTTGTTTTCGCAAGCAGCGATTTCTTGAGCTCAATTTCTAATTTGGCTAGTTCATCTTGTGGGCTTTGTGCTTTTTTGTACCACGCAAGAAAGCCCCCAACCATTAGAACGTAGCCTGAGACTAGTACGGTTAAAGTTGCTTGGAGTGGAACTGCAAGTGAGTCGTTGAGTTTTTCCCCATAAGGATGGGGGGCTTTCTCATAATCAGTTGTCGCTTTTTGATGGGTATCAAGTATTTTTGACAAGAAGGACAACTCATCCTTAAGAGTAAAATGTTGAGGTACCCAATCTGGCCTGTTTTCTTTAGTTGCGTTGCCAATATTGTGTTGGCCAATTCGATTGTTTATGTCCTGAATCATCATGACAGAGCGCATATAGCTCATATACTCATTCGATTCCTTTTCAGCCATGTGGCCGAGATAAGCCAAGTATGCAAAATAGGCAATAACCCCCATAACAAACCATAGTCCTGCAATGGCTGCGAATTTATATAGATTGTCAGTTGGCGGTGCTGGTAGATAGTTCATGAAAGCCCCTTTTTAAATGAGGATCGCCGCGACTACCTTGCGGTTCTCCGCCACCAGGATGTTGTAGGTGCGGCAGGCCGCTGCGGTGTCCATGAATTCGACGCCGATGCCCGCTTCGGTCAGTGCGCGGTACAGGCGCGGGTGGGCGAAGCGCTGCCGCGTGCCGGTGCCGAACAGCAGCACATCGGGCGCGAGATCGAGGAACCAGGCGAAATCGGCCTCGCGCAGGGCGTCGAAGCCGGCGACGTTCCAGTCGTTGCGCACCTCTCCGGCGCTCACCACGATGCTGGTGTCGAAGCGTTCGCCGTTGACCGCCACGTGGTCGGCGCCGTGCGCGGTGAATGTCTTGATGTCGCCCAGGTTGGCCAGTTGCAGTTTCAAGCCCCGTCTCCGTTTGCCGTATGGGGGCGGCACAGGTAAAATCGCGCCCCTTGCGGTGATTGCGTGTGTGGGGCGGATTCTATCATCTGCCGCCCACGCGACACGCGGAACAATTCGAGCGAACGAACGTGAAACCCATCCTGAAATCGACCAAGCTTTCCAACGTGTGCTACGACATCCGCGGCCCGGTGATGGAGCGCGCCAAGCAGATGGAGGAAGAAGGCCAGCGCATCATCAAGCTGAACATCGGCAACCTCGCGCCGTTCGGCTTCGAGGCGCCGGAGGAAATCCAGCAGGACGTGATCCTCAACCTGCCGAATTCGTCCGGCTATTCCGATTCCAAGGGCTTGTTCGCGGCGCGCAAGGCGATCATGCATTACTGCCAGGCCAAGAAGATCGCGGGCGTCGGGCTGGATGACATCTACATCGGCAACGGCGCCTCCGAACTGATCGTGATGGCGATGCAGGGGCTGCTCAACACCGGCGACGAGGTGCTGGTTCCCGCGCCGGACTATCCGCTGTGGACGGCGTCGGTGACGCTGGCGGGCGGTGCGCCGCGCCATTACCTGTGCGATGAAGCCAACGCATGGAACCCCGATCTGGCCGATATCCGCAGCAAGATCAACGAAAAGACCCGCGCCATCGTCATCATCAACCCGAACAACCCGACCGGCGCGTTGTATTCCGACGAGATACTGAAGGAGATAGTCGGGATCGCGCGCGAGCATGATCTCATCATCTTCGCCGACGAGATCTACGACAAGATGTTGTACGACGGCGCGACGCACACCTCGATCGCCTCGCTGGCGGACGATGTGCTGTTCCTCACCCTGAACGGGCTGTCGAAGAACTATCGCGCCTGCGGCTACCGTGCCGGCTGGATGGTGGTGTCCGGCGAGAAGAAGCATGCGCAGGACTATATCAATGGCCTGAATATCCTCGCCTCGATGCGGCTGTGCTCCAACGTGCCGGGGCAGTTCGCCATCCAGACCGCGCTGGGCGGATACCAGAGCATCGCCGATCTGGTCGCGCCGACCGGGCGCCTGTGCAAACAGCGCGACCTCGCCTACGAACTGATCACCGCGATCCCCGGCGTGACCTGCGTCAAACCCAAGGCCGCGCTATACCTGTTCCCGCGCCTCGACCCGGAGATGTATCCCATCAAGGACGACCAGAAATTCATCCTCGAACTGCTGGAGACCGAGAAAGTGCTGGTGGTGCAGGGCAGCGGTTTCAACTGGCCGCATACCGACCACTTCCGCGTGGTGTTCCTGCCCAATGCGGACGACCTAACCGAGGCCATCGGCCGCATCGCGCGCTTTCTCGAACACTATCGCAAACAACATGACACCAGTCGCTAGTCGTTAGACGTTAGTCGCTAGTTAAGTATCCGCGAAGCGACAACGCCAACTAACGACTAGCGACTAACGACTAGGAGCTAGAATGAAACCAATCAACGTAGGCCTTCTCGGTATCGGCACCGTCGGTGGCGGCACCTTTACCGTCCTGCAACGCAATGCGGAAGAGATCACCCGCCGTGCCGGTCGTCCGATCCGCATCACCGTGGTGGCGGACAAGAATGTGGAGCTCGCAAGGAAAGTCACCGGCGGCGCCTGCCGGGTGACCGATGATGCATTTGCCGTGGTAGCCGACCCCGAAGTGGATATCGTCATCGAGCTGATCGGCGGCTACGGCGTGGCGAAAGACTTGGTGCTGAAAGCCATCGCCAACGGCAAGCATGTGGTCACCGCGAACAAGGCATTGCTCGCCACGCACGGCAACGAGATATTCAAGGCGGCGCAGGACAAGGGCGTGATGGTCGCGTTCGAGGCGGCGGTGGCGGGCGGCATCCCCATCATCAAGGCGGTGCGCGAGGGCCTGACCGCGAACCGCATCGAGTGGATCGCCGGGATAATAAATGGCACAACCAACTTCATCCTGTCTGAGATGCGTGACAAGGGCTTGAGTTTCGACACCGTGCTGAAAGAGGCGCAGCGCCTGGGCTACGCCGAAGCCGACCCGACCTTCGATATCGAAGGCGTGGACGCGGCGCACAAGATCACCATCCTGGCTTCGCTGGCGTTCGGTATTCCGATGCAGTTCGACAAGGCCTACATCGAAGGCATCTCCAAACTGGATGCGGTGGACATCAAGTACGCCGAACAGCTCGGCTACCGCATCAAGCTGCTGGGCATCACCAAGCGCACGCCGGAAGGCGTGGAACTGCGCGTACATCCCACGCTGATCCCGGCCAAGCGCCTGATCGCCAACGTCGAGGGCGCGATGAACGCGGTGCTGGTGCAGGGCGATGCCGTCGGCGCGACGCTGTATTACGGCAAGGGCGCGGGCGCGGAGCCCACCGCCAGTGCGGTGATCGCCGACCTGGTGGACGTGACGCGCATGCATACCGCCGACCCGGAGCACCGCGTGCCGCATCTGGCGTTCCAGCCGGACGCGATGGCCGACCTGAAGATATTGCCGATGGACGAGGTGGTCACCAGCTACTACCTGCGCCTGCGCGTGCAGGACAAGCCCGGCGTGCTGGCCGATATCACCCGCATCCTCGCGGACGAACAAATCTCCATCGACGCCGTGATCCAGAAAGAACCCGGCGAAGGCGAAGACCAGACCGACCTGATCATGCTCACCCACCAGACGCGCGAGAAACGCATCAACGCGGCCATCGTGAAGATCGAGGCGCTGGGCGTGGTGGCGGGCAAGGTGACCAGGTTGCGGATGGAAGAGCTGGGAAAATAAACAAACTCCCCTCGCCCGCTGGCGGGAGAGGGGCTGGGGGAGAGGGTTGCAAAATATCAGCCCTCTCCCTAACCCTCTCCCGTAAACGGGAGAGGGGACTAGAGCGAAGCGAGTAACGAATGAAATACATCTCCACCCGTGGCAATGCGCCCGCCAAAACCTTCACCGAAATCCTGCTGGGCGGCCTGGCGCCGGACGGCGGCCTCTATCTGCCAGAGCAATATCCGCAAGTGACGCGCGCCGAGCTGGATGTGTGGCGCAAGCTGTCTTATGCCGATCTTGCCTTTGCGGTGCTGTCGAAATTCATCACTGACATTCCGGCGGCTGATCTCAAAGCCATCATCGACAAGACCTATACCGCGCAGGTTTACAGCAACGGTCGCGCCGACAGCGATGCGACGCAGATCACGCCGTTACGCAAGCTGGCCGACGGCGTGCATATCCTTGAACTCTCCAACGGGCCGACGCTGGCGTTCAAGGACATGGCGATGCAGTTGCTCGGCAACCTGTTCGAGTACGCGCTGGACAAGCAGCATGAGGAGCTGAACATCCTCGGTGCGACCTCCGGCGACACCGGCTCCGCCGCCGAATACGCGATGCGCGGCAAGAAGGGCATCCGCGTGTTCATGCTGTCGCCGAACGGCAAGATGAGCGCGTTCCAGCGCGCGCAGATGTATTCGCTGCAAGACCCCAATATCTTCAATATCGCCATCAACGGCATGTTCGACGATGCGCAGGACATGGTGAAGGCGGTGTCCAACGACCACACCTTCAAGGCCAAATACAAGATCGGCACGGTCAACTCGATCAACTGGGCGCGCGTGTCGGCGCAAGTCGTGTACTACTTCAAGGGCTACTTCGCCGCGACGACATCCAACGATGAGCAGGTCGCGTTTGCGGTGCCATCCGGCAACTTCGGCAACATCTGCGCGGGGCACATCGCGCGCATGATGGGCCTACCCATCGGCCAGTTGATCCTCGCTACCAACGAGAACGATGTGCTGGACGAATTCTTCCGCACCGGCGTCTATCGTCCGCGCGACACCAAGCATACTTACGAGACCAGCAGCCCGTCGATGGACATCTCCAAGGCGTCCAACTTCGAGCGCTTCATGTTCGACCTGGTCGGGCGCGACGGCGCCAAGGTGCGCGAGTTCTGGGGCAAGGTAGACAAGGGCGGTTCGTTCGACATCAAGGGCACAGCGTGGTGGGATGTGCTACCGCAGTTCCATTTCGCTTCCGGCAAGAGCACGCATGAGGACAGGCTCAAGACCATTCGCGAGGTGTGGGAAGGATATGGCGTAATGATCGACACCCACACCGCCGACGGCCTAAAAGTCGGGCTGGAGCAACGCCGCCCCAGCCTGCCGCTGGTCTGCCTAGAGACCGCGCTGCCGGCCAAGTTTGCCGAGACCATACGGGAATCATTGGGTTGCGAACCGGAACGACCTGCGGCACTGGAAGGTATCGAAAACCTGCCGCAACGCTGCGAAGTGATGGAAGCGGATGTGGCGAAACTCAAGGGTTACATCGCGGCGAACGTGCCGCTATAGCCGCAAGGCCGTGTCCGGCCTGGCTGGCGCTGCGGCGGGGCGGTTATTGCCCGAGGGCGTGGTAATGCTTGTTGAGCCGGTTCATCAGGAAGCCGATGTCGTGGTTCGACTTGAATTCCCGGAACTCGACCGAGGTGCGGAACGCGTTCTCGTTGCAGTCATAGACCGTGTAGATCTGGCTTCCCTTGATATACACCAGATGCGATTCGCGTTCCGTGTGCAGGGCGGGAATGTGAATGACCAAGTCGAAGGATGCGATGTCCCGGAGATTGACCGGCAACAGTATCGAGGCGCCGTTGACGGAAATGTCCTTCATCTGCCCGTGATACTCGGTGTGCTCGTCGATGATCGCCACGACTTTCCATCTTACGCCAAAGTGGGGTTCGCTCCGATGGCCGGTTGCTTCCGGCGTGCCGGGAAAGGCGGATTCCGAAGAACTGTAATACAGGGTGCTGGTGAGCATGATTCCATCCTCCGTAATAACCTAGTAGCAAAGTCAAAAAGCCATATTGCTGAGATGGAATATGCGCCTGCTCGCAGGAAAAGACAATAGACCGAAATACCTAGATAATCCCGATAGTTAATTGATTTTTGTCAGTTGCAGGGCGGGCACAAAAAACGTGCCCACCCTACGAGAAATGTTGGAGAGTGACATGAGCATCTGGGACGAACGTTACGCGGGAGAGGATTATCACTTCGGCATCGAACCGAACGCCTTTCTGGTATCGCAGCGCGAGCTGCTGAAGCCGGGCATGAGTTGCCTCGCGGTGGCGGACGGCGAAGGGCGCAACGGCGTATGGCTGGCGCAGCAGGGGCTGGATGTGCTGTCGGTGGATGCATCGCCGGTCGCACTGGAAAAGGCGCGCAAACTCGCGGCACAACGCGGGGTGCAGATGCGCTTCGAGCTGGCCGACCTGACGCAATGGGAGTGGGGCGAGCACCGCTTCGATGCGGTCGTCGCCATCTTCATCCAGTTCGCCCCGCCGGGGATGCGCGAGCAGATGTTCGCGCATATCAGGCGCTGCCTGAAACCGGGCGGCCTGCTGCTGTTGCAGGGCTACACGCCGCGCCAGCTCGAATACGGAACCGGCGGCCCGTCGCAGGCGGAAAATCTCTATACGGAAGCGATGCTGCGGGCCGCCTTCGCCGATATGGAATTGCTGCATCTGCGCGAGCACGATGACAACATCTGCGAAGGGGAAGGGCACCACGGCATGTCGGCGCTGGTCGACATGGTGTGCCGGAAGAAGAGCGAGCAGGAGTGCAGTTCTGCTGCGCGATAGCGGGTCTGTTAACACGGCACATAATGTTCCATCCTGCGCTACAATCGCGCGAAATCCAGCTTCGAACATGATGCATCCATGAAAAAGCTACATCGCAAACCGCCACAATTCCGCCTGCGCCCGATTTGCGCGGCGGTGCTGCTGGCAAGCGCGATGCAGGCGGCGCAGGCGAACCCCACCGGCGGCGAAGTGGTCAACGGGGAAGCCAGTATCTCCAGCAGCGGCAACACCCTCACCGTCACCAACACCCCCGGCACCATCATCCATTGGCAGGACTTCTCCATCGGCAGCGGAGAGATCACGCGCTTCGTGCAGCAAAGCGCGACTTCCACCGTCCTGAACCGCGTCGTCGGTGGCGACCCCAGCAACATCCTCGGCAGCCTGCAATCCAACGGGCGCGTGTTTCTGGTCAATCCCAACGGCATCATCTTCGGCATGGGCGCGACCATCGACGTGGCCGGGCTGGTGGCTACCACGCTCAACCTTAGCGATGAAGACTTCCTCGCCGGACGCCACCGCTATACCGAAGTGCCCGGCGCGCAAAAAATCAGCAACGCCGGCAGCCTTACCGCCCAAAGCGGCGGGCAGATATACCTGATCGCACCCGATGTCGAGAACACCGGCGTCATCACCGCGCCGAACGGCGAGATACTGCTGGCCGCCGGACACAGCGTCGAGCTGGTCGATAGCAGCGAACCCAGCCTCAGGGTCAACATCACCGCACCGGCGGGAGACGCCACCAACGTCGGGCAACTGGTCGCCAGCTCCGGCAGCCTCGGACTGTTCGGCACCATCGTCAGGAATACCGGCACGGTCAGCGCCGACAGCGCCACCATGCAGGGCGGCAAGATCGTGTTCAAGGCCAGCCTGCGCGCCGAGATATCCGGCACGGTCAGCGCCGATGGCGTGACCGGCGGCAGCATCGAAGTCCTCGGCGAACAGGTCGGCATCATGGACGGCACAACCGTCAGCGCCGATGGCGCACAGGGCGGCGGCACCATCCTCGTCGGCGGCGACTATCAGGGCAAGAATCCCGATGTGCAGAATGCGACCGTCACCTACGTCGCATCTACCGCGACCATCAGCGCGGACGCCACGGACAACGGCAACGGCGGCAAGGTGATCGTGTGGGCGGACGACACCACGCGGGCCTACGGCAATATCTCTGCGAGAGGCGGGGCGAATGGCGGCGATGGCGGCTTCGTCGAGACCTCGGGCAAGATCTACCTCGATGTGGGGACGATCCAG
Organism: Gallionellales bacterium GWA2_60_18; assembly: GCA_001801105.1. The sequence continues at coordinate 34,966 of MGWS01000034.1, forward strand.
GTTGATCGTTCTGCTCCGATGGGACAGGCGGGTACCTGGTTGCTGGATCCGACCAATGTGACGATCGACCTGGCGCCGACTGCGGAAAGCCTGGCGGGCGGAGCTTTCAACTCTTACAGTCCGGGGCTCGTTTTCGAGGGCGCGACTGCCAACCCCACCATCCTCTGGTCGACGATCACATCGAACCTTTCGAGCGGTCCGGTGATGATCACCACTACCTCGGGTACCAGTGGTGTGGGCAACATCTTCTTTGCCGGCGGCAAGACTTACAGCTACACCAGCACCAACGACCTATGGCTGGTGGGGCAGCAGAACATCAGCGGTAACGGTATAGCGTTGTCCAATTCCGGCACCGGCGATTTGCGTTTCATCGCCGGCTGGGATGGCTCCTTTCCCGGCAGCCGCTTCGATTACACCGGCTATAACGTCACATCAGGCACCGGAACTGTCAGTTTTATCGGTTCTTCGGTGAATACGGCCGGTGATATCTTCATCAAGGCCGGGTCGGACGTCACCGTCAAAGTGGCTTACCCGACCGGCAATGTCAATGCTTCCATGACATCGGGCGGCAATCTGAGTGTGGATACCTGGGGTGATTTCATCGTCGCCAATGAACCGGGCACTCCCAGCGATGGCGATGCGTCTGTCACTTCCAGCGGAAATCAGACCATCAACCTTTACGGCGCCAACAGCGACCTGATCGTGTCGGCATCGTCCGGCCTCTATGGAGGCACGGCGAAGCTCTATGCGACCGGCACACAGACGATCGACTTCAAAGTTGCGGGAACGCATGCCATTACCTTGACCGGCGGATCCGGGGCCAATACTGCTGCTGGCGCAAGCGCGTCCATCGAGTCGGGCGGTGCGCAGCAGATACTCAATTCCGGCGCCGGCACGCTTGCCATCTCGCTGACGGGCGGCGATGTCACCGACAATACTCTGAGCAGCACCAAGGATAGCGTGACGATCTGCACATCATGTGCGACGCATAACTCGGCCTCCATCAGGAGTACCGGCGCGCAGACCATCAATGCATCGACGATCACGCTTCAGGGCGGCAGCGGCGGCAACGGCAACCAGGCTAACATCGAGAGCAAGAGCACCCAGAACATTACGACCACGGGCGCGATCAGCATTACCGGCGGAAGTTCGGGGGGGCTTTATGTTTCGGCCCAGAACGAATCCGTCAGCAACGACGCCGGCATCCAGTCCGACGGGGCGCAAACCATCAATGCCAGTTCAATCGCCCTGGTCGGCGGCGGGGACGCAAGCACGATCGGCGGCGCCTTCCTGACTGGCAAGACGACCCAGACGATCACAACCAGCGGCAATCTTTCCATGACCGGCGGCGCCGGCAATACCGCCGGACAGTATGGCCTGGGCGCGGCGGCAGTGATCGGCGAAGAGCTTGATGCGGACATCACGCTCAACATCGGCGGCAGTCTGACCATGACGGGCGGCAGCGGCACGGCCAGCGGTGCATTGATCGGCTCCGCGCAGGGGACGCCGGACATCGACATCACGGCTGCCAGCATATCCATGACTGCCGGTGCGGGCAGCAAATCCAGAATCGGCGTTCTCACGGGGGGGCCGGCCGGGGCATTGACCATGACGGCTTCCGGCGGCATCAGCCAGGATGCGACCAGTTATATCAATACGGCCACTCTCTCTGCATCTTCCACCGGAGCAGCAATCAATTTGGCCGGGGCGAACCTGGTCAACACGGTCAACAGTCTGTCCGCCTATAGCAACGTCAGCTACACCAGCGCCCAGACGACGCATATCGGTTCTGCCTCATCGAGCATGGGCGGCACAGTGACGTTGATGACGACCGGTGCAGGCCATAATCTCTACCTCGGCACCGCTTCGGGCGCTGTTGTCAACGCCACCTCTGCCGGAGGGATTTATGACGACAATGGCAGCGGTGTCACCAATGTCACTGCAACTACATCTTCGACACTGATCAGCACGGGTGCCACGCTGGGCGATCTGGGTATCAGCGCGGACGTGAATACGCCCAATATTACCGCTACCGTCTCCGGCAGTTATGGCGGCATTCGTATCGGTAGCACGGGTGCATCGGCTCCCACCACCATTGCGCTCACGGATTCCGCCACAACCACCCCGCAGGGCGTGAGTTTTTATCATTACGGGGCAAATGCGCTTACGCTCGATGGGACGAAGAGTTTTCTTGCCGGTAGCGGTGGTATTGCTATCGACAGTGCCGGTGATTTGACCTATTCAGGAGCAACTCTCACCAGCACCGGTACCGTCAAGCTCACTTCTGCCGGTACACAGAACATCAATGCCAACCTTACCGTCGGCGGCAGTCTGGAGATGAAGGGGACAGCGATCACGTTCACCAATGCCGATGTCTCGGCGACGGGTGCGGCGAAGGCTACCGTTCTCAACGATATGCGAATCAACGACGGTTCATCGCTGACCGGTAGCAGCGTTGCGCTCAAATTGGAAGGGGCTGCATCGACACTGTATCTGAACGATACGACGGGCTTGTCGGCTTCTACCATATATTCCGCCGGGGGTATCGCTCTGGATTTCCTGGCGCGTTCCTCGGCCGGGGTGGTGATTGACGGGGTGGAGACATCGACTACCACCGTCGGCGGCAGCGGTTTCTTCCTGAATAATCCGCCTACTACTCCGGCGTTGCTGGGCTCCGGGCTGACAATCACCTATCGCGTTACGTCCTCGACGGTGAATAGTCTGGTCAACGAGATCATAGTCGCACCTCCATCCACGGATACCACAGTCGCGCCGGATGATACGGCGGGTACGGACAGCACCGAGGAGGAAGAGGAGGATGCCCCGGTCGTGGAGGGTGCGACCGCGCCGACTTCTGAAGACACCTCCACGGCCACGCTGCCGGTTTGCAAATAGGACCGACATGAGACTGACCATGAATTCCATCCGGTTGATCCTGCTTGCAGGGATGCTTGCGCTGCTGCCGTTGCCGGCGCTGGCGCTGAACAGCATCACCGCGCTGGGCGTCGAGCAGGTGGCCGAAGGGATGGCGTTGTTGCGGATCACGCTGGCGCAGCCGCCGGAGAAACTGCCGGGCGGGTTCGTGCTCGATGCGCCACCGCGCATCGTGCTGGACTTCATGGATACCGAAAATGCACTGGGCAAGTCGGTGCAGAAACTCGACGCCGAAGGATTGCGCGACGCCAACATCATCCAGGCCGACAACCGTACCCGGCTGGTGATCAACCTCGAACGCATGTTCGCCTACAACACCGCGCTCGATGGCAACACCCTGTTGGTCGCGTTGCAGGAGAAGACGGTGGATGCACCCGCGGTCGATGCGTCGAACGCCTCGGAAAGCGAAGTCGAGTCGCAGGTACTGCGCTTCGAGATATCCGGCTACACGCTCGAAGGCGCGACTTTGTTGAGCAAGGAAGAGATAGCGGCGGCGGTCTCGCCCTATGTCGGCAAGGACAAGGATTTTTCTGACGTGCAGCACGCGCTGGAGGCGGTGGAAGAAGCCTATGCCAGCCGCGGCTATTCGGCGGTGCGGGTGCTGCTGCCGGAGCAGGAGCTGGAAAAGGGCGCAATCATCTTCCGCGTGGTGGAAAGCCGTTTCGGCAAGATCGCGGTTAAGGATAACAAGTTCGTCAGCGAGGCCAATGCGCTGAATGCGCTGCCGTCGTTGCGCAGCGGCGGCATGCCGAGGACGCGCCAGATCGCGCGCGAACTGCGGCTCGCCAACGAGAATCCGGCGCGCCAGCTGAACGTGGTGCTGAAGGCGGGTGCGAACGACGGTGAGATAGATGCGAACGTGACCGTCGCCGACAGCAAACCTTCCATCTGGGGTTTGTCGCTGGACAACAGCGGCACGCCGGAAACCGGGCGCACGCGTCTGGGGTTTTCATATCGCCATGCCAACCTGTTCGACAAGGATCATGTCGGCACGGTGCAATTCCAGATGTCGCCGGAATATACCGACCGCGTCACGGTGCTGGGCGGCAGCTACAAGATTCCGTTGTACGGCAGGGGCGACGGCCTGGAGTTCTTCGGCGGTTATTCCAACGTGAATTCGGTGGTGGGCGGGCTTTCCAACTTCCAGGGCGGCGGCTTGGTGTTCAGCGCGCGCTACAACCACCAGCTGGAAAAACGCGGCGAGTTCGAGCAGCGCGTGTCGTTTGGGCTGGACTGGCGCGATTTCAGCCGTATCGAGCAGACCAATCCGCCGGTGACGGTGCTGTATAACGAGATCGTGGTGATGCCGGTGAGCGTGGCGTATTCCACGCAGGCGAAGTTCCCGCGCAGCGAGGCCAACTTCAACGCCGCGCTGTCGGCCAATGTGCCGGGCATGAACAATGGTAGTGCGACCGATTTCGCCGCCTATGACCAAGTGAGCTTCACGCAGCCCGACGCCAATTACAAGGTGCTGCGCGGCGGCGCGAGTTTCTCGGCGCTGGTTGGTGACGATTGGCAGTTTCGTTCTGTGCTGAACGGCCAATGGAGCGACGATGTGCTGATCCAGGGCGAGCAGATGCGACTGGGCGGCGCGGATGCGGTGCGCGGCTTCTCTGAAGGAACCGAAAGCGGCGAAAGCGGCGCACGCCTGAATCTGGAGGGCTACACCCCGGCTTTCGGCTCCGGCGGACTCAAGGCGCGCGGTCTGGCGTTTTTCGATGCCGGTGCGGTGGAGACAGCCGCAGGCATCAGCAACTCGATCTCCGGCGCGGGCTTCGGCTTGCGCGCCAGTTTCGCCGACCAGTTCTCGCTGCGCATGGATGCGGCGCGCATCACCAGTGCGGGCAGCGATACGACGCAGGAGCTGGGCGATTGGCGTGTGCATGTCGGGCTTTCGGCAACGTTTTGAGGTGATGGATGCTGAACATTAGATTTCTTGTTGCAGTGGCATTGCTGACGGCTGCGACGTTCGCGCAGGCGGCGGAGAGCGTCGGGCGGGTCGGCTATATGAGCGGCACACTGATGGCGCAGCGGGCGGACGGCACGATCAAGGTGCTGAATTCAAAATCCGCGGTGCTGGAGGGCGATATGTTGGTCACCTCCAAGGGCAGCTATGCCCAGATCAAGATGAACGATGGTGCGGTGATGACCCTGCGCCCGAGCTCCAATCTGAAGATCGAGACGTTCCGTTTCCGCAAGGAAGCGCCGCAGTCCGACAATGCGGTGCTGCGCCTGCTCAAGGGCGGCTTCCGCACCCTGACCGGGCTGATCGGCAAGCGCGGCGACCCCGATGCCTACAAGCTGCGCGCCGCTTCCGCGACCATCGGTATCCGCGGCACCGACTTTTCCTCGCGCCTGTGCGCCACGTCCAACTGCCGGGATGACAATGGCGCGAGCGTGGTGCGGCCGGCCAAACCGCAGGCAGCGCAATCACAGGTGGTCGGACGGGTGATGCTGGTGCAGGGCGAGATGTCGGCCAGGGAAACGGGCGGCAAGGTGCGCAAGCTGACGCTGGGTGCGCCGGTGTATGAGGGCGACGTACTGAGCACCGGGAACAAGTCCCATGCGGTGGTGGCGTTCCGCGATGAAGGCCGGGTGACCTTGCAGGAAAGCACCGTGTTCCAGGTGGAAAAGTTCAAGTACGACAAGGCCGCCTCGCAGGAGAACGCCTTTTTGCGCCTGCTCAAGGGCGGCGTGCGCGTGGTCACCGGCCTGATCGGCCGGGTCAACCGCGACAACTACAAGTTCAGCGTGGCGAACGCCACCATCGGCATCCGCGGCACCGGCTTCGATGCCTGGTGTAACGGTCCCTGCGCCAGCGGCGCGGCGAATCCCGGAGCGACGAGCGGCAATCCGCTGGACGGCGCGGGTGTCTATGTCTGGGCCGGCGAAGTGGTGATGGTGACGCCGGGCGGCTCGTTCGTCGTGGCGATCCAGCAGGCCGCCATCATCGCGCGCGACACAGGCAAGCCGGTGCAGATCATCGTCATCCCGCCGAGCGTCACGGACAACCCGCTGCCGCGCCCGGACAGCATCCCGGTCGATATGAACAAGGAATTCGGCAGCGAGGCAAATGCGGGCGATCCGGGCCTGTACGTGACGGTGCATGACGGCCAGGTGATCGTGACCCAGGACGGCAACACGCTGGACTTGGGGCGCGGCGAGACCGGCTACACCAATGACGAGATACTGGTGCGGCTGTCCGCCACCCCCGGCTTCCTGGGCGGCGATACGGAGATCGATCCGGGTAGCGACAGCAACGGCAGTAACAACAGCAACCCGAGCGAGAGCGCTGCGGGCTGCGTGGTGCAATAGCCCTTCAGGCCTTGCTGCGCGCCCAGTTGACGATGCCGGAAGCGTCCATCGCGCCGGCCTGCCGTGCCACCTCGCGCCCGCCGCTAAACAGTGCCAGCGTCGGGATGCTGCGGATGCCATAGCGCGCCGCCAGCTCCTGCGCTTCCTCGGTATTCAGCTTCGCCAGCCGCATCCCCGGTTCCAGTCGCGCCGCAGCCTGCTCGAAGGCCGGCGCCATCATGCGGCACGGCCCGCACCATGGCGCCCAGAAATCCACCAGCACCGGAATGTCGCTGCGCGAGATGTGCTGCTGGAAATTGGCCGCGTTCAACTCCACCGGATGCGCCGCGAACAAGGGCTGTTTGCACTTGCCGCAGGTGGGCTGTCCGCCGAGCTTGCCGGCGGGAACGCGGTTCACCGCATCGCAATGCGGGCAGACGATATGTTTGGAATCGCTCATGAGGTTCTCCGTAGATCGGCAGATGCTGATATGCGGGTCGTAGCGGAAGATTTCAACCCAAATAATTCAGTGAGGTAAACCCCCGGTTATGCTGGGGAGACTCGTCAAGGCTTGACCTTTGCGGGAGTCGTGCCCAAGGTTGGGCCTGTGCTGTAATAGCCCCCCTTTGTAAAAGGGGGGTGAGGGGGGATTTGAAAGCGGTGAGTTTTCGCCGATTCTAAAATCCCCCTCCCGTCCCCCTTTTTCAAAGGGGGAAGCGTCCGCAGATATTGTCTGGGGCGCCGCCGGTATGACGCAGTTTTTTCGATGGATGTTTCTGGTTCAAGAGAGCAGCAAACGCATCGACAGATCGACGGCCTTGATATCCTTGGTCAGCGCGCCGACGGAGATGCGATCCACGCCGGTCCCGGCGATGAGGCGCAGGTTCTCCAGCGTGATGCCGCCGGAGGCTTCCAGCTCCGCGCGCCCGGCGGTGTGATCCACCGCGAGGCGCATGTCGGCGAGCGAAAAGTTGTCCAGCAGGATCAGCCGCGCGCCGGCGAGCAGCGCCTCGTCGAGCTCGGCCATGTTCTCCACCTCGATCTGGATCGGGATGTGCGGCGGAGTCAGGCGGAACGCCTGTTCCAGCACGGCGCGGATACCGCCGGCGGCCGCGATGTGGTTCTCCTTGATGAGCACGCCGTCGAACAGCCCGACGCGCTGATTGTGGCCGCCGCCCACCGTCACCGCGTATTTCTGCGCCATGCGCAGGCCGGGCAGCGTCTTGCGCGTGTCCATGATCTTCGCCTGCGTTCCCGCCACCGCCTCGACATAACGGCGCGTCAGCGTGGCGGTGCCGGACAGCAGTTGCAGGAAGTTCAGCGCGCTGCGTTCGGCGGTGAGCAGCGCGCGGGCATTGCCGCGCACTTCGCACAACTGCTGGCCGGGATGCGCCAGCTCGCCTTCCCGTACAGTCCAATGGATTTTGCAGTCCGGATCGAGGCTGCGGAAGCATTCCTCGAACCATGCCGTGCCGCACAGCACCATCTCCTGCCGCGTAATGATACTGGCGGACGCAGTCTGTGCGTGGGGAATCAATTGCACGGTCAGGTCGCCGGAGCCGATGTCCTCCTCGAGCGCGGCGCGGACGCTGGTGCGGATATGCTGTGCGAGATCGGTATGTGGCATCATGAGTTCCCGGAAAGATGCGCGTAGTATAAGGGATGGGGGCGGGGGTTGAAATTGCCGATGCATCCCCCATCTGGCAGTCAGTCCATCATTCACGGAGTGTGTCGCCATGCGTTTCGACAAGTTCACCACCAAGCTGCAACAGGCACTGTCCGATGCCCAGGGGCTGGCCGTCGGCACGGATAACCAGTTCATCGAGCCGCAGCACCTGTTGCTGGCCTTGCTCAACGATGCCGACAGCGGCGCGGCATCGCTGCTGGCGCGCGCGGGTGGCAACGTCAATGCGCTGAAGGCGGCGCTGAATGAGGCCGTGTCGCGTCTGCCCAAGGTGGAAGGCCACGGCGGCGAGGTGCAGGTCGGGCGCGACCTGACCAACCTGCTGAATCTCACCGACAAGGAAGCGCAGAAGCGCGGCGACCAGTTCATCGCCTCCGAGATGTACCTGCTGGCGCTGACCGGCGACAAGGGCGAATGCGGACGCCTGCTGAAGACACATGGCGTGGCGCGCGCACCGCTGGAAACCGCCATCAACGCTGTGCGCGGCGGCGAATCGGTCGGCTCGCAGGAAGCGGAAGGCCAGCGCGAGTCGCTGAAGAAGTATTGCATCGACCTCACCGAACGCGCCCGGCAGGGCAAGCTCGACCCGGTGATCGGTCGCGACGACGAGATCCGCCGCGCGATCCAGGTGTTGCAACGCCGCACCAAGAACAATCCGGTGCTGATTGGCGAGCCCGGCGTGGGCAAGACCGCCATCGTCGAGGGGCTGGCGCAGCGCATCGTCAATGGCGAAGTGCCCGAGACACTGAAAAACAAAAAAGTGCTGTCGCTGGATATGGCGGCGCTGCTGGCCGGCGCGAAGTATCGCGGCGAATTCGAAGAGCGCCTGAAGAACGTATTGAAGGAGCTGGCGCAGGATGAGGGCCAGACCATCGTGTTCATCGACGAGCTGCACACCATGGTCGGCGCGGGCAAGGCCGAGGGCGCGATGGATGCGGGCAACATGCTCAAGCCCGCATTGGCGCGCGGCGAGCTGCATTGCGTCGGTGCGACCACGCTGGACGAATACCGCAAATACATCGAGAAGGATGCCGCGCTGGAACGCCGCTTCCAGAAAGTGCTGGTGGAAGAGCCGTCGGTGGAATCCACCATCGCGATCTTGCGCGGCTTGCAGGAACGCTATGAGTTGCATCACGGTGTGGACATCACCGACCCGGCCATCGTCGCGGCGGCGGAGCTTTCTCATAGATACATCACCGACCGTTTCCTGCCGGACAAAGCGATTGACCTGATCGACGAGGCCGCCGCGCGCGTCAAGATGGAGATCGACTCCAAGCCGGAAGTGATGGACAAGCTCGACCGCCGCCTGATCCAGCTCAAGATCGAGCGCGAAGCGGTGAAGAAAGAAAAAGACGAAGCCTCCATAAAGCGCCATGCGTTGATCGAAGACGAGATCAAGAAGCTGGAGCGCGAGTACGCCGATCTGGAAGAAATCTGGAAGGCGGAAAAGGGCGCGGCGCAAGGCACGGCGCATCTCAAGGAAGAGATGGAGCAGGTGCGCGCCGAGATCGTGCGTCTGCAACGCGAAGGCAAGCTGGAGCAGGTGGCGGAGCTGCAATACGGCAAGCTGCCGCAACTCGAAGCCAAGTTGAAGGAAGCCGCGCAACGCGAGGCCGAAGGCGGCGGGCACAAGAACAAACTGCTGCGCACCCAGGTCGGCGCGGAAGAGATCGCCGAAGTGGTGAGCCGCGCCACCGGCATCCCGGTTAGCAAGATGATGCAGGGCGAGCGCGACAAGCTGCTCAAGATGGAAGACAAGCTGCACGAGCGCGTGGTCGGGCAGGATGAGGCCGTGCGCCTAGTGTCCGATGCGATTCGCCGTTCGCGCTCCGGCCTGTCCGACCCGAACCGTCCGTATGGTTCGTTCCTGTTCCTCGGTCCCACCGGCGTGGGCAAGACCGAGCTGTGCAAGGCGCTGGCCGGTTTCCTGTTCGATTCGGAAGACCATCTCATCCGCATCGATATGAGCGAGTACATGGAGAAGCACTCCGTCGCGCGCCTCATCGGCGCACCGCCCGGCTATGTCGGTTATGAAGAAGGTGGCGGGCTGACCGAAGCGGTGCGGCGCAAACCGTACAGCGTCATCCTGCTCGACGAAGTGGAGAAGGCGCATCCGGATGTGTTCAACGTGCTGCTGCAAGCGCTGGACGACGGCCGCATGACCGACGGCCAGGGCCGCACCGTGGACTTCAAGAACACCGTGATCGTGATGACTTCCAATCTTGGCAGCCAGATGATCCAGCAGATGTCCGGCGACGATTACCAGGTCATCAAGCTGGCGGTGATGGGCGAAGTGAAGACCTATTTCCGCCCCGAGTTCATCAACCGCATCGACGAGGTGGTGGTGTTCCACGCGCTGGACGAAAAGAACATCAAGTCCATCGCGCGCATCCAGTTGCAGTATCTGGAAAAACGCCTGGCCGCAATGGAGATGAAACTAGACATCAGCGAGGCCGCGCTGTCCGAGATCGCCACCGCCGGTTTCGACCCGGTGTACGGCGCAAGACCGCTGAAACGCGCGATCCAGTCGCAACTGGAGAACCCGCTGGCCAAGCATATCCTCGAAGGTCACTTCGCCGCCAAGGACACCATCAAGGTGGACTGCAAGGGCGGGGTGATGCGGTTCGAGAAAGGCTGATCAGGGTCAAAGGTAGGATGGGTTGAGCAACGCGATACCCAACAATTGCAAGCGATGGGTATCGCGTTGCTCAACCCATCCTAAGCGAGCTGAAATAGCCCCCTTTGAAAAAGAGGGGTGTGGGCTATTTCTTCTATTTCTTTGTGCGGCTATTTATTTTTGTCTCCGGAGCAGATTCTGCTCCTGCATTCCTACTTCACCCTCACCACTGGGAACCCCTGCCCGCTCAGGGTGGTGGTCGGGTACTGCTTGTGTTTGAACACCTGCTCGGCCAGTTCCGGCACTTGGCTGTCTACATAGTTCACCAGCTCATGGGTCTTCACGTAGCCGTCCCGATCAGAGTCGGCTGCACCTTTCAGCCCTTCGGCAACGACATAAGTAAAGAGTCCGTGACCTTTGTAGCCTTCCACTGCCTGCTGCACCGAATTCGAGGCTGAAAGGATAGTTGAGCCCACGGCACGCGACAGGATTTTGAGTGCCGTATCCTCGTTCATCCCGCGGGTGAGCACCGCCATCTGGATGGCTTCGCCCAGTTTGCCTGCATTGCAGGTATCTATGAAAACGAGCTTCTTGGTTGCCGGGACGTTGGCGATAAGCATCTTGAGGTCGTCCTGGCTTAAGGCCGTTTGCTTGAGGAGATGGGTTGAAGTGGCTCCAACGTTGGAGGT